>PMWA01000075.1 GCA_003166335.1 Methanobacterium sp. | reverse complement strand
CGCCTTGGAGTATATTAATTTTGCTGTGGATGGTGCTAAACGGATGCAAGATTTAATAAATGATCTTTTAGCTTACTCTCGGATTAATACTAAAGGTGATAAATTTGAGAATATTGATTTAGAGAAAGTTCTCGGTGATGTTTTATTTAGCCTGGAAATAGAGGTTGAAGAAAATCAGGCTGTTTTCACCAGTGAATTCTTGCCTAAGATTTGTGCAGATTACAGGCAAATGGTAGAACTATTCCAGAACCTCATAGGCAACGCCCTGAAATATCGAAGCTCAGAGACACCTCAAATATACATATCCGCCCAAAAGAAAGATGATCACTGGCTATTTTCGGTTGAGGATAATGGTATAGGTATGAAACCAGAGTACAGTGAACAGATTTTCAAGATATTCCGAACGCTGCACACCAAAGAAGAGTATGAAGGAACAGGCATAGGACTAGCCATAAACAAAAGAATAATAAGAAGACACGGCGGACGAATATGGGTGGAATCCGAACTGGGTAAAGGTTCAACTTTTTACTTTACCATCCCCATGAAACTAGAAAAAAAGAAATAATTTCAAAATTTTTTTTTAGATGAACATTATTTTTTTTTATACTAAGTGTTATCCATCAATTATACAACGTTATTTTATTATTTTTTGAGAAAGTATGATGATTGTTAATCCTAATATTTTGATTGTTGATGATAATCCTGGTGATGCACATCTGATTATGGAAATTTTAAACGAATTTAATATCTCCCATAATATTTATCATGCAAAAGACGGTAAAATAGCAGTGCAAATGTTACATCGGGAAGAGGAGTATTCTGATATTCCCCGAACTGATCTTATTTTATTAGATATGAATCTTCCTAAAAAAGATGTAAAAGATGTTCTTAAGGATATAATACCTTTTTGAGTAAAATAAACGATATTTATTCATTCTAAGAGCAATTAAATTTACGTATGTTTATATTTTCTAGTTTATGAATATTATATAAGATATATCCAGTTTCAAGGTCCATATCCATATAAATTATATAAGTTCATTTTTCTATATAAAATTTATGAATTAATTTAATTAAAATAAAAAATACTGAAAACTTAATAAATTATTAACTGATTAAAGATGTCTCTTTCGGCAGGGAAAAAGTCAATTTTTCGTTAATATTTTTTATTTGTTTTTGACATAAAATTATGATGGTTAATTATGAGATTATAAAATATAATTCAACTTAATGGAAATTATTAAAGTATATTTTGGTTTAAACTAAATAATACATTATTCTTATTTGTTAAGGTGAATTAGGGTATGAGTAAAAAATTAACTTTAATAAAATATTGTAATTGGTGCGGTGATCCATTCGAAGTTAACTGAACCTAATCAGAAATATTGCTCTTCTGATCTTAAAAATTGTAGTCAGGAATCTAAACGTGAAAGTTGGCGTAAATCAGCGTATAAGTACCGGAAGAATTATAAAAATATTTTATCAATTTCCCAAGTGTATAAGCTGGGTTCTGGGTTTCTAAGCAGTAAAGCTAAAACTAATTTTGACGAAGAATACCAAGCCATACAGAAAGAAAAGAAGAGATTAGAGATAAACGGAATAGTGGCTGGAGTTTGTATTTGGGTTCATTTTACCTGTCCATTTTTTAATAGAAATTTTTTAGTAAGAGATAATATTTCATTTTCTGATGTATATCCACAATTAATAATGTTAATTATTCTAGTGGTGGCTTTGCATATTTTTGGAACTTACAATGAATAATACTTTCAACTATTTTTCTACATAAAATTATGATGGTTAACTACGAGAGCAAAATAATATTATTAAAAAAAAAACTTTACTCTTTAGTTTCTCGTAAAAAACCTTTCTAAATTTTATTAGGTGAAAAATATTTTGACGATTTTTAAAAACATAATCTATCTTACAGGATTAACAGGGACAATAATAGGATTCGAAATTATCGCAATTGCCATTTACATGGTTACTCTACCATATTTAAGAAATCCCCTAATATCTGGAACAATAGCAAATCTATCACTTATGATTATGACCCTAACATTAGTCTCATACTTCCTAAAAAAAAGCTTAAACGAATAATTGAATAGAGTAATAAAAGAAATTAATGCAATCTATTAAAATGGTTTTACGGTGAAGAATAAGAAATAATTTTTATCATTTGAAAATAATTATTATTAAGGAGGTAAATGCTATGCATAAGAAAATATTAGTACCTACGGATGGATCAGGAAATGCAGAAAAAGCAGGAGAATATGCAATATCCCTTGCAAATATAAGTGGAGCGGAAATCCTTTTTTTATACGTGATCGACACTGATTACATCAATTCCATCCGCCAACATGATCTCAGGGAACAAATGGATAAAGATCTAATGGAAGAAGGAAAAAAAGCTGTAAACAAATTTGAAGCAAAAATAGAAGACAAAAAAAGCCATATAAGTAAATTGATAAACACCTCTAACTTAATTAAAGAAGGCAAACCTGCTGACGTGATTCTCAAAACCATAGAAGAAGAAGACATAGACCAAGTGGTGATGGGAAAATGCGGTAAACATGGAATAGAAAAATTAATAACCGGAAGCACCACAGAAAAAGTTTTAAGTGGAGCAACGATTCCTGTTAATATCATATCTTAGATTAAAAGTACTTTTTCGAGTTTCGGAGTTTAAAAGATGAATCCGAACTTAGAAAAGGTTCAACCTTCTACTTCACCCTCCACATATACGTAAAATAATCATTATTTTTTTTTAATTCTGGTATAACTTATGTATATTTTTTCAGTCTAACGGAATGGAGAAAAATTTTTTAGATTTATTTTTTTTTGGATAAAAGTTTTATCCTTTAAGATTCCTAGGATTCGTTTTATGACAAAAAAAGTAGTAAAGGAAATAAGCTGCATTTTTTTTTTACTTAATTTTTAAAAACATTTAATTGTTTAATAACATCACTTGATCGGATGATCTTATACGCTACAAAACCAACTACTACTATTATTCCAACATATATTATAATATCATAAATGCCAGAGTAAGATTCAATGATATTCCAATTAGGTCCTAAAATGTAACCCAAATATCCTAAAACAAAAGCGTAGGGTAAAGACCCTAAGAAAGTGTAGATTACGAATTTTTTAAGATCCATCCTAGCTAATCCTGCTGGGACAGTAACCAATTTTCTAACTATAGGAATACACCGGCCGATTAGAATAGCTTCATTACCGTACTTTTCAAACCATTTATCTCCACGATCAAGTTTACTGGGTGTTAATAAGAAGTATTTACCATATTTATCGAGGAATGGTCTTCCGCCTTTTAAGGCTATGAAATATATTATTAAAGCTCCTAATACTTCTGCTGTAGCAGCTACTAAGGTTATTCCCCAAAGAGTCATTTTACCTTGGAACACGGCGAATCCGGCTAAGGGCATTATTACTTCACTAGGAAGTTCTACACCAGTCATATTAAGTGTCATCCCCAAAAAAATACCCCAATAACCTAAGTTATTTGTTAAATTAATCGCAATATTCATCAAAGTTGCAGAAAGTCCCATAAATTGATAAACCTCCAAATATAATCATTTTTTATTATAAATACCTGTTGGTAGTTATAAAATCCTATTAAACTTTTAATTATGTCTTAAATTACTATTCAAGGCTTAAATAGTTATACCAACGTCACACCCCAATCTCAACCCAATCAATGCCAAATGAACTTAAATTTGAATTAAAAAAAAAATCAGAATTTAAGAAGAATAAAATGATAAATATTAACTTTTTATTAAATGGCAAGTAACGTTTTTGAAAATATAGAGCTAAATTTAATAAGCTTATTAGAACTAGAACTCCGATTAAGGGTTCCGATTACAGTTGCAAAAGCAATTATAATCTAATATACATACCCTGGTCAATATCCAAAAAAAATAGAACGGGCCCGACGGGGATTGAACCCGCGACATCTTGGTTAAGAGCCAAGTGCTCTGCCAGACTGAGCTACGGGCCCACAAAACTTGGTTGGGAATTGAAGCCGAGTTGTGGACTCCCATACTACATGATAACCCCAAAAACACCAAGTATAACTAATCGTTAAGATAATGAAATCTTTTATTTTAATATATTTATTTTTTTGCTTTTTTTTAGTCTACAAAAATGAATCTAAAAATTTAAGATTCTTTTTCTAATTAATTTTTGTTTATTAAAGAAACTCATTTTACTAAACTTTAATATATATATCCTTGTTATATTATCATTTATTGTAGTCAATCTTTTATATTTACTATTCCATAATTAAATAATTATAATAGGGATGGTTTTAATGGGTTATCTGGTTTGTGCTAAGTGTAAAGGGTATTATGAGCTTCAGAAAGATGAATCTGCTAGAGATTTTTCTAAATGTCAGTGCGATGGTGATTTAAAGTATTATGATGATGTTGTGGAGTTTTTACAGGAAAATATTTCATTGGAACATGAAATATCAGATTTAAAATTAAAAGTTGATGATTTAGATAATATTTATTCTAAATTAGAGTCAGAGCATAAGAGTTTAAAAGAGAATTATTCTAATTTGAATACTGATTATGAAAGTTTGAAAAAAAATTTTAGTAAATTATCTCAAGAGAAAGAGGGTTTAGAAGAAATTGGGATTAATTCTAAATTAAAGGATGAGAATAGGAAATTAAAAGAGATTAATTCTGGTTTGTTAGATAAGTATTCTGAATTTGAATCTAAATTTGAGGAATTAGAGAAAATTAATTCTGATTTATCATTAGCGAAAGATAAGCTAGAAGAAGAATATTCTAAGTTGAAAATAGAGTATTCATCTTTAGAAGAAAATAATTCAGAAGATTATGTAGAATTAGATTCTGAAAATAAGAGTTTAAAGGATAATTATTCTATTTTGAAGGATACTTATAAAAGTTTGAAGAATAATTATACTGAATTATCTCAGGAGAAAGAGAGATTAGAAGAGAAGTGTTCTTCTATTGAANNCTAAGCTTAAAATAGAAAATGATGAATTGATGGAAACTATTTCTTCTATTAAAGGAGATTATTCTAGTTTAATGGATGAAAATGGGAAGTTGAAAGAGATTAATTCTGATTTGAATGTTAAGTATTCTAAATTTGAATCTGAATATATGGATTTAGAGAAGAATTATTCTGATTTAATTTTAGAGAAAAATAAGTTAGTTGAAGATAATTCTAAGCTTAAAATAGAGAAAGATGGATTGATGGAAAGTTTTTCTTCTGTTAAAGAGATTAATTCTGAATTGGAGGATGAAATTTCGAAGTTGAATGAAGTTAATTCTGATTTGGATGATAAGTATTCTAAATTTGAATCTGATAATGCGGATTTAAAGAGAATTAATTCTGATCTTACATTATTAAATGAAGAGTTGGATGAAGATAATTCTAGACTTAGAAAAGAGAAGATGGAGTTGGAAGAAAAGTTTTCTGTTTTGGAAAACATTGATTGGAATTTTTATTCTGAATCTGATTCTGATGAGGAGATTTTAAAGGAGAATTATACGTTTTTGAATTCTATTTTGGCAAATAAATTTAAAAATTTAGTGAATAATGATGTTGAACCATCTCAGGGGAAGGTTAGGTTGGATAAAAGTTATTCCTCTGTTAAAGGGGATGATTCTAATTTGAAAGATGTAACTAAGAATTTAAAGAAGAATTACTCTTTTTTAAATTCTATTATGGAAAATAAATTTAGAAATTTAGGAAATAATGATGTTAAATCATCTCAGGGGAAGGTTAGGTTGGATAAAGGTTCTTCTTCTATTAAAAAGGTTAATTCTAAATTGAAAGATGAAAAATAAGGGATTTGAAATATAGATTAACTCATAAATTTGGAAAAGAATTATTCTAAATTTCTGAATAATGCAGATTCGTTTTTTTTAAAGTTATTTTAATCATTATTTTGATAATTAAATGGAAACTTGATTTCATTACTAAAGTAAGATTCAAAATAATTTATATTTTAAAGTCTACACCGGAATTGAAAGATTTCTGTATTATAATATGGAATAATATTAGATTAATAAAATGTTAGGTTTATATTTGATTTTTTTNNGATTTTTTTGTCTTGTTTTATAATAGTAGTTTATTTTTGAGGATTTAGGAGTAAGTTTGATGTATTTAGAAAAAAATTTAATGAATGAATTATCTATTAATTTTATAAATATTTTGATTTGGAAATATGTCAAATGATTTTATGGTTTGAGAATATTTAAACTGAGATTTTTTTATGAAGAAACTTATTAAAGTTTTATTAATCGAAGGTAATTCGGATGATGCGCTGATTATTCGTAAAATGCTTAAAGAAATTGAAGTAACTTTATTTAAGGTGGATCATGTTAAATTATTAAATGATGGTTTGAAGCATTTATCTAAGGATGATTTCGATATAGTACTCCTGGATCTAGATTTGTCTGATAGTCTGTGGATTGAATCATTTAATTGCATCCAAAATGTTGCATCGGCAGTTCCTATAATATTACTCACCGGTTTATCTGATAAAGAATTAGCCATCAATGCATTGGGTGAAGGTGCTGAAGATTACCTAATTAAATCTTATCTGGATAGTATATTACTTGATCGCTCCATACACTATGCTATCGAACATAAACGCTTAGTAGAGGAATTAGAGGAAAGTGAAGAAAGATATAGAATCATAGTGAAGAATAACCGATCCGGTGTGTTTAGAATTAATCCATATAATGAATTAAATTATGTTAACCAGCATATGGCTGAAATGTTGGGTTATAAGGTTAATGAAATGATTAATAGATTAATATTCGATTTTATGGATAGGAAAGGACGTAAAATCTTTAATGATCACATGAAAAAAATTAGGAATATATCAAGAGATACACAGGAATTACAATTTATAAATAAAGAAGGAAGCATACTATGTGCAGTTGCTTCAACAAATACCTTATTTAATTCAAGTAATGATTATTTAGGTGCAGTTTCCATTATAACTGACATTAATTATATTTAAAGTGTAAAAATTTATCAGCGACTTAAAAAAGTTTTTTTAAACATATTTTTTAAGAGAAAATTTTGATTTAACATATTTTTTGCATGAATAATATGATAATTTCAAATATTTTTTATGATAACCTATTAACTATTTTAACGTCTTTTTTTTTAAGGATAATAAATGTTTAAAGACAATAGTTAATAGTAATAATTAGATATAACTTTTAGCATCAGTAAATTGATTAAAGGTTTTATAAAAATCCCTATTAAAGATTACTGAAATTATTTAATATGAGTCCAAAGAAAGCTCTTAGATTATTATGGTTTTATAGACAAAAAAATGGGTTTTTATTTATACTTACCTATTTATCCGGTTAGTTAATAGTAAAGTTGGGAGGTAGAATATGAGTGGAGAATCTTTTGAAGATTTAAATTTAAAGGCTCGTATATTTATTAATCGAATATTACGGGCAGATTATAAAGGTGCTATTAGTCAATTTGATGATCAGATGAAAACTGTTTTTGGAATAAACAAATTGAAGGAATCATGGGAAGGTTTGGTCAGTGATGCCGGAAGTTTACTGCATCTAACTCTAATTCGCACAGCAGAAATGGAGAGTTATAAGATTGTGGTTATCAAAATCGAATTTCAACGGCTTGTTATTGATATACAATTCGTTTTCAATGATCAAGGTCAGATCAGCGGATTAAACATTAACCCCGTTCAAATTGCCTATAATCCACCAGCATATGTTAAAAAATCCAGCTTTCATGAAGTTGATGTTACTGTGGGTGAGGGTGAATGGATGTTACCGGGTACAATGACGTTGCCTAATGTTTCTAGGTCTTCTCCTGGGGTGGTGTTGGTTCATGGGTCTGGGCCCAATGATAGGGATGAAACTATTGGTCCTAACAAAATATTCCGTGATCTGGCATGGGGTTTAGCTTCACAAGGAGTAGCCGTACTAAGGTATGATAAGAGGACATTAATATATGCTAAAAAGTTTACTCCTGATCAGGTGGCGGAGATGACGGTTAAGGGGGAGGTTATTGATGATGCACTGCTTTCAATTAAATTAATGCGTCAAACTGAGGGTATAAATCCCAAACGCGTCTTTTTGTTGGGTCACAGTCTGGGTGCAACTGTTGCACCCCGTATAGCCGGTCAGGATCATGATTTAGCGGGATTAATCATCATGGCTGGGATTACTCGTCCATTGGAAGATACTATTTTAGATCAATTTACTTACCTCTACAATTTGGAGGGCAAGATGACTGAACAACAGAAGGCGGATCTTGAAAATTTGAAGGTTAAAGTGGATCGGGTGAAGGAATCTGAAATTTCAGATAATATTTCACCGCAGGACTTGCCTTTAGGGGTTCCATTAGCTTACTGGCAAGATTTAAATAAAAATAAATCTTCAGATGCAGTGAAAACTTTAAATATGCCCATATTAGTTCTTCAGGGTGAGCGTGATTATCAGGTTTTATCCATGAAAGACTTTGAAGGTTGGAAAACTGCTCTTAATAAGAATGAAAATGCATCTTTCAAAATTTTCCCGAATTTGAATCATTTGTTTATTGCGGGTGAGGGTAAATCAACTCCTAAGGAGTACACTATTGAGGGTCATGTAGATGAAGATGTGATAAACTTCATAATTCAATGGATAGAAGGAGTATAGAAATTAGTATAATGAATTTATATATTTAAATTAAATAAAAAAAAAGTTTCGATGTGTGGCTGTTGTATTTGAATACTTGGGGGATTTTTATCTGTTGAATAATAATCCCTTAATTCGGATTCTTTTAATAGGAAATAATGTTTCTAGGGTTAATTTAATAGTGGAAATGCTGAATGATCAGGATAAGTTTAAATTAATTATCGCTAAAACTCTAGCGGAAAGTTTGAATTATTTTGCTGAAAATGAATTTGATATTATTATCTTCGACTTACAACTACCTCATGAGGACGGTTTAGAATCATTCAGTATATTATATGAGAAATATCCCGATAAGCCTATTATTACATTGACAACTGATTTTGATGAGCATATTGGACAGCAAACTGTGGAGCATGGTGCAGAGGATTATTTAGTTCATGGTGAATTCAATGACAAGATTTTAATTCGTACAATTAAAAATACCATCACTAGAAGCTCGCCTCGCTTTAAATCAAAATATTATAATGTTAAATTACTGAAAGAATATGAACAGGGTTTATCTGAAATTATCGAGTTTTTACCTGATGCTACATTTGTTATTGATGGATTTAGTAGGGTAATTGCTTGGAATCGGGCTATTGAGGAGATGAGCGGAGTCAAAGCTGATGAAATGTTAGGTAAAGGGAATTATGCTTATGCTGTACCCTTTTTTAATAAAAGAAAACCAGTATTAATTGATCTCGTGTTAAATTATGATAAAGAAGTTGAGAAGGATTATGATTTTATTAGAAGAGATGGAAATGCTCTTTTAGCTGAGGTTAATGTCTATTTAATGGGTGATTATCATATACTCGGAATTAAAGCTGTTCCATTATATGATAATAACTATAACATTACAGGTGCTATAGAGTCTATACGCGATATAACTGAAGCTAAAAAAGCACAGGAGAAAATCACCAAGGCGTTGGAAGAAAAAAATATTTTATTAAAGGAGATTCACCATAGGGTTAAAAATAACCTGCAAATTATTTCATCATTGTTAAGCCTTCAAGAAGTTTACGTGCAAGAAAACGCGAAAGCTTTGAGTGTTTTAAAGGAGAGCAGGAATAGAGTATTATCCATGGCTACGATACATGAAATGCTTTATCAATCCGAAGATATAAGTGGTATCAACTTCTCCAACTACATAGAAAGACTAACCACTACATTATTTCATTCTTATCACAACACCAACATACCTAAAATAAATGTTGACCAAATTTATTTAAATATTGACACATCAATACCGCTTGGTTTAATAATAAGCGAACTCGTCTCTAACAGCTTGAAATACGCATTTCCAGATGATAAAACTGGTGATATATCGGTATACCTACATTCCCATGATGAAGAGTATGAATTAGTAATCAGTGATGATGGTATTGGATTTCCTGAGAATCTTGATTTTAGAAATGTGGAATCTACTTTAGGACTTAAATTAATAAATTCACTTGTAAATCAGCTTGATGGTTCAATAGAACTGGACAGCAGTCATGGAACTAAATACACCATCAGATTCAAAGAGTTAAAATACTTGGAAAGGATCTAAAAAAGTTTTACTAAAATCTAATGTTCCTCAAGGGATTTATAAGGGTCTTTATTCTCATCAAATAAGTTAATCTCAATTTTCCAGTCAGAATATATGAATATTACTTGAGGAATATTAAAAAAAATGCTCTCATCCATTTCATAACTAAACCAGACAAATAAGTAGAATATAAAGCGGAATATTTATTTTGGTTTCCAATCACGAATCCAGGATGGAATATCATTTTCTTTGTCATGTGATTCCTTAATAAGGTTTAGAAGAGCAAAAGCACAAGATCTAAGAAGATCAATTGAATCAGTAGAGTTTTCCATCCTGCTAATAGATTTTCTAAATAAAGATTCAGCTTTATCTTTTTCTTCAGCAGTAAGCAGCACCGGTTTATCTTTACAGACTTGTAATATCAAAGAAAAACGTCATACATTTTTCGTGAAGCTCTTTATTACTCATATTCCTAATTTCATCTTCATCATCCAAATTAACACCTCCCAGTTTATTACAAAAGTAATTAACCTATTATTTTACAATTTTCTTAAATTAGTTTAGGAAATTAATTTAATTTTTAATGGTAGTCAAATAATCCTAAAAAAAACCGTCATTTTTAACTCATTAAAATAAACTTATTTTTACTTTTTAATCGTAGATGAAGATTTGTTTAGGCTCGTAACCCAATTTTTTAAATTTGGAATATAAAAATTCAATTTTTAATATCTTTATTTTTATAATATTCATATTCACAGCCATATTATTGATAAAATTTAAGTTTAAACCTTTCATAATTATTATATCTTTGTATTCTTCTTTATTTTTTTCAATTATTGATGCTATGCCAGTTATTTGCATCCCCGCTAGATTATTCATTCCACTGTAATCCTCATAAACTGCCATAGAAACTTTGTTGTTCAGTAGTAAATTAGCAAATTTTTCTCCACCTTCACTTATTAAGTAAATAAAACCGTTATTATAAGTGTATTCTATTGGTGTTGATCTGACTCTTTCTTTATAGGATGTGGAAAGTGTGCATGTATTGTGACTATTTAAAAATTCTTCTATGGCGTTTTTGAGTTGTAAATATGGCATTAATGGGTTTAAATCATCTTTTAAGGATTTAATTTCAAGGGCATAGTTTATGACTTCTTCTAAATTAAAATTATCTATATCATCAAAATTGAATCCTATTATCTTACTGAATTCTTTTAAAGCTAGTGAATCCGCCTCATTTAATTTATTAAGTTCTAATATTCCCCCTAAAGCTTTTTTCGTGAGAACATTTCTTAAAGTTTTCTCGAGTTTAATTAAATTTTCATCACCATCTTTGCTACTTATACAGGTGCAGAATAGGGCAATTTTCTTCGTTTTTAACCAATCAATGTTTTTTTCAATAAAATCAGATATTTTAGGCACTATTTTTCCAGTGTAGATGGGAGATCCCAGTATGATTAAATTAAAATCTTTATATTCCCCGTTAAATTCGGTTGTTTTACAATATTTTGCAGGTCCTAAAACTAGAGATAAATATTTGGCAATCTTTTCAGTAGTTCCATATTTACTTTCATAAATTATTAGAGTTTTTTGCATTTTGAAAATCCACCTAAAAATTTTATTTCATCGATTTTTTAAAAAAAATGTTAAATTTTTTTTATTTTAAATATTTTTTTAACCATTTAATTATATTTTTTTCATTGAATTCAGTTATTATGAAAAAATTCTTTACAGAAAATATACATAATTAACATAATGGAGGGTTTTTTTATTGGCCAATTGAAAGTCCAAGTTATAATGTTGAGAGTATGGATGGAAATATTGAGATTAGAAAATTTGATGTTTATATAGTGGCTCAGGTTGATTTAGAAGCAGATTATAATTCTGCCTTGAACAAAAGATTTAGAATATTAGCTAATTATATTTTCGGTGGCAATCATCAGAAATCTAAGATTTCTGTGACCGCACCGGTGACTGGAGAAAATTTATCAGACTGTTTAACAACCCTATAATATATCTAATGTTTATTGGAGTGTTGATTTCAAATATAAAAGGTAGTAAATAATGAAATTTATTAAATCTAAAAATAAGTTAATTCTTATAATAGTTTTAGCTGTTGTTCTAATAGCAGGAGCCAGTTTTACTTATTATGTTTCTGATTATTATCATGCGGATAGTATAGCTTTAGCAGCGCTTAGCTCAAATGATAATTATACTGTAGTTGATAATAGTAATTTTATTACATTTACTCCTACTCATAATCAGAGTAGTACTGGAGTAATATTTTATCCGGGTGCTAAAGTTCAGGCTGAATCTTATTCTGTTATCGCTTCTCAACTTGCTACTAATGGTTATACTACTATAATCGTGAAAATGCCTTTTAACTTAGCAATTTTTGATGTAAATAAAGCTGATCAAGTCATAGCTCAACATAAAGAAATAAGTACCTGGGTAATTGCGGGCCATTCATTGGGTGGTGTTTTTGCATCGGACTATGCATTAAATCATCAAAATAAAATTAAAGGCGTTATATATTTAGGTGCTTATCCCGATGAAAATGCTTCCAATGCTACTTTTAAAGCATTATCACTTAGAGGTTCACTTGATAATCTCACAACCAGTCAAGATATATATCAAAATCTTAATAAATTCCCAGCTAATACAACTTTTGTAACCATACCTGGTGGCAATCATTACAACTTTGGTGATTATGGAGTTCAAGCGGGAGATAATAACAGTACCATTAGTAGAGAAGAACAACAAGATATAGCAGTTGGTTATATACTAGAATTTCTCCAAAGTTTCTAAAAATAGTTTAACAATAAAATGATTTTATTAATTTTTAATCCTTGATATTATAATATTCCGATTTATACGGAAATTTTTTTTAGATTTATTCTTTAGGTTTTTTTATAAAAAGTATTTTAGCTCCAAAAAAAATAAAAAATGTTTTATAGAACTACTGAAAAATATTTAAATATTATTTTGGAACATTTTTATTTAATGAAATTAATAGTTGATTCCTGACATGAATATTTATTTTGAGGGATATGAAAAAATTTATTTGTTTATTCTTATTTAATTCAAATTTTTATTTTATTTTAGAGGATGAGAATTATATTCGAGGAATCTTGGAATGGATATACAAGTATTTTGTAGTGATTATAAATGAGTAATGCTATGTTTTTAAGGGTTGGTATTGATAAGGGTTGTGGTGGAGCGTTAGCTCCAATATTGGAGGATGGTTCATTTGAATATATACCTATACCTGAAGATGATCCTGATTCCACTGAATCAAGGACTTATAAGAATACGATAGGACGTAGTGGACGGCCGTTTGCGTATTATCTCCCTAAACGAATTAGTAATATTCCATTGCATTATGATCCTGAATTTGAAACTTTTACTTATGGAGATCTGAAAGGTAAAAGAAAATATTTATTGAAGTTGGATAAGGATGATCTTTTAGTTTTTTATGCGGGTTTAACTCCGTTTAAGAATAGTATATTTGATGAAGCATTGTATATCATAGGTTATTTCACAATAAATAGGATTATTGACTTTAACCGATTAAATAAAAGTGAAACAGAAGTAACTTCTTTTCTTTATAATAATAATGCTCATATAAAAAGAAGTTATAATTATCATGATCTGGTAATTGTAGTGGGAGATAAAACTAAAAGCCTTTTATTAGATAAAGCGGTGCTAATAAGCAGTCGAAAAATAGATAAGAGAGGTAGATCTTATCATGCAGTTTCACCAGAGATGGAAAAACAATTGGGTATTACGGGTTCAATCCAAAGAAGCATACCGCCTAGATTAATTAAAAACGAGGATAATTTAATTAATTTAAGGAGAATACTCCAAATATAAAAAACCATCATTATATAGGAGGTTATGTAAAGATGGTGCAAGTAAAAGAAATATGGCAAGTGTTTTTCCCAAATGCTATTGGAATTATGAATGAAGGGAAATATTCACCCTCCCCCCATTTCATCAGGGGTATAGAATGATTAGTATTTTGAATTTTATTTATTTATGGTATGTTTATCATTCCATTTGATGTTTCTACAAGTTCTTTTTCATCTATGAGATTTTTTATCGATGTTTTGATTTTATTAGCTGTTTTTTTGCTAGTGGATTTGAATCCAAATAATCTTGCTACTTGTGTATATAAATCTTTCATCGGTGTAGCGTGCTGTGTTTTTAAAACTATTTTAACTGCTTCTTCTATTTCTTCTGGACTTATTAAATCAATATTTGCCGGTGGATCTCCAGTTCGTCGACGTACTTTTATTATACCATTGAATGGATAAAGAAAATTATCTTTGATAAAAATTTCATCATTTTGTTCAGCTACCACTACTGCAGATGTGATAGCATCTTTGATTCTTTTACCTGCTTTTTTCAGTCCCCAATATAATCGTACACGTTTTATAACTTCATTAATGTGAATGGGACCTTCAAAATCTACTATTTGAATTATTGCTCGTGATAGTTCAAGTGATGATTTTTCATGTAATGGGGAAGTTTTATCGATTGTAATAGTATTACAAATTTCATAGTTAGATACTGGATCTTCTAAATTTACTTCAGGAGTATAGATTCCATCATCTAAACTTTCTTCAGGGGAATAGATTTCATCGTCTACTGTAGGTTCAAATGACTCTTCAATTATTTCTTCTGGTGATGGTTCTTCTTTTTGGATGTTGATTTCCGTGATGTTTTCGCTGTTTTCAGCGTCTACTATAGCTTTTAGAAGCCGTTTTGTGGTTTCTTCTCGGTTTCTGTACCAATCTGTTGACCATATTCTATGGATTTTCCAGCCGAGTCCTTCTAATACTTGTTGGCGTAGTCTATCTCTATCACGGGCGACGGGTGAACTGTGATAGGTAGCTCCGTCACATTCTATGCCTAATAAGTATTCTCCTTGTGAATTTGGGTTTACGACAGCGAGATCTATTCTGAAACCAGCGCAACCAACTTGTTTATGGATTTCATATTTACTATTCTTAAGGAATTCAAAGACGGTTTCTTCAAAGGGTGAATCCATGTTTTCAAGTGGTAATTCATAATCTATAAGTTGACGGTGTTCAGCGTATTCTAAGAATGTTTTCAATGCTCTTAGCCCAAATGGAGCGTTAGCTGCGAGTTTGAGATCGGAGTGTTTGAAGTTGGAGAATATAACACATTTTTCTCTGGCTCGGGTGAAGAGAACATTTAACCGTCTTTCACCGCCTTCACGGTTAACTGGTCCAAAGTTATGACTTAGTTTACGGTTTTTATCAAATCCAAAACCTACACTTACGAATATAACGTCTCTTTCATCTCCTTGGATGGTTTCCAAGTTTTTTATGAAGAATTTTTCAAATTTATTTTCAGTGAAGTATTCTTCTATCTCAGGATTTTTTTTACGTTCGATTTCAAGGAAATCATCTATTAAGCGTCTTTGATTTAGATTGAAGGTTCCCACACCGAGACTTTTAGTGTTTCCATAAGTTTGATAATGCTCGATTATAGCTTGTACTACTGCTTTTGCTTCTACGATGTTTCCCGAGTTTCTGCCGCTATCGTAGATAGCTTCTGGTAGATGTATAAATTTTAATCCAAGTTTTTCTGAATCATTGCTTGGTGAGGGGTATATGAGGAGTTGGTTGCTGTAGAATAGATGGTTGGATACTGCTATTAGTGATTCGTGACGACTTCTATAATGCCATCTTAACATTTTAGTGGGAAATCCGCTTTTTTTACATAAGTGTAGAATGCTTTCCATGTCTTTTAATGAACTTAATTCGTAATCTTCATTATCGTCCGCTTCCACCATGTTTTCAAAGAAGGATGTAGGGGGTAATTGTTTAGTATCACCCATTACCACTAAATTTTTTCCCCTTAGGAATGCTCCGAGGGCATCTTCTGGTTTAACTTGACTGGCTTCATCGAAGATAATTACATCAAATAGTAGGTTATCCACATTTTCTGGTTCTATGAATTGAGCGACAGATAGGGGACTCATCATGAAACATGGTTTGATTTGTTGAATCAACCCACCTGCGGCGGATAAAAGTTTTCTTATGGGCATATGTCTTCTTTTACGGTTGAATTCGCTTAGAAGTATTCCTAATTCTGATCTTTTAGTGGTGTTTCCACCGATTATAGGTTTTTTTTGTGAGATTTCTTGTGTAATTCTCTTTCGGTTGAGTATTAGTAATTCTTGGTCTAATTTAATGAATTTATCTATTTTATTCTCATGAAGATCTCCTACGAAACTTGATAGAACAGTGTTTTCCATGAAAATTGATTTCAGCAGGTTGTCTGCGAAGTTACCTTTGAAGCAGGGTATTATGTCATCTGAATCTATTTTATCATTTTCAAATAATCTTATTAAGGGTTTGGTTATTTGAGGCAGTTCCCTTTTTCGAGCGGAGTATTGGGACCATATTAATAATTTAGGTAATTCTGTTTGTAGTGATTCTATCTGAGATTTTAGGTTTTCAAAAGGTATGGATGTAAAATTAACATGAAAAATAGAAGTAAAGTCCATTTTCAAATATTTTATAAATCCGTCAATCTTATTAATTAGATTTTGATAATACTTATCAATATTGTCTATGTTTTGTTGAATTTGAACTTTATTCTGCCCTGAATTCAAAATTTCAATTGATTTTTGGGTGATTTTAGCTTCGGATAATAATTTTCTAAACTTTATGATTCTTCTTGTGAATTCATGAAGATTTTCTGGATCTGATTCTTCTCCTTTCCATTGTGAACCAAAACAACTTAAAGCCTCTTTTTTTGATGCTCTTATGTTATCTCTAATTTTTTTACATTTAATTAATTGATTTAAGTCTGTAAGGATATCTTCATCGCTGTGGGGTGTTTCTTTAAAATAAAATGATTCTATTTCTAATTTAGTTTTCTTGTAATCTCCACTTAGAAATTTTAATCTTTTATTTGAGAGTTTTTTAAATTTAATTGAAATAGATTTAAGGTTTTTATCTAACGTGGATGGATTATAATCCTTTATTATTAATTGAAATTCTCTTAATTCTTTTATTAACCGGTTTGCAGTGGATTTAGGGTCATCCCACTGAAGATTATTGATGATTTCTTCATCTATTAAAACAGAATTCGCGATCATCTGTGAGATTTCAAGTGATTCATCTAATTCTCCCATATTCTTAGGAGTTTTAACACCTGAAATATTGATTAATGTTGTTATTTCATTACTAATGTTGTTTAAAATGTTTATTGATTGATATAGGAGGTTGTTTATTTTGTTCTCGTCAGCGGGTAGTATAATATCAGGTCTAGATAATCTCCAGGGATGTTGGGATATTGGTTTTAGCGTTTTTAAGAGTTCAGTAATGTCACTCAGTTTAGTGATTGATTCCCTCCATTCTTCATCAGTGTAGGATCGTAGATCTCCCATTTCAACGTAAGGCATCTCCATTTCTTTTTTTTGGAAATGTATTAAAGCTTCTTCTTTGATTCCGAAAAGTTCGAATGGTGAAAACTCTAGTTCTCCTACATTTTCATGGATTATTTCAGCATACTTATTAAGTTCAGATTTAATAGTGTCAAGTTTATCAAATTTATGTTTCAGTGATACTGGAGGTTTCACTGGTTCATATAATGTTTTTTGTAATTGATTTAGTACTTCGAGTTTGTTTGATTTATGACTGTGTAATTCCAGGCAAAATTCTCCTAATCCAATATGATCTAAACGATTTTTTACTACTTCCAGTGCAGCCATTTTTTCACTGACAAATAAAACCGTTTTTCCTGATGCCATAATCTCCGCGATTAAATTAACGATGGTTTGTGACTTACCGGTTCCGGGTGGACCTTCTACCACCAAATTTCGACCGGATTTACCATCTTCTATAACAGCGATTTGACTTGAATCAGCGTCTAAAACATTATATACATCCTTAGATTTTAGTTTTCTATCTACATCTTCTTCAGAGAAGCCCTTATCATATGATTCATCACCTTTATCAAATAAATCTTTTATAATTGGATTTTTATTAAATGTATAACTTTCAGGCCAACTTTTTGGGTTTAAATCTTGAAACATTACAAATTTAGTGAAACTGAAAAATGAGAGATATGTTTCATTTAAAACATTAAAATTCTTTATTTTAGAAACTGATTTTTTAACTGCTTGTAAATATTCATTGACTACTTCTTTTTCTTCAAGCATTTCGAAATCTGGTAAGTAAACCCCTTGTTCCTCTAATTTACTTTGTAGAGAAATGTTGGTTAGGATATCTTCACCGGTCCAATTTAATTTAAAGGAATCTCCAACTTTTTTTCTAGTTAATTTAACAGGAATTAGGATTAATGGTGCTTTACGTATTTTCTGAGAATCTTGATATTCTCTCCATTCAAGAAATCCTAAAGCTAAATAAAGAATATTATAACCTTGTTCTTCAAAAACACTCTTAGCCTGCTGATTTATGTATCTAAGACGCTTTTGAAGTTCCATAGAATTAAATTTAGTGTGTAGAAAGAGATCCTGATGACCTTTAGCTGCATTATCTTCGGGAGTAGATAATTCCCATAATATTCCCGCTTCTTCTTCTGTTAAATTGGGATCATCTTCTTCAGATGATAACTCCTTATCAGGTTCATCTTCTTGTTTTGTTGGGAGGAATTGTAATTTTTTTTCTTGTAATATAAGTAGATCATAAATTTCTGGTGCTATATCGTTTATTACTTGAATGGACTTGGCTCCTGGTCTAAAGTTCAGGAGTGGATTTCTCATTGTTAAATCCAGCAAATTTTCTCTTAAATGATCTAATTGTTTTTCTAGTTCGACCTTGTGACTAATTATAATAATCATCTCCCACTTAAATTATCAAAGAAAATGTTTAAGGTTTACAATTAATTAATTGTAGATTAATATAAGCTTAAATTTTTCTATTCAGCAACTGATGATTGAGAATTTAAAGTGTACCATGATCTGACATAGCTGTATACAATAGTAATATAATAACTGCTAAAAAATCAATTAAAAATTATGAAAATAATTTTTAAAACTGAATAATACATTATGTTTCAATCTTCGAGTAATATTTAATAAACATTTCATTTTCACTAACAAATTATTATTACAAAAAATGTCTATAAAAGCTTAGTATTGTAACTTTAAGTTAAAATCCGAGTAAAATAGTATATAATTAACAAATCATTAGTTAAAATACCGTATAAAAGTTTTGATTAGCTAAAATAGGAATCGGTGAATTATATTTGGATTTAGGTTATATCAATCTCGTTTAAGAAAGCTTTAAATCCTGAAAAGAGCTATTTAACTTCCCTTTTTCCAATCAAAAATCGCAAACTTTATATTGATTATTAAGAAATAATAATCTTGTCTTAAAAAAAATAAACTTTTTTTGAATTTTTTTTATGACTATGGGGGCGTTAAAAATTAAGAGAAAATCAATTATGGCATTTTTATTTTTAATTGCCATAGCATTGTTTTTTAGCACAGGCACAGCCTTTGCTGCAACAAATGTAGCTAATGGGAATTCTAGTCAAAACACGAGTGTTATCACTAATACGACAAAAAACATAGCAGCCGGATCTCCTGAAAGTACAAGCACAGTAACCACAAATACACAGATAAAATTCACCAATGCAGAGATCAATAATGCTTCAGCCCGTATCGTGAATTTCGTGCAAATTGATCAGAGATTACCTAATTATGTTACAATCTCTAATTCTGAGGTAACTATGCCAGAATTCCTACAATTAATCACAGCAAACCTTTTAAACATTAACAAAACATTAAACACATCAGTAATCCTAAAAACTGTAAATAATCCAACTATTAACTCAACAGATACCGTTAAAAGTGGTAATATCCAAAAATCTGAATACTTAAACATTGCCAATAGTGTGTTAACATTCATAAATGCCAATGGGAGAGCACCCAACTGTGTTACGACATCGTTAAATTCCATGAATTTCGACAACTTAATCTACACTTTCAGCAAAATACTGAACTTCCAAATGACTAACCAAAAATTACCAAACTATGTATCAGTACAACCTTGGACAATTATTATTCAAAAAAATGCATCATCAGAAGGCAACATTGTTTTAAGACCGGTTTATATTGTATCTGATAATATAAATAGTCTCCAAGCGGATACTGCTAGGATTGATGATTTAATCAGTACTTTAGCAAATTTAGGAATTACAGCCTATGACATGGGAATTGGTCCCGATACACATGACAGCGTTTTGAGTAATCCTAACGTGCCTAGTAATGCCGTTATTGTTGAAATATACGGTGGAGCAGACGCAGGAGTAATCGCTGAGAAAGGAGACACATGGTATAAAGATCTGCTGGGAACAAGGTCGGACTTCATTATTTATACGTCCGGAGCAACTAATATTACGAGTTTAGCATGGTTACCACGTGCAAGCGATGATAATTATGATCCAGTATCATTCACAGGAATAGCAGACCCTGCTCAATTCTTATTAGACAATGAAATCCAATATTACTATGGTTTGACCACTGATACTATGATTCAATGTGCAGAAGCTATATACAAAGTAGCAGCCAGCTAAAAAAAAATAATTTAGGGGATAAATTTTCAAATACTAAATCCCCCAACCTTTTTTTTAAAAAAATTTTTTAGTTATTTGTAAATGATGGTTTGTATGCTATTGAGACGTACACATTCAAGTGTAAATGAATACCTTTTTTAGGAACTTGTATTCATGTACTACTAAACTAAAAATAAATACTCCCCATACTTAAATATGGGAATTAAAGTTCAAAACTTGATAAAGTAAAAAAAAATAGAATTCATAGATGTATAATCTTCTAGTCATCGACTTTATATGAGAAAGTAGTAAAATAGACAAGTTTTCAATGAAAATTAAAATGATTAAGATTCGTGAATGTTTGATTAGGAATCCTAAAAAAAATAGAAGTTTTAGTTTATTATTTGGGATTTATTTTAGAGGCTTAATGATTTATGATGCTCCAGAAGAGATAAAATTATGTTTAATTAGTTAAGTTCAATTTAATTAATTTAATTTTTTTTATATTCCTCTTTTATCTGGTAATCTTTGAATCTCGGAATCACCTTTTCCAGGTTTTTTATCTACATTCTGTTTAAGTAATTTTTCAGATTCTTTAGCTGGTAAACGTCTTATAAGTCCATGTTCAAAGACATAATCACCCTGCGATAATCGACTTAAAACCTCTTGAAAATCTTTCCTTGTTAAAGTAGGGAATTCCCTTTTTAAGGTAGTATACAATTTTTTTTCAAGATAAACATTATTATGATCTTTAATTATAATATCGGCTCTTTCTTCTATCTGAGATAGTTTATCTTTGTCGGTCATTTTTTCTTATCCTTCCTAGAATCCCCATTTAGAGGATTTATATATTAGTTTTATTATTTCCGTTTAATTATTATATATTTTTTTTTAAAGAATATAAATTTATTATTAATAATTAAGAAAGCTTTAAAATAAGAAAGTAAAAATTTTTAGTAAAATTAAATAAAGTTCTTTAATGGGAAATAAAAGTCTAAATATTATACTATGGATCATATAAATTTTCAGGGAGGATTTAAAATGACTAATATTAATTTTTATGGTGGAGTAGATGAAATTGGCGGGAATAAGGTATTAGTGAATGATAATAATAGTTCATTATTTTTAGATTTTGGTATGAGTTTTTCTACTGCTAATAAATACTTCTCCGAGTTTTTACAGCCCCGAAAAGCTAATGGTATACTGGACTTTACGGAATTCGGCCTCTTACCAGACCTAAAAGGGATTTACCGGGAAGATTATTTAAGACACTGCAACCTTACGTGTGAAAGTGAACCTTCAGTTGATGGTGTTTTAATTAGCCATGCTCACATGGATCATTCCGCTTATATTCATCATTTAAGGGAAGATATACCTATATTTATCACACCTGAATCTTATTTGATACTTAAGACTTTGGAGGATACTGGCAGCACTTCCTTTGGCGAAATGATTAATTTAAAAAAATCTTTTCATTTAACTCCTAAAAAGAATGTTAAGAAAGGTCCGGATAATAGAAGGTCTAAAGGTGTTGAATGCATGGTTGAGAGAGATATCCGGATTATAGAACCTTACAAGGATTTTTCTGTGGGTGATGTTAAAGTTAAAAGTATTCCAGTTGATCATTCACTTCCCGGGGCTACCGCGTTTTTAGTTGATACAGGTGATGAGGCTATAGTCTATACGGGAGATTTACGGTTTCATGGTCGTAGGCGGGATTTTACCGAAAAATTTGTGAAAGAAGCTAAAAAATTTAAGCCTACTACAGTTATATCAGAAGGAACTCGGATAGATAAAGATAGCAATGTTAATGAGGAGTCTATTGAGAAGACTGCATCCAATTTGGTTTCAAATAACCGGGGATTGGCTATTGTAAGTTTTCCGGTGAGAGATTTAGATCGGTTTTTAACATTTTATAATGTAGCTAAAAATACTGATAGAATCATTGCCGTCAGTTTAAAACTAGCTTACATGTTAAATCTTTTCAATGGAAATGGTTATCCCCGGGTGGATGAAATGGCAGTTTATGTACCACGTAAGGACTGGGGTATGATGGGTGATGAGTGTTTGGCATGTTTGGAGGGTAATTGGCTGCCTTCTTCACATCTTCATTCTTATCATACGGAGCAGGATTATAAGAATTGGGAAAGAAAATTTCTTAATTGGGATAACACTATTACTTATAGGGATTTACATGAAAATCCTGGAGATTACCTATTTGGTTGTGACTTCTTCGAATTAAAGGAACTTATAGATATAAAACCTGAAAATGGAATTTACTTATACTCTAAAACTGAACCATTTAATGAAGAAATGGAATTTGACTTCCAAAAAGTTAAAAATTGGATAGATCACTTTAATTTACCATTAATAACTGAGGGGATGCATGGTTCTGGTCATGCTAATGGAGTTGAATTATTAAATATGATTAGAGAGATATCACCAGAAAAAGTGTATCCAATACATACAGAAAAACCAGAAGAATTTAATAATCTAACTGATGATGGGATTAATGTTGTTTACCCGGAATTAAGTATTAAAAAATGATGAGGAGAATTTTTTTTTATGTTTAAAAAATCTGATGAAGACTTTATTGAAAATTTAAATTCCAGAAGACAAATTAGATCTCAGTTCGTGATCGCGGATAAGATGTTTAAAAAGGCTAAGACTGGGCGTACTTATATAGATGTGACCTTAACTGATAAAACTGGACGAATTGTTGGGCGAATGTTTCCAAAAGAAGATGTAGAGGGTAAATACGAGGCTATATGTATTGGAAATATTTGTAGAGTATTAGGGAAAGTAAATGAGTATCCATCTGGTTCTGGAAGATATAATATCATAATAGATAACTTTAAAGAATTATCTGAAGATGAATATGAGATAGATGATTTTGTTATTACTTCAGATAGAGATAAAGCTAACCTGATCGCTGAAATCGATGGTACTATAGCGGGTATGGGAAATGTGTATCTTAAGAATCTTTTGAAAGCATTTTTCAGTGATAAAATGTTCACTGATGAGTTTTTTAATTCTCCATCTGCGAAGTTTTATCATCATAATTACATGGGTGGCTTGCTGGAGCATAGTGTGGAAGTTTTAAAGCTTTGTAAAACAGCCTGTGAAATATTTCCCGAGCTTGATAATGATCTTTTATACACGGGGGCAATATTACATGATGTAGGTAAATTAAAAGCCTATGATTATGATTTAGTGAAGATAGAATTTTCTGAAGAAGGAAAGTTACTTGATCATATCTTCATATCCTGTGATATGGTTAAAGAGAAAATGAAGGAAATTGAAATGCCTAATGATCTCTCAACTCAATTGTTACATCTTATATTAAGTCATCATGGTGAAGTTAAGAATGGTTGGGGTTCACCGGTGGATCCTAAAACTCCTGAAGCGGTTGCTTTGCATCATGCTGATAATTTGGATGCTAAAGTTAAAGGTTTAATTCAAACTTTATAGTAATTATAATCTGTTCATTTATAAACCCCATTATATAACTATGGGATAATAAAATCCATCCATCTTTAAGCAATTTTAATCAAAATTATTTTTTTTATTTAAATAAGTTTTTTCTATTTCCACTTGCGATAATTCTAAATCTTCTTCAGAGCTGGTTTTGAGTACTTCCTGTTTATGTATATCAAATTTTTCTCTAGCTTCTTTGGGGATAACAATCTGTCCTCGTTCGCCAACTTTAACGGTGCCAAAAAATAGATTATCTTTGTAATTTCCCATGTATATCTTCTCCGTCATCACATTTGTTCGTACTTATCATACGATACATATTAAAAATTTGTTTCATATTATTCATATTTTTAGCAATTGTATCATATAATTCATATTTTTACTTTACGGAACTAAAATTCTAGGAACTTATTAAAGTAAAAAAAAATTGGAAGAATATAAATATTATTTAGTCTCTGAAAGAATTCAAAATTTAGCTTTGTTCCTATATTTAGTGATTTGTCTAATAATGAATTCAATAAGAGATTATTTTTGTTAAGGATAACTTTCTAACATATTTCCTT
>PMWA01000064.1 GCA_003166335.1 Methanobacterium sp. | reverse complement strand
GTTGAGTTTTTCGTATAATTCTTTTGTTGTTAGTGTTGTTGGTTGCTATTCTATTTTTTTTTGAGTAATTTGTCTAATAATATAAACTTACTAAATTTTTTTCTAAATGTTATAAAAAATAATAAAAAATATTATCTTGAACTATTTAAATTTAAATGATATAATCACCTGCTATTCGATTAAATAAAGAAATAATTAATTTTATCTTGTTTTAAGTACTCTTGTGGAAAATTTTCGATAGGTCCATTCAAACATAAACGAAAAGAGAATTACTACGCAAAGAATAATGAGAGTTATTGGGGAATTGAAAATTTCATAATATGCTAAAACTGAAAAAGAGAACAAACCTCCTAAAATAGCCNNAATGTATTTGTTAGCACCTGTTTCTTTGTAAAGTTTAAGATGAGCTAAATTAACTCCAGTATAAATAAGTAAAAATGCAGCACTACCCATCATGGCAATATTACTTAGATTCAGTGATAATATCAATAACAACACCAGAATGCTGGTAATTAATAGGCCTTCTTTACTATCTATCCAAAATTTCCTATTAAAAAAATCGGGTAATTGTCCTTTTTTTGCCATTAAATAACTCACATTTGCCCCTCCATATAACGTTGCATTAATAGCAGAAGAAGTGGAAAATAATGCTGCGATAACCATAATTGTAAAACCAATAGAACCAGCAAATGTTGCAGCTGCCGATGCTAGAACATAGTCAGCACTTTTTGCAATATCCGGAAGAGATAGAGTTCCCACCACGACTATGGAAACAGCTATATAGATCACCATTACTAGAAGGACAGATAAATATAAAGCTCTTGGTATATTTTTACGGGGATTTTTTATATCTTCAGCAGTGTTAGTTATTAAACCAAAACCTTCATAACCCAGAAAAAGCAGCCCTGCTCCAGTTAAAATATTACCCACATTAGGCATGGAAATTGATAATAAATGTGGTTTAATGAAAAAAACCCCAAAGATAGCAAATATTGTTAGTATTGCTACTTTTATCCCTACAATCAGAGTTTCTGATTTGCCTACAACCTTGGGACCTAAGAAATTAATCAAGGTAAATATCACAATTATGAGAATGGCAAAAATATCCATTCCTATTTTAGAATATTCCGGGGGTAGTACAGTGGCAGCATAACTTCCAAATGCTTCAGCATAAACTGCTAAAACAAAAACATATCCAAAGTAGAGTAAAAAGTTGAAGCCTCCGCTTGAAACACCATCACCAAAGCCACGAATTAAAAATTCCACAGGACCCCCGGCAGAGGGATAGGTTGAGCTTAATTTAGCATAAGAATAAGTACTTAAAAGAGCAATCATTCCCGCAAAAAGGAATGATAAATAGACTAAATTACCTACGATGTTAGTTGCAATACCTAACACGGCGAAAATACCCGCCCCTATCATCCCCCCTATTCCTAAAGCCATGGCCGATACTAAACCGATGGCTTTCTTATTATCTTCATTTTTCATACTAAGCACTGAAATTTTTATAAAATTATTCAAAATTAATTCAAGGTCATTTTTTTTAGTATAGCTTTATTCGGGGGCTTATTTGTAACTTATTCTACTTTTTTTAATAGTATTTGTAAAATAGCATTTGGGTTTTTCGAAAAAGTTTCTTTTTATAATTAATACTAAATCTATCACCACTAATCCTCTTTTTTTTCAATTCATTGTGGTTCTTATTTGCTTCTGTGATTTTTAACCATTTAAAAAAAAACTTTGGAAAGATGATTGTTGAAAAATACTAAATTTTTTCATTTGTTCCAAGAATCCAGCTTAATCTATTTCTTCTCAATTAACCGCTTGCTTGATCGCTTGCCATATATCAAACATGCTTTAAAACGTGTTTATAAGTAAGATTTATTTAAAACATCCTCTTCTTATTTAATTCGGGATTTAAATTCTTAAGAAACCAAACTATGTAGTGTTCCTTTAATCTATGCTTAAGTTATTAAGCTGGTGATAAACCCTCGCTTGCTTGTTCACAGTTCTTGCTTTTTAATCTTTAATTCTTTGCATAATTTGCATTTGTTGGGTAGATTCTTATGATTGTTTTTTCGCTTGTTTTCTTATTAGATTTCGAGCATTCATAAATTCTCCTGAATCCTTTCAATTTCCATAGACTTTCACAATCTGGAACTCCCAAATTTCCTACATGATGTTTGAATTCATTTTTTATTAATCAATCCATCTTTCCAAAGTTGTTTTAAATTGTCATATTTCATAGATTCCATGTTCCTCTGGATCTGTCGTTTATTCCCTTTATTATACCTTCATAATCTGGTTCTTATTCTAATTTAAAATTATTTTTTTCCCTAAATTTGAATTCATAACCTCCAATTTTTGTTTTTCACTTTGTGTGATTAGTCGTACTTCTAGTGTAAAATTTCAAAGCTTCTTGAACTCTGAACAAATTTAATTAATTAAGATAAATTGTATATAAAGTATTACTATTATGATTCAAAAAATATAAATTCGAGCAGGTGTTTAAACGAGCAATTGAAAGTTGGAAGCACGCTTAATTTCCAAATTATTTTGACTTCTTTGTAACGTACTATAGCGAAAAAAGAATTTTATATTCTATTAATTGAAAGGAGTGGTAGGGTATAATATTATTTATTATTTTATTTTTTTTTCAATGAGTTTAAAACTAAAAAATTGAGTTATTTAATTTGAATCAGATTAAGCTGTAAACACTAAATATTTATGCTAGCCTTTTCATACTAGTTTTGAGTTAATAATAGGTGTTGGTGGGTCATTTATGGCTAGTGAAAATCAGTATAAGTGGGGAGTAGTTTTAGTTGCTTGTATGGCAATTTTTATTATTGTTTTAGATACGTCTGCTATGAATGTAGCGATTACAACATTGGTTGTTGAGTTAAATACTACTTTATCTACGATTCAAGCTATTATTGCTTTATATGCATTAATAATTGCTTCTTTTATGTTGTTGGGGAGTAAACTTCAAGATATCCTTGGTAGAAAAAAGACATTTCTTATAGGATTATTGATATATGTAATCGGAACAATAATTGCTACTTTTAGTATTAATGCCCTGATGTTATTGATTGGATGGGCGGTTTTTGAGGGTATTGGTGCGGCTTTGATTTTACCTGCAACAACTACATTAGTGGGTGCTAGTTATAAAGGTAAAGATAGAATAACTGCTTTTGGTATTTGGGGAGGTATAGCCGCAATGGGAGCTGCTTTAGGCCCTATTATAGGTGGAATTTTTACCACATATTTAACTTGGAGACTGGTATTTGGCTTAGAAATACTCATCGTTATCATCATATTCCTCTTCAGATCCTATTTAACTGAATCGATACCAACGCTTAAATGGAAAGACTTGGATATTGTTGGATCATTACTTTCTATAGTGTCTTTAATATTGCTTGTTTTAGGGATATTATTACTTAGTAGTCCTCAGAATTGGGAATATGTCGCAGCATTAATAATCACCGGTTCAATTCTCTTTGTAATCTTTTTATTATGGCAAAGAAGAAGAACTAATAAAGGTTTACACCCTTTAACGGACATATCTCTCCTAAAAAATCGTATATTTGTGTTGGGTAATTTAAACAATGTTATACAGCAAATACCTCTTGCAGGTTTTCTTTTCATCATACCAGTATTCTTGCAGCAGGTCACTAAACTCAGTGCGTTCAATACGGGTCTTACCCTTTTACCTGCTTCTATTACTATTCTTCTGTTTTCATTAGCTGGAGCGAGACTGTCATCAAAACTTGAGTCTAAATATATTTTGATGATAGGTTTCGTTATTGCTGCTGTAGGAGCTTACATATTAGGTGGAGTATTTAATTTGAATACTCAAATGGCGGATATTATACCTGGAACAATTGTGTTTGGAATTGGAATAGGTCTTTTACTTTCGCAGTTAACTAATATGACTATGTCCGCTGCAAGAACTGATCAAGAAACAGATGCTGCAGGGTTATTAAACAATTTTAAAAATTTAGGTTATTCAATGGGAACGGCTTTAATCGGAGTTCTACTCATAATTGGAATATTTGGAGGAATTACTGCAAGTATAACAGCAACTGGCCAAACCGGAAACATGACAACCGAACAAATACAAGGTAGTATTATTAACTATGTTGAAAAGATGCAGACCGGCACACCTCCTCAAGTACCATCACAAATACAACCATACACCACTCAGATTATAGATTCATCAATTAGTTCTGCAATGAAACAAACATTCACAGTATTGTCATTAATCCTAATCTTAGGATTTATTACAAGTATATTCTTGCCTTCAGTAAAAAAAAGGAAAAATAAATTGAAATAAAATTCTTTATATATGGTTATCTGAACTGGAATTTAAAAATAAATCTTAGTATTTAATAAAATTCTATTAATTAGGGGTTTTAAATCTCGGGGATGAAAAACAAAACAATATATAAAAACTTATAGGTTAAAAACATGAGAATAATTTTATGAAGGTTAAGATATAAAGGGAGGTGAACAATATGGTTGAACAACAGCAAGCGGGCGGTATATCATTGGTGACTGTGGCTATTATTTTCCTAATTCTTTTCCTGATATTTCCCGTTTTTACAATATACCTATTATGGATAGCAATAGTAGTAATGTTGATTGTAGGTATTATTAACATATTAACAGGGGGAACATAACCAACTCCAAAATTCCTTTTTTTTTAAAAGAATTTCAAAATGAATTTTTAAACAATCAAAATAAATGCTATTTTTTTTTAAATTCTCTCTATCATTTTTTCCATTCTACTAGTTTATTGGTGTCGGTCTTCTTTATTATAACTTAAAAAAATGGAATATCATTTTGAAAAATATTGTAAATAAATAATAATTAGAGATACATAAAAAATTACAATTTTATATTATTTAAAAATCAATTCAATAATTGATTATACATAGAAAGATTAACTAATAAATCAAGAAAGCAAGCAAAAGAGCAGGCAACGAGAGATCGAAGTTAATTAACGTTAATTCATTTTTAAAATTTCTAATTAGATAGATGCGAGTGTCCAATAAATAGAGGCCGTATATTCCTGTGTTTCCTTTAGTTAACCTTATAATTGCTTATTTAATCCTATAAATCTTCCTAAATTTGCCTTTTGTGAAAATTGTAGTATATGGTTTTTTTATTATACTGAGAGTTGGGAGATTCTTAATAGATTAAAAATATAATACTTAAATATTAAAAGTTATATCAAAATCGGGAGTAAGTATTCATAATTGTCCAAGAACATTAAATGCAATTGGATGTTTAAATGAAGTAATACCCGAGTAGAAAATAATGGTACAAAAATAACTCAAAAATATGTGGGGATGATTTAAATTAGTAAAAAAGTATTGGTGCTGTCCGCCAGCCCAAGGAAAGGTGGAAATTCCGAACTGTTATGTGACCAGTTTATGCTTGGAGCAAAAGAAGCCGGTAATCAAACAGAGAAAATTTTCTTAAGAGATAAAAACATCAATTATTGTATAGCCTGCGATATCTGTAAAAATAATGGGGGCGTATGCGATCAGGATGATGAAATGGCTGAAGTCCTGGATAAGATGATTGCAGCTGATGTGATTGTAATGGCAACGCCTGTTTATTTTTATACAATGAACGCACAGATGAAAACGCTAATTGATAGGACTTATTCAAGGTATACTGAAATAAGCAATAAGGATTTTTATTTCATTGTTACTGCTGCAGTCACAAGAAAACAGGCTCTGGAAAGGACTATCGAGGGATTCAGAGGATTTACTTCTGTTCTTAACGGGCCAAAAGAAAAAGGTATAATATATGGAACTGGTGCATGGAATATTGGTGACATTAAAGGTAGCAGTGCAATGATAGAAGCCTATGAAATGGGTAAAACAGTATAAATGGAGAAGGAAATATGTCATAAAAAATGATCAATTGTGGTTTATTACAGGAGCAAATAGGGGGTTAGGTGCAGCAATTGCTAAAGAAGCGTTAGATAGAGGATACAAGGTCGTCGCTACGGCACGTAAACTAGAAGGAATGGAAAAAGTTCTTGGTAACTCTCCAAACCTGTTGACTGTCAAACTTGACATAACAAACGATGGACAGGTGCAGCATAAACATCGCAAGTCAAATTAAATCTTTAATTTACTCCTTGTAAAGTGATTCTTTAATTTTTCTGAGTCTCTCACTTAGAACATTTATTTGCTTTTCGTGGGCTTGTAATTTTTCAGTTTTAACATCTTCTAAAAATGAGGAGTAATTATCGATTTCTTTTATCGCGTTTATTATTGCATTATCACCATTGTACCTGTCAGTATGGGGTGTTCCGATTATATTGTAGATGGTTTTTTGTCCATTTTCAGTTAATTTATATCTTCCATCCTCTTGTTTAATGATTAATTCTTCTTTAACCATTTTTTTAAGCATAGGATAAATAGATCCTGGTAAGGGTCTTCGAGAAGTTATAGGTCCACGATTTAGTGAATGCATGACTATTTCTCCTCTCATGTGGTGGACTTGTTCATGTAGTTCATGAATAGCATCCATGATTTCAACACCATTTTTAGGTCCCTTATCCAGGACTTGTAGAATCCAAATTCTTAAGGGTCCGAGTCTACTCACTTCTTCTATATTACCATAAACGTCACTTAAATCCCTTAATTTCTTATTCCAGTTAAACGTGACTAGTACCCTCCCATTAATTTTTTATAGATTCAAATAAAATCTTTATAATCTTTTTTAAAAAAAATTAAATAAATAATGTATAATTTAATTATTATCTAGTGATTCTTTAATGTTTTTAAGTCTTGCAATTAAATTCTCTATGGATTCTAGATGGACTTTTAGTTTTTCTTTTCCTGTATCTTCGAGGTAGTCAATGTAACTTTCGAGTTCTGTTAATGCATTTTCTATTGTAAATGCATCATCTTTTTCTCTTTTTTCTGTTTGGAAAAATTCATGTAGTTTATTTAATGATATTTTTCCTTTTTCTGTTAATTCGTATTTATCTTCTTTGTTTTTACTTATTAGTCCTTCGCATTCCATTTTCTTCAGAGTTGAATATAAATAGCTTGGTGATGGTTTGGAGTATCTGAAACTTCTAGGGTGCATGTGATTCATGTATTGCATTCTTGAGTCATTATAGCTTTGTAGTTCTTCCAGTATTTCTGCTCCGTTTCGTGGTCCGTGTTTTTCTATAAGGTGTAATAGTCTAATATCTCCGGATCTTTGCATTTTTCCTGTTATTGCATGAAATCCTTTAAGATTCCAAATATTTTCATTATTCCACATTGTTCTTACATCTCCTTGATAATTTTATCAATATATTGATAAAAAAACTCGTTTTTTATATTCTTTTTTATTGAATTAAGCTAATATTACTATATTAATATCAATATATTGATATCAACTACTTGATATTAATAGTATAAAACCTTTTCGGTTTACAGATGTAAAAAGCTTACGATATTATTATTAACTTAATAAATATTTTTATTATAGGATTCTGTTATTAAGTAAGATTTAAGTACTTGATAAAATAATTAATTGACTTATAGTAAGTCAGAAAATTGAAAAAAATAGGGGTTAAAAATTTTGAAAATAGAAGAAAATGTATATGCGTTAGAATCAACAAAAGGAAGCTATGCATATTTAGTTGAGGATAAAGAAACGATTCTAATAGATACTGGACGACCTGGGAAAGTTAAGAATATTTTAAAGGAAATTGAATCCTTAAATATTAAACCAGAAAATTTAAAACACATTCTATTAACACATCATGACGTGGATCGTATAGGAAACGCCGCATTGCTTCAGAAAGAAACAGGAGCCACACTTTGGGCATCAAAAGAGGATATACCATACATTCTTGGTGATAAAGGCCGTCCTGGAGTAAAGAAGCTAGGATCATTGTTCATGAGATTCATGAGAGTAAAAACACCTGAAAAAATAAAATCTTATAATGATCATAACATAGACGATATAGAAATCATACCAACACCGGGTCATACCCCGGGACATGTATCCTTTCTCTATAAAGATATTTTATTTGCCGGTGATCTTGTGAGAAATTCAAATGGAGTACTAAAAAAACCACCTGCAATTACGAATGCTGATGAAGAATCAATTAAAGAATCAATACTTAAAATGAGTAATATTCTTTTAAATGGGTTTGCCCAGATAATGGAGAACCTTTAGAATTAAAGGATGAATGGAAACAGTTATTAAATAATATCGCAGGAAATTAAATATTACGGTGGATGATTATGGGAAGGATATCAAAAGACCCTGAATTAAGAAGAAAAGAATTCATTGAAACAGCGGACAAATTATTCCGAGAAAAAGGATTTGATCAAACATCCGTAAGTGATATTACAGATAAAATTGGACTTTCCCATGGATCATTATTCTATTACTTCCCATCCAAGAATGAATTGATGAAAGCAGTGATATATAATCGCTTAGATCATGGTATGCAATTTATCAATAATATTGCAGCTGATCCTGACAAAAATGCTCTTCAGAAAATAAACGCAATCCTTAACTTGTTAATTAATTCTTATGATACTAAAGATACGTTGATTGATTTTTTTCAAAATGACAGCAATGCAGCATTACATAGAGAGTTTACGAAGAGATCTCGTGAATTAGTAATACCATTATTCTCTAAAATATTTGAACAAGGAGTAAGAGAGGGTTTATTTAAAATAGAATATCCCAAAGAAACTATAGAATATTTGAATTATATAATTGAAAATCTTGTTGAGAGTATAACATCATCTCAGAATAAGAATGAATATTATAGGAAAATAAAGGCTTTAGAAATTATTATTGCTAAGTCACTAGGAGTCCCGGAAGATAAGATGAAACTCCTTTAATCCCGTTTATAATTAAATTATTTATTTTTTTTTTATTCTAGTTTCATACTAGCAATGTACTCAGTACCATTAGGGACATTCATTCTGGCAGTTTCATCTAATAAAATCTTAGTTTTACTACCAAAATGTTCAGCTGAAACTTTTAAATGGTAAAGTGCAATGCCCACATCCATTTGAGGATATTTACCTACAAAAAACCTTGCAAATCCCGATTTGGATGCATACGCATTTATAAATTTTTCAGTGCCTGTGAAAAACCATGGTTGTCTATTGGCGGCTGAAGGAGCGATTCTGACGGCTTCTAGTAGTTCATCTACACCTTTAATTTCTGTTATTTCCTTTAATTGTTTTCTTTTAAATTCTTCAATACTAGATCTATGCATTGTCTCTGGATCCTGTGGCTTTCCAAATGCCATAAAAATTACGAATTTTAAATTAGAACTGTTAACTAATTCTTTTTTTGGAGCTGGAATTCCTTGCCAACAACTTGCAATACCATTTCTTGAAAGGAAAAGATCCAATTGCTGTAACATGAAACCAATGTTTGTTAGGTATCCTTCTTTCACCTCAGAAAAAATAGCGATATAATGAGGTGCTTTTTTCATCATCCTTCTTTTTACGTTATCAGGTCCTACAATTTTTATTTCGATTTTAATGTCTTTATCGAAAGGTTTTAGAACCTGAAGATAATTTGAAATTTCAGAAAGCTCATTTTCTTTAAGAGAATTTAAATCAAAATTTCTTATTGATTTCCTTTTAAATATTGTAGAATAAAATTCATTATTTTCCATTTTTTCACCATTTTAAGTCAATATTATCCTTAATCTCATGAAAAGGAATTGATTTTCATTAATTTGATAATTTATTATTTTTACAACTTTTCGAATTGTATCTTTTAAAAAAATATTATTTTTGATGTATCATTAAGAGTTCTTTTGCTTCGTTAACCATCACCTCATTAACCCTTGCTACGACAAATTTGCCTTTCCTTTCGGTAAAAATTAATTCTGCATTGGATAATTCTTTAAGGTGATGAGAAATTGTAGGGGCACCAATTTTCAATGATTTGGCAATATCACTGATTAAACATTCGCAGCCAGTTTCGTAACTGGTTTCCTGTGCTTTAACGATTTGTAGATATAATTCCAAGCGATTTGGATTGGAAAGGGCTTTGAAAACTTTTGCCATTTTTTTAGTTTCCAATTGAATTTCTCCATTATAAAGTTTTACAATTCGATAAGTATCGAAGTATATACTATGTTTGATCTATATAAAAATGTTGTTAATAATAAGTGAAGGAGTGGCCACATTAAACATCGGATGGTACGATTTTTTACAATAATGCATAATTGGCATCCCTTATCCAAACACAGAACAAAGAAAGAATCTAATAATTCAAATGAGATTCATTTTTTTAGAAAATTATAAGATTAATTTAATTAAAATATAATATACTGAAAACTAAAAAATTATTATTTTATAAATTGTATCTTGCTAAAAATTATTCCAATTTTCTTAAATTATTTAGTTAAATTTTATTTTTAATGATGATTGTGAGGATAAATTACGATTTATAATTGTTCTAATATAGAATTTCTAATATTTTTTTTACTTGTCCCTGATGCAGAACATATTAATTTTTCACAGGGATGAATAAATTTTCCATGTTTATTATCAAAGAATAAAAGTTTTTATCAAGTAAGTAACAAAGATTATTGCAATATTTTTAAGATATCTTAGGACTTATTTTTTATGACAAAAGATAGTAAAGGTAATAAACTTCGAGATAAGGCCAAAGAAATATTAAGTGAACATAAATCCGAGATGCCTGCATTTGATAGTTTTTCTGAATTAGTTCAAGAACTGCAAACGCACCAGATTGAACTGGAAATGCAAAACAAGCAACTTCTAAGCAGTCAGGAAGAATTAGAAGAAGCAAAGTTAAAATATTTTAATCTTTATGAGTTTGCACCTGTCGGTTATTTCTCATTAGATGAAAATGAGATAATTAAAGATGTAAATCTCGCAGGCTCTGTGCTTTTAGGCATTGAGAAAACTGAACTAATTAACAGTGCATTTATCCGTTATATTAATTTTGAATCTCGGAGAACTTTTTATAAACATTTAGAAAAAGTTAAATCTACAGGTACCGGGCAATCCAGTGAACTGGTACTCATCAAAAAAGATGGACCACCAGTTTATGCTAATCTAGAGACGGTTCTTATCCAAAACAATGGAGAAAAAGAATTTAGGATAACAGTAAATGACATCACCAAACGGGTGAATGCTGAAGAAGCTTTAAAAAGAGGGAAGTTCAGTATTTAACTTTATTTAATTCTATTGATGAAGGTTTTTGCACTGTTGAAGTGATTTTTGATGCTGATGATAAGCCTATTGATTACCGTTTTTTAGAGATTAATCCCGCTTTTGAGGGGCAAACTGGATTGATAGAAGCGGAGGGTAAGCTGATGCGTGATCTTGCTCCGGATCATGAGGAGTATTGGTTTGAAATTTACGGTAAAATAGCTTTAACCGGCAAACCTATGCGTTTTGTAAACGAAGCAAAAGCATTGAATAGGTGGTATGATGTTTATGCATTTAAGATTGGTGATCCTGAAGGTCGGGAAGTTGCTATTCTTTTCAATGACATCACTAAACGTAAAAAAATTGAAGATGATTTTGAAGAAAGTGAGGAAAGATATTCTTTAACTGTTGAATCGGTTAATGAAGGGGTTTGGGAATGGAATGTTCCTACAGGTGAAGCATATTTCAGCCCCACTTATTATAAGATATTGGGATATGATGATGGGGAGTTCCCTGCTTCCTATGAATCTTTCAGATCCCTGATACATCCTGATGATGTTGAGAGTTTTGAAAAAGAATTACAAATTCATATTGATAATGCTGAAGGATACTCTCTTGAGATTCGTTTGAAAACTAAGGATGGAAAATGGCGCTGGATTCTAACTAATGGAAAGGTCGTAGAAACTGGCGAGGATGGGAAACCCCTAAGGATGTTGGGCACACACACAGACATCACAGAACGTAAACAAGCTGATGAACAATTGAAAAGAACTATGGACGAGTTAAAACGCTCCAACATGGAACTGGAACAGTTCGCTTATGTAGCATCACACGACCTGCAAGAACCACTAAGGATGGTTTCAAGCTTCACCCAGCTACTGGAGAAGCAATATAAGGATAAACTTGATGAAAACGCTTTGGAGTACATTAATTATGCTGTAGACGGTGCTAAACGCATGCAAGCACTTATAACGGATCTTTTAACCTACTCCCGGGTCAACACTCAGGCTGGTGAATTTAAGGATACGAATTTAGATNNTGCCTAAGATTTGTGCAGATTACGGGCAGATGGTGCAAATATTCCAGAATCTCATAGACAACGCTCTGAAATACCGGAGCAAAGAAACACCGCAAATATTAATATCTGCCCGAAAAGAAGATAAGCAATGGCTATTCAGTGTTGAGGATAATGGCATAGGCATCGATCCCAAATATGCTGATCGCATATTTATGATCTTCAAACGCTTACATACAAACGAAGAATATGAAGGAACTGGCATAGGATTGGCCATAACTAAAAGAATAATAGAAAGACACGAAGGACGAATCTGGGTCGAATCCGAACTGGGTAAAGGTTC
>PMWA01000080.1 GCA_003166335.1 Methanobacterium sp. | reverse complement strand
AATTAAAGAGTTTGATAAATTGCGACCAAAGTTCAAAAGCTTGATGAAAGATGAGAAAGGTTATACCCTGGGTAGGTTGTTAGCTGAAAACCTAGATAAAAAAGAAATACCTTCGAAGTTCATTAAAGCTATTGAACACGCTAAGAAGTTATCTAAAAATTCTCAGGATGTTTGAGATGACTAATTTTGATGATGGACATATTATTTTAGATGATGAACAAAAAGAATCTGTTTATGCATGTAAAGAAAAATCTTTGTTAGTATTAGCCCCTCCAGGTGCAGGAAAAACATTGGTAATGGCTAAGCGAATGGAATTCCTGATTAAGATACATGCTGTTAGATATCCATATAAAATTTTGGGATTAACTTTTTCAAATACAGCTGCAGATCAAATGAAAAAAATGGTCTTAACTGAGGTTCCTTCTTCAAAAAGACTTGTTTACATAACTAATTTCCATTCTTTTGCTTATTCAATTTTGAAAGCATATGGTAATCATTGTGGTGTTAACAGAAATTTTTCTATCCTTGGAGAAACAGAATGGGAAATTCACCTCAAAAATAAATTGAGCATCTCCAGGTTTTTTTCTTTAAGTAAATATAATCAAAAGAGAAAAAATGCACAGGAAATTTTCGAACGTTATAAAAAATGGAAAAATGAGAGAATATTAAAACTCAATCCAGATTTTCACGATGAAAATTTCGATAATCGTTTTGAAACTGCTTTACATGATTTTAGGCATGATTTAAATGTTCTTAACTTATTAGATTTTGATCATATTCTTTATTATTGCTATGAATTACTAAAAAGCAACGAAAACGTACTAAATTATTATAGGGCTGTTTTCAAATATATCTTAGTAGATGAATTTCAGGATACGAATCCTTTGCAATTTGAATTATTAAGATTACTATTAAATCGGAATGGATCTATACCTAATCGGTCTGTTTTTATTTTAGCTGATCCTAACCAGGGTATTTATGAATTTCAGGGAGCAGATCCTAAAAATATAGATGATTCCTTAGAAGCATTTAATTGTGAAATTATTAAACTCAAAGGAGATTATAGGTTTGATTCAATTGAAATCAAAACTTTAAAAGAAGGAATTTCTCGGTTTATGGAAGAAAGAACTTTATTATCTCCAGTTGTATCGGATAATAAACCTAAATATTTCATTTTTGATGATAAAGGATCCGAAGCCAGTTATATTCTTAGAAAAATTGAAGATTTTAAAGAGGAAAAGATTAATCTTCACGATGTAGCAATTATAGCTCCACTTGGATATAATTTAGATATTATAAAAAGTAGACTTAATGAAAATGAATACATTTGTATACCTGATTTTAAAGGTATTGAAATAGAGAAGAAATATAACACATTATTTGAAGAATTAAAAAGTGTTTCCAGAATTCAAGGTAAATTAGAAGAAATCCTTAAGGATATTGCTGAAAGAATTGGAATATCCAACACAGATGATATTTTAAAAATTTTAGTTAAATTATCCAAAAAATATGATAAGAAATATTCAATAACTTTATCTGAGAAGGTAAAAGTTTTTTCCAATGAAATTTTATTAGAGATCAATTGGGGAGAGATTCTGAAAAAGGAAATAAAAAATAAGATATTTCTTTCAACAATCCATGGTGTTAAAGGATTAGAATTTGAAAAAGTAATTATTTGTGGCCTTGACAGTGGATCTTTGCCTTTTTATCTTTCATGTAATGAGTGTAATGGCGAATTAGGGGAATTTGAATGGATTAAAAGCCTAAAATTATTGAATGTGGGAATATCTCGTGCAAAAAATGAATTGTTATTATCAAGTTCAAAATTAAACAACAATGGGTATGATACACATCCTACGTGTCTCCTTAAACCATTTTACCGCCATCTGGCTATGTGAATTAAACCATACATGGACATATCTAACATTTTTTAAATCAATATTTCATTGTACAAATGAGAAATCTACTTCATCATAGATGTGTTTTACAGTAGTACAATTTCAATGTTAAAAAAAAATTAAAAATCTTTAAAATCCATAATTGAATTAATTTAATTTAGTAAAATCCTTCCGGAGTTGGTAAAATGGAATATTTTAAGGAATTTGAGGAAGCTATGGAAAAAGGAGAAATACTTTGTTTAGGGGATATTAAAGCATATGCGGGTAAATTCACAGGTAAATTTGTTAAACTTGTTGATGATTATAAAAATGACTTCGATAAGTTTAAAACGGGTGATATTGTTTTAGTTTTCAATTTAGATGATTATAAGAAATTTCAAAAAGGAATTGATTTATTAACAAAACATTCCTAACAGGATATAACCTCCTATTCCTGCTATGGAGTTGAATACAAGTACAAATTTTATCCATAAATTATTCGCCTTTAGCCATTTTAAAAGCACTTGCTTCTATTGCATCGAGCATATATTCTTTATTTCTCTGAGTAACACCAATATAATCAAATTTTTTAAGATTTGAATAGTCAATCTTGTTCAGGTGGAAAAATAATCTTTCCATATTAGTTAAACATGAAAGAGTTCCACTTCCACCGCCACCTGCGGCTGCCACGCATATAAACGGCTTTTTCTCTGTTATGTTTACTTTTTCACGGTTAAAATGAAGATTCGCTTCGCACCTTCTTAATCTGTCGAAGAACATCTTGGCTGATTCACTCATATCATGAAAGTATACAGGAGTTATAACAACAAAACCATCAACTTCACCCATCGCTTCATGCACCTTCTCGAAATCATCCTCCAAAATACATTTATTACCTTTCAAGCAGATTCCCCAACCCTGCTCACATGCTTCGCATTTAAGAATATTTAAATCATTCAAACGGACCATTATTGCTTCGCCGTTTCCTTTTTCAATTCCTTTTTTTGCAGCTTCACCGCAGCTTTCGGTTAAACCTTCTTTATTGGGACTACTTGTTATAACCATTATTTTCATAATTTACACCTAGATTTATCAAAATATTTCATTCCATTTTTTTTGCTAAATTCATAAATTTTTAGATTAGAGATGTTCGATACATTTATACCTATAATTATTTAAATACCTCATGAAAATAAAAGTAACATTATGTTCTAAAAGTAAGTAATAGGTAAATTGATATGAATTCTGAAGTTATTAGTAGAATTGTTAACCGTAGGTGTAGTATTTGTAACGTTTACTACTTATGGTGTATTTAAGTGGTTTCCAAGTAGTAATCCCAGTTTTAAACTAAAATGTTGCTATGAGAACCACACATCATAAACGAAGAATCAATTTACAATATTTATACTTACTTAAATAAATGTGATAATTGACACAAGGACCGTGAATTTCAGAATCACTCAAAACAGCTTTCAAAACCCTTAAGAAAAACCTTTTTTTTCAAATTAGCATACCTATAGCACAGGGAGTATGCTCAGCCATGTAGTTTTCATTTAATCAAACTAAATTAAATTTTTTACAGATTAGGAAAATTTTTTAATTTTAAAAGTTCAATAGCTAATTTTAAATCGTTATCTATCAAATTGAATTTCCTTAAGATTATATCGATTTATAGAAATAGCAGGCATTTTTTATCTGTTTTAGGACCTAGTATAATATGAATGAAAATGCTATAATTTCACTGCCTTGATTCTTTTAATTAAATGTAGCTACAACGTGTTCTAAAATTGTAATATTATCAACGTAACCTGCGACTACTACACCTTCATTATTTTTAGTGAAAAAACAATATTTCCAACTATAATTTCCAACACTACTATCTGGATTGGGATCAACTGATGTATAGTTTGTGTTATTAATAGTTTGATTCTGTATAGTTGATGCTTCAAGAGTTGAGCTGATTGAAGCTATTGAACTGTTATTAATGGTTTGATTTTGGATAATGTTTGGTTGAATATCTGAGATAATTGTAGCTAATGTACTGTTATTAAGAATTTGATTTTGAATTGTAGCTATTGAAATGTTATCATTAGTTTGAACATTTGGTGATTGAATTTCTGAGATGACTGTAGCAATTAAACTGTAATCAGCCATACTTACAGTATTAACAGTAAACCATTCCGTATAATTATTTTGCGTACCATTATATACATTAACTCCTCCCGCATCATTATTTTCAGCTTGCCAATCTGCAGGGTATTCAAATGACATATTCTGATTAGTATAAGTGTTATAAGCTATTTGAGGATTTTTTCCATTATTTGTAGACCCTATGTTTCCTAGAATGAAAATAAACACTATAAAACAAATAAGCATAACACCTATGATATATCTTTTCTTCATTTCTTATCCCCAACGCTTCACTATTTCCCCTATTAAATCCACCTGTGATAATTAAATATTCCTGGTAACCCTATTAAATATTATTGCATTAACTACAAAAACATCCAGATTATAGAAAATGAAGTTCAGATAAACTATATTCAAACTAATAAGCACCCACCCATGTATGCGATCTTACGGACAAGCAAGTAAGTTTAAAGTGCTTTAAATTGGTGAAAATAGGTGAATTGGATTTAAGTATTTATCTAGAAGTCATTTTAGAAAGGTTGAAAATTTTTAAAGATGCTCTGAAGGTGTTTTCTCTAATTAATTATGTAGTAAATTTTTTTTAGAAAGAACTTTAATAATAAAATAATATAACTATAATCAATAACAGGAAAATGACATTTTTTTTAACTTTTTATTCTTCTTCAGAAACGTACTTTTTCGGGCCGTATTTTATTGGTTTGTATTTTTAACAATCAAATTACCATCATCACGTGTTTGGATAATTTTGTATACTATGAAAGCTACTACTGCTATAATTCCGATATAGAATATTATATCTAATTGGGATGAATATGTTTCTACTATATTCCAATGAGGTCCTAGTATGAATCCGAGATATACTAAACCAAAGTCAAAGGGTAATGCGCCTAGATAAGTGTAGATAATATATTTTTTAAGATCCATTTTGGAGACTCCCGCTGTTATAGATACTAGTTCCGTGATCATGGGTATGCATCGGCTGATTAGAACTGTTTCATCACCGTATTTTACAAACCATTTATCTCCTCGGTCTAGTTTGCTTGGTGATATTGAGAAGTATTTACCATATTTATCAAGCAAAGGCCTTCCACCTTTCAAGGAGATGAAATATAAGAATAGAGCTCCCACAACATCTGCCAGAGCAGCTACTAGAGTTATTCCCCAGATCGTCATTTTCCCTTGCAAAACGGCAAATCCAGCTAAGGGCAATATTACTTCACTAGGAATTTTAATTAACATTCCAATGAAAACACCCCAATAACCCAAATTGTATATCAAGTTAATCATCATATTCATTAAAGTTTCAATAATAGCAGTCATAATTTTTTTACACTCACAAATTTTCTTTTTATAAAAATTTAATTTCCAGAGTATAGTATTTATACCCATGTTACACCCCAATCTCAATCCAATACTTTTTACTCCACAATGATTTTCACGATGATCCTAACTGCTTTTTACATGTTTAAGTGCTCTAAAAGTGGTGAAAATAGGTGAATTAAAGATATTATGAGGAGTTGATGAGCCCTTGCTTGATCTCTTACTCCTGCCATTGCCCGCTTGCTTGCCGGCTTCCTATATATTAAACATGACATAAAAAGTGTCCACAAGTAAGATTTAATTAAAAAATCTTCCCTTATTTAATTCTGTACTCAAATTTTTGAAGTAAGCCAGATTAAATGAAGCTTTAATTAATCTTCGCTTATGATATAAGCTGATTAAACTCGCGCTTGCTTACATACCTCTATTTATTAATTTTATTAGTTAATCCAAATAAGCAAAAAAGAAATCACCAAAACAGCAAGTAAGTACTTTATGTGCTTTAAATTTGCTAAAACTGTTAAATATAGATCTTTCATCCAACATCAAGCTTTCGATTTATGGCAATTTTATAATACTATTATCTTGCTATCTCGCTCCCATGCTCGATCTCTTGGGAAATGTTTAAATATCTACAGCATATAATAGTTCTTTTTTACTTAGAACAGTTGGCCCCATAAAATAAATCCTACTGTTTTATTAATATAAATAGAAAGAGAATTAAAATTAAAAACAAACAAAGTATAATATTTGTTTAATCATAAAATAACAAAATATAAGTATTAAAGAAACATTGTACATATGATGATTAAATTTGAAGATCAAATTTGAAATAAATGATAAAGGTAACAAAAAGAAAGAATTGATAAATATGAAAAATGGGATACAAAGAAGTATAAATAAATTAAATAATAATGCAAAATTTTGAGGATTAATCATGAAACCGGATAAGTTAGAAACAGAGTTTTATGATTATTTAGTAAAAACAGTAACTACAACCGGAAACAGTGGCCACATCTTAGTTCCAAAAGAATGGATTGGAAAGAAGGTTAAAATACTTTTAGTCGAACCAGTGGGTGATTAAAATGTTTTCATTTCAAGATGTGATGTTGAGAGATGTTTTCAGATGTAAATGTGGAGCCGAAATGGAAATGACGGTTATCCAGCAGTACTTCTGTCCAGAATGTAAATCAATTATTGACACGCCGGAAACACAGCAATATATTAAGAAATTTGGAGAGTTAGGTATTGAGATTATAGTTAATGATTTCATCCCACCAGAAATGTTAGTTTTAGAGGATAGTTCTAGTGATAGATCTTATCTTTGTAAAAGAGTAAAAGGCCAAGTTATAGTACATGAAATAAAACCACCCCATCTTAATGAATTATCTTATTCACTAGAAGTGAGAAAACCAGAGCATCATCATTTTTGGAAAGATCTGATTTTTTATATGCAATTACGTAAATCATGTGAACGGGTTGCCAAATAGGAACATGAATTAAATGAACATTTTTTTTTAGATTAAAAATGTAGCTCAACCCAATTGCACTGTAAATAGCTATTTTAAAGTTATTTATAGTTATAAATTTCATGAACATTTAACGAATAAAATATTAATTTCTAGGTTTTTAACACATAATAGAAATCTGAATTTTGGTTGTTGATAAATTTTTAACAGCTTTAAAATTGAATAAAATTTTTTTAATAGCTAATAAATTAAGAGGGACTGTTTATCACCCCCCAGATTATTCTGAAGTTCCGGATTTGATTCAAAATTTAATAAAATGGATTAACAGTGAATCAGACTTACATCCTGTAATAATTGCAGGAATAGCTCATTATGAATTTGTAAGGATTCATCCATTTGTTGATGGAAATGGAAGAACAGCAAGAGCATTAGCAACACTTATCCTGTATATTAAAGAATTTGATATCAAGCGATATTTTGTTTTAGATGAATTTTATGATGCTGATAGAGATGCTTATGAGCAAGCATTAAGAACGGCTGATGCAACACGAAATCTCACTGAATGGTTAGATTATTTTGTAGAAGGAGTACTAATTTCTATTTTAAATGTAAAAGAGATAGTATTAGAATTGTCTTCAGAAATGCAAAGGGTTGAAGATTCAGGTCAAGTAGTACTTCCAGAAAAAAAACGCGAAATTGTTATATATCTGCGTGAGCATGAGAAGATTGCAAATAAGGATATACAAAAAATGTTTAATATAACACCTCAAGCAGCCCTTAAAATTATTAATAATATGTTAAAAAATGATTTAATTGAAAAAAAAAGGTTCTGGACCAGGAATTCATTATACATTAAAAAATTAGAAGAGAAATTTAGGATTAGATATTAACAAGGAAACGGAAGCTTATAAAATCTACCAAAAATGGCTGCACGTACTAGAATTCACCAGTAAAATCATTAAAGAAATAATCAATGATTACAATAGCCATTAAAATATTAAAAAAAGAATGGTATCTGGAATTAATTAAAAAAGAGTTGAATGAGTAAAATTTCTAGTCCATAATATCGATACTGAAAGAACTCGAAATTGCTCGTATACCCCATCTGCATATACTTCCAATTTCCTCTTGTATACTCCTTCATCAACCGCTAAAACATAATGGTATAGTAATTCTGGATGGGATTGAATCAATTTACTGTTGTACCGAGTACCCATTAAAAATGTTGAAATTCTATTTATATACGGAATAAGTAATTAAAAATAATTATAATTATTTTTTTTCTAGGCTCTATTAGTAAAAATAAATATTATAAAGTTATTAAATATTGGGTTTTTAATGGATAACATGGTTAATGATCACTATCGTATACCTTGGAAAATCATAGTAATTGCAATTTTCCTGAATTTCACTACATGGGCATTCTTGTTTATAATCCCGCCCATGGAGACTATATTATCGGCTAGTTTACGAATATCCCATTTTCAAACTAGTTTACTATTCACGGCACCCATCATTATGTTGGCTATCGTAGCTATTCCTGCAGGGATTATTGCTGATAGAATAGGACTTAAAAGAGCAATTGGTTTTGGAACTGTCATTGCATCCATCGCAGCATTGCTTAGGGGAATAGAATCAACTTATTCAGGTTTACTCATCCTTTCACTTATTTTTGGGTTTGGTATGGGATTTACTTTTTCTAATTTACCAAAATTAGCAAGATCATGCAGTTCAACCCGTCAAACAAGTTTAGTAATGGGTTTTATAACAGCATTTGGATTATTAGCGGGTATTGGCTTTGCATTAGCCATTACAATTCCATTAATTTACCCATTAACTAAGGATTATCATGATGTTTTTTATATTTGGAGTATACCTTTAGTGATTGCAACTATTTTATGGTGGATTTTAGTCCATGAGCCACCATGCCCTAGTAATGAAGTTGAATCGGATGCTAAGGGATCTATAGGATTAAAAGAGGTATTAAGAGACAAAACATTATGGTCATTGGCTTTTATACTTTTACTCCATAATATCTACTTTTACACTTGGGCTGCTTGGATTCCAACATTTTTATTACAAAAAGGTGTTAGTCTTGGTTTCAGCGGATTGTTAGCATCAGTCATGTTATGGGTGGGTGTTCCGACTATAATATTCATTCCAAAGCTTTTTTCAAAAACCAATATATCTAAAAGACTCCTTATATGGCTGCCTAGTCTGATATTTGCATTCTTATCAATATGGATAATATATGCCACTGGATTTTCACTCTGGATTATAATGATCATCGCAGGAATCATTAATATCCTACGTTTTAACACTTTACTTAGTTTACCGGTTGAAATAATGCCTAAAAAACATGCTGGAGTTGCAGGTGGTGTTGTAATAGCTATTGGTTATCTTGGTGCTGTAATCGGACCTAGTATGGCTGGAATAATACTGGATGTAACAGGTAGTTTCCAGATTATTTTCCTTATTTTAGCAGTGATATCAATTATAACAATGGTTTTAACATTTTTAATCCCAACAAATAATAAGAAAGCAGAAAACTACTAATTTGGAATAAATCGAGTAATGTTTGGCGCTCTGGTTTACTAATTGACAGAGAGGAACATCTATGTAGAACAACATCTAATAAATCGCATAAAATAGATATTAACTTGTAAATATAATAATAGTGGAGTTGATGAACTTTGATCGATGCAGAAAATCTTACAAGAAAATTTGATGAAATTACTGCAGTAGACGACCTTACTTTACATATAGGTGAAGGTGAGGTTTTCGGTTTTCTAGGGCCCAATGGAGCTGGTAAAACAACTACTGTGAGGATGCTCGCCGGTTTGATATCAAAAACCAGTGGCACCGCTAGGATAGGTGAGTATGATATTGGAAATAGTGAAGATATGCAGAAGATCCGGAGAATGATTGGTTTACTACCGGAGAATGTTGGTCTCTATGAAGCGTTAAGCGCTTATCAGAATCTCGATTATTATGGTAGATTTTATAAAATCAGTAAAGAGCAGAGACAGGAGAGAATCGAGTATTTCCTTAAAATGTTAGGACTTTGGGATCAGAAGGACTTATCAGCAGGAAAGTTTTCTAAAGGTATGAAGCAAAAACTAGCTATAGCGCGAGCTTTAATTCATGATCCTAAAATCTTATTTTTAGATGAGCCCACGGCAAACCTTGATCCAGAAGCTGCAAAAACAGTGCGGGATTTCATTCTTGAACTTAAGAGGGAGAATAGAACTATTTTTCTTAATACTCATCTTTTAAGTGAGGCAGAAAAACTCTGCGATAGAGTAGGGATAATTAAAACCAAATTGTTGGCTGTGGATACTCCTGAAAATTTGACTCAATCATTAAGTGGAATTAAAACAGTTATCCAACTGGAAACAATTAATGATAAGATTATAATGGCTGTTGAGAAACTTAAACCAGGGAAAGTTGAGGTTAGTAATAATAAACTAATTATTAATGTAGCGGATCCTGAATTGGAGAATCCTGATATCTTGAAGGTTATTGAAACTGCAGGTGGCCGCGTACAATTAGTCAATGAGGTTACATCCACTTTAGAAGAAGTTTACCTGAAATATGTTAGGGGGGAGTGAAAAATGGATTTCGAAAACACATGGAATGTTGTTAGTAAAGATTTTGCAATATTTAAACAAAAGAGAAGTATTATTTATGCATTAATCATAATGCCAGTGGCTATTGGAATAGCTTTCCCCGTAATCACATTTTTTATTCGTAATCTGAGTCAGTCTTCATATGTTGCTTTACTTCCTGTTTTTACTGCGCTTTTATTCTGGTTCATTATTTTAGCGGCTATTATTCCTGTTGCTGTTGCTTCTTATAGTATAGTTGGTGAGAAACTTGAGAAAACATTAGAACCACTCTTAGCAACGCCTCTAACTGATGGTGAAATAATCCTAGGTAAAACATTATCTGTTTTCATACCATGTATTCTGGCAACCTATCTTGGCGCTGTCGTATTTATGATTGGCAGTGATATTATTAGTTTCCAAAATTGGGTTACATTCTGTATCCTAATTGGACTGCGGCCGTCTATTTACTTGTAGCTGCACCTCTTACTTGTCTTTTTGGTACTGAATTCAATATGCTAGTCTCAATAAGAGTTAATGATCCTCGAACAGCACAAAGTTACGGGGGTGCATTATATTTACCTTTACTTGTTGTATTTATTTTAGGAGAAGTCGGAGTCATTACATTAGACATTAAAACAATACTAATATTTGCAGTCATTCTCCTAGTTGTGGCTATAATCTTATTTTATATAAACAGATCTATATTCCAGAGAGAAGAGATACTCACAAAATATACTTAAAAAACTGAATTTAAAACACTAAAAACTAGATAAGCATTATAAAAAATGGTTGAGGAAAACTTAATAAATTAAAAGATGTATCCGACGGATTCAAAACTTTTTAAACTTTTTTCAAGATTATTTATTTTATTGGATAAAAACAGTTATTATTAGCAACATTAATTTAAAATAAGTTGAATAGCTGATTGAAATAATTATCAAAGTCTATGAATCTAATCCATTTGATATAGGGCAAATCATCAATTTATGGTACTTTTGAGCAACTTAAAAATAAAACCATGCTTTGCTCGCGGGCTCGCTTGCAGTATTTCTCGTTCTCTCAATTTTTTTAATACTTAGTCATTCCAACGTTTAACGAAGTTAAAAATAACATATAACAAAATGTAATAATTGTAAATCATAAAATATACATCTTAGTAGATTAAATCCCCCTTCATGGAACTTTAAATCGGAAAGGTGGATAAAAAGAAAATTGGACAATAGGAGGGTTTTAAATTGACTTATGTTTTGGTTAATCATAAAGTAGAGGACTATGACAAGTGGAAACCATTGTATGATGAAGGTATCGATAAGGGTATGCTTAAAGACATGGGTGCTAAAGTTTCTTCTGTATTTCGCACTGCAGAGGATCCAAACCACTTGGTGACTCTTACCCAGTTTGAAAATCTGGAAAGTGCTAAAAATTTTGCTGAATCCGATGAACTACGAACTGCAATGCAAAAGGCTGGTGTTAAGGGCAAACCAGAGATCTACTTCCTAGAAGAAATTGAAAGAAGAGCAATCTAACATTCGATCCCAAAGTTAAAGGAAGATTCAAAAAATCAAGCAAATCATTAGAAACTGCAGGATTTGATTTTCAATCCTAAAAAAAAAATCTTTTTTTTCTCTTTTCTCTTTTTTTTAAAAGATTTTCTATAATTTTCTTATGAATATTAAATAAACAATCATAAACACAATAACAATTGATATATTCACGATTAGTCTTGCTATGAAATCGTGTTTTAAATATGTCATTGTGTCTAAAAGAACTATTAGAGCTATTAAAATGATTAGATATATTACTGTAATTAGTGGATTCTCTCTTTTTTTTCGGTTCATTCCTGGTTTCCAACCTGTTAAAATGGTGATTACAAAAAAAATGATGATCGCTATGATAAAAATTATAATACTAGTAATGCTTATTCGGAAATGTAGAAAATCTAGTATTACAGTTAATATTAAGAGTATTGTTATTATCCATCCTTGCCATGTAGCTGGAGCTGGTCCATATCCAACAATTTTTTTACCAAACCATGGTTTTTGAGTTATTCTTTTCATGTTTTCCCCTTCATATATAAATCTTATTTATTAATATAATTCAATATTACCAAAATATTTATCGCGAATTATTTCGAATTGTTCTCGTGTATAAAATAAAGAAGAGATGAGGATCTATTAAAGTTGTTCATTTTTCTTAATTTTTTGTTTTAGTGTATTGTTTCTAATTTAAAAAAAACTCTTTATGAGATAATATTTATTATTATGAAAGGGGGTATATACTGATCGAGGGTGATTTATGAGTTATTTGATTTGTACTAAATGTAAAAGATATTATAAACTTCAGCCAGGTGAGTATCCAGAGGATTTCATGGATAGATGTGCCTGCGGTGGAAAATTAATATATAGTGATACTAATTTACTATCTTCAAAAAAAACTCATGGACCTAAAAATATAATAATACATTTAGTAATCATAATTGCAATTACCTTCTTACTATTTTATTCTGTTCCTTTTCAAAATGTGAATAGTTCAGCAGCTGTAACCTCTATTGGCCAACAAGAAGCGCAAGTTGCGGATGTTCAAGGACAATCCGATCCAAAAGTTTTGACTCAAGTTAACTATGGTGATTGCTGGGCTGATTCCATGTGGTTATATGATCAATTAACCGGCGCTGGAATACCAGTCAGGATTATGAGTTATGTTGACCGTGGATATGGAGCCGGATATCGACATACATGGGTTGAAATCAATACAGGTAATGGATGGAAATCCTGGGATTATACGGGCTTTAATTCACACCACTATGGTGATGTAGGTGATGGTACGCCATTTGTTCTTATAGGACCCGGTAATGAAACAGCGAATATACTTGGTACAGGATACTAAAATTTCTGGTAATCTTAAATTTTTAGTTCTATAAAGGTTTTTACATTGTAGTCAAATGTTCTTCCAAAATTTTCTTAGTATTATAATTCAATTTAGCTTCTGCAACTTTTAATTCTTCAACTATCTCATCTATACTATTATATGAATTTATGAAAAGAACATGATAACTTTCAGTGCCACTAATATTTAAAATAGCTATTTCATCATTCTCTTCAATATCTTTATTCTCCAAAGAAGCCTTATATTGTACATAGGGGCTGAATTTTTCAGGTAATTCATTGTATTTAAATATTCCCACCAGACTCGCGATAAACAAAAAGAACACCTCTTTTTTTTAGGGATTTTATAAAATTTGTCAAGAATTGATTTTTATGATATGATTAATAGTTATGTTCTTAAATAATATTTAAAATTAAAAAATTTTGTGATATAAAAAAAATAATTAATTTAAAATAAAAAAAAGAAATGAATTATGAGAAAAAGAGTGTTATTCTCCGCCAGTAATTTTATCTAAATTCTCAATATCCTCTAAGGAACATTTCTCAAGTGCAGAGTCCACACATACTTGATGTGCGTCTACAGTAAGATCTTCAGGTTTTAAACCCATAGATAAACCATAAAGTTGTGCCAGGTGGAATACTGGTATACTGTAATTAGTACCATATTTCTTATTCACTTCTGTCTGTCCTACATCGAACTGTAAGTGGCAGAATGGGCATACGTTAACTATGGCGTCTACACCAGCATCGGTCATGTTATCTAGTTTTTCCTTAGTATAATCAAGGGTAACATCCAAATCTCGGGAACGTAGACCTCCACCTGCTCCGCAGCACATTAATTTATCCTTGTAAGGAATGGATTTTGCACCGGTAGCCTCAACCAATTCATCTAGAATGGTAGGTTTTAGGGCATTATCGATGTTTATTTCTGCGCTTGGTTTCAGGAAGTGGCAGCCGTAGTGAACGGCGACGTTGAGATTTAATGGGTTGGTAACTTTTTCTGAAAGTTTAGCAATGCCCACATCATTATAGAGGATTTCAGCTAAGTGTCTTACGTTAACTTCTCCTTTGAATTCCCTTCCCGCTTCAGCGAGTACTTTGTTTATTTTTTCTTTCTGGTCTTCATCCTCACGTAACATATGATTAGTTTCAAAGAGTGTTCCAAAGCATCCATTACACTCAGTCATTACATCAGCACCCATGTCTTCGGCTATGCTGATGTTACGGGCTGCTACGGCGGCCCAAGTAGTTAAATCAAATGATCCGAACACACCGGGTGCGGGGCAGCATGATGCTCCTTCCATGTCTTTGAGTTCGATGTCAAGGTTTTCCATCATAATCCTGGTTGCTTTTTCAATTCCAGGATATCGGTTGTTCATTATACATCCTAAGAAATATGCAAATGCCATATTGGTTCCTCCTTTTTATTCTATTTCTCCGGTTTCCCAGTTGTATCCTATTAACCTATCGAATTTAGTGGTTTTTAATATTGTTCTTACTTCTTCTAATGCTTCTGGGAATTCGTGGGTGGTTGGTGGTAATTCGCTTAATCCCACTCTTTTCCTTAATGCTTTGGTTGCAGCGTTTATTGGTACACCATGTCCAGTTTTAATAACGTAGGATCCGGTCATTTTATGAGCTTTCGCCATGTAACCTGCTTGAGCTGCATAATTTCTGGCTATTTTCACGATGTCTACTATTTTAATGCCTCGAGGGCATCTTTCCTGGCATTCATAGCAGGTTGAGCACATCCATAGACTATCATCAGATATTAAGTCATCTTTAAAGCCCATTAATGATCTTCTTACAACTGTTCTTACCCGGTAGGGAGTTCTTCTTCCAGATGGACATGCGCCTGTACATGTACCACATTGGAAACATAAAGATAATGTTTCTGCACCAGCATCCATCACAGCTTGTTTGAAATTTACATCTATTTCTGCACGAGTTATAGTTTCTGCATCTCTTCCTTCAAGTAAAGTCATGCTATCACTCCTTGTTGTTTTAGGTTTTCCTTCAACTTTTTTGGGGTCTTCCGAAACCTTCTCTTCAGCCTCTTTTGGCTCTTCATCAATTAAATTTGGAGAGGCTGGTTCTAATTCTTGTTCAGCTTCTGATACTTTTGAATCATTTTGTTCTTGATTTGGTTCTGTGTCACTGGTTTTTATTTCAGACTTTGGTGTTTCTGTTTGCTTTGATTTTGTTTCGATCTCTGACTCTGGTTGTTGAACTTGTTCATCTGTTTCTTTCTGTTCTTCTTCCCTTAACAACATATTTTTTAAGCGTTTAAGTTGTTTCATTTATCTTCACGCCCTAGTAAACAATACCAGCCTATGTGAAAACTTGTAATTTTCATAGTTAAGTGTGAGATTAGGTCTATATAAACGTTGTGTAAAAATCACTAAGTGTAACCTTTTTGATGACACTAATTAATTCCAGAATAATTTATATTATTATTAATTTTTTTTTAGATGCATATTAGTATTTAATAATTTTTAAATTTCAGCGGGATAATTTAAAGCAAAGCTTTTAATTTCCTAAAGATCCATTAAGAATATATGATTGAGATTATAGTACATGACGGCCCGGCACGTATGGGTAAATACAAAGAACTTAAATCACCCAACATATTAAGAGCAGATACTTCATTACAATTTATTGAAGACGAGCCCATGCCATACGATGTACCAAAAACCCTTGCTGAGTATTCAGTTTACAAAACCATTCAAAAAGCAGAGAAAAGTGAAAAAACGGGGATTACAGTGATACATGGCTCTAAATACCTCGATCTAAGAGTTCAATGTGCAATTGAACTTGAAAAATTAGGTAATAATATATTAATGATTGCAAATTCAGAAGAACTCCTAAAACGACCCAGAGATCTCATTAACATGACTGTAAACATCCGAGAGAATATAAACCCCAACACTGCACTCTATTTTCCATTCATTAAAACATCATTTATACCATTATTAACCTATCTCGGGGTTGATTTCTTTGGAGATTTCAGCTGTGATTTCTATGCTCAACTAGGATTAATAATGACTCCTGACAATATTTATGACCTTAAAAATTATGAAATATACGACTTCACTTTGGACGAGTTAAAAAAATATAATCAAAAGATAATGGATTTTGTTTTAAGAGAAGTTAGAGAGAATATTAAGAATGGATCTCTTAGGAATCTAGTTGAACAGAGATGCTGCTCATCACCAGAGGCTATGTCCGCCTTAAGAATAGCAGATCGAGATTACACTGATTTTTTAGATAAATACACTGCGCTTTATTAAAAAAATAAATTTATTAAAAAAAATTTTAATTTTTCACAGCATTAACTAAATAATGATATTTACCAACCTCAACAGTCTCTGTTACCTCAAATCCATATTTTATAAGTACATTCTCAACATCTTGCGGATTTAATCGAACCTCAAATGGAGGTCCCTGCAGTCCCTCTATTTTCTTGAATTCCACGACTGAAAAAATCCCACCCAATTTAATAACTCTTTTAATTTCAGGTAGGACTTTATCTAATTCTCCATTTTCGACAAAACCATGAAGTACATTAGCCATAACACATAAATCAACTGAATCATCAATTAAAGGAATTTCACTTGTTAAATCTGCAATAATAGCCTCTAAATTTTTTATTCTTTTCTTTTGAACATCTTTTTTCACTATTTCAATCGATTCAGGGTACACGTCAATAGCATAAACTTTTCCTTCCCCTTCCACTAGGGGAGAGGCGGCTATGGAGATGTAACCATCTCCACAGCCCGCATCAAGGAAAACATCTCCACTTTTTAATCCTGCTGCTGAGAGAACTTTATCAGCACTTAAAATATCTTTTGTAGATTTACTGTGATGAACATGTCCATGTTTTTTATCAGTCATATATCAAAACCTCATAAATTTAATCTAATTCTTAACTTTCAGCCCTTAACCTGGTACGCGAGAATACTGCTACACCTATCACAAACAATATTATGGTAAGCAAGACACTTAAACCCACTTGATAGGAAATGTCATTCCATCCGCCTCCGTAGGTAAGGATGGTTCGCAGAGCATCGATAGTATGAGTCCAGGGTAAAATATCGTAGATCTGGAATGATTGTCCCAGAAAGGTTCCGATTGATGCTTGAGGTAATTGGAAGAATGCTCCTGCCAGGAAACTGGTGGGAACAGCAATTAATGTTCCTAAATTAGCAGCTTGTCTGTCGTTTTTAGCGAAAGATGCAATTATCATTGCTAGGGAAATAGAAGCTATTCCACCAATAACACCCACAAAAATGGCTAAAAGAATTGAGTTAATACCGCCCTGCCAGCTGAATCCAATGGCTTTAGCTACGATTAGCAGTATTACTACTTGAGCCACAACAACTAGGGACCAAGGGATCATAGCGCCGAATAATAGGTCAAATCCTCGCATTTTTGATAGTTTGAGTCTGGCTAATGTTCCTCTTTCTGTCTCTCTAGTTAAACTCGTAGCGATAGTAGTGGCTAAGAGTATTATAGCGAATACTATCAATCCTGGAGCCTGGAAGTCGAAAGTGGTGAAGTTCGCAGTTCCAGCAATGGGTTCCACCGTACTAGAAAGATATTCTGTGGGTTGTGCTCCGGGTGTTCCCCTAACACTGTTTTGAGTACTGGTGACTACTCCATCTTTATATTGGGACAGAATTCCCACTAAAATACCTTGAGTGGTGCCAAAATTCATCGATCCAGTGTCACCACGAATTATGAGCGTGGAGGTAATGTTGGAATTCATTGATGATCCTGTTGAGAGAGGGTTAGTAGTTTCTAAAATAGTATTGTTAATCAGAGATACTGTGGCTTGTGAGAAATTTTGCGGTATAATCAGCTCTGCGTCTATTTTCTCTTGTTTTAATTGTTGATCAGCAGTACTCTCGCTAGGTTGTGTAACGTTAAATAAATACACATTACTATTAGAATATTTTGCATTTTCCAGCATTTGAGTTAGATTATTTCCAAAGTTAACACTTTGATTATTTAGTTCGGAACCTTGATCATAGTTGATTATCGCAAGGTTATGGGGAGTGTTTCCTCCTGATCCGCCGAAGGCAAATCCAAACACCACTATTAATAACATGGGGAAAAGCAGGATAAAAAAGAATCCTCTTCTATCACGTAATATTTCCTTTAAGTCCTTAATGGCTATACTTAAAAACTTCATTATTATTTACTCCCTTAAACTGCTTCCTGTTAATTCTATGAAAACATCTTCTAGGGTATTCTGTCGTACATTAAGATCTGATATTTGAACTCCTGTTGACTCAACTTTTTCCATTATCTGTGGTAACTTACCAACGGCATCCATGGCTCTTAAATTAATAAGGCCATCAACTTCAAGCACTGATATGATTTGTTGGATACTTTTCAGGGATTTAATAACTTCCTTATTCATTTGTGGTTTAGATAGCTTCATTTCCACCACATCTCCCTCTCCAATCTCTTTTTTAAGGTTTTCAGTAGTGTCTAATTTAATAAGTTGGCCGTGATCTATTATCGCAACACGATCTGATAATTTATCAGCTTCATCCATAAGATGGGTGGTTAGTATTACTGTTTTACCCTCATCATCTCTTAAAGATTTAATATAATTCCAAAGAACTCTTTTTGATTGAGGATCTAAACCTTCGGATGGTTCATCTAACACTACAATCTCCGGCTCATGGACTAATGCTAATGCTAAATTTAAACGACGTTTCATTCCACCAGAAAGTTTAATAACTACGGTATCAGCTTTATCAGTTAAAAGAAGATCTTTTAGGAGTTTATCTACTCTCTGCTTCAATAATTTTTTAGGAACCTCATACATGTCTCCCATCAACGTAAGACTTTCCTTACAAGTGAGGTTATCCCAAAGAACCAGTTCCTGCGGACAAATACCAATTAATCCTTTATCAATCTTTTGCACATCTTCACCGTTAATTAATATTTGACCACTAGTAGGTTTGAGAAGACCCACCATAATATTGATAAAAGTGGTTTTACCTGCTCCGTTAGGACCTAAGAAACCGAAAACTTCACCCTTATTAACCTGTAAACTCAATCCATCTACAGCTTTAAACCCATCAAAATCTTTAGTGATTTTCTGAGCACTTATTATATAATCCATTATGAATCCATTCCTCCTTTTTGTCCTAATCTATCAAATAAAAATTCGGGTTATCATTGCTTTGAATATGAAATGTTTTAATCATTTTAAGTTTCTTTGATACTGTTTTATTTATTTTCATTTCGTTCTCTGGAAATTTTTTTGTATGAACTTAACTTATGTATTGTTCACTTAATTCACCTTGGGACTTCCATTTAAAACCGCAATTTTTTCATGATTCAATCCCTTCCCACCTATTTAATTTTTTCATTCTTGAGTGAATTTCCCATTAACATGAAAGAGTGATGTATGAAATCTTCCTTACCCTTTTCCATGGAATTTATAATGTCATCCCTATTTTCTGATAACTGCATTATAGCAATTGTTGATTCTACCAAGTACAATGCTGTCATGAACGTGTCTATATCTGTTCTAATTGAACCGTCATGCTTTCCTGTTTCAATTGCATCGCACATGATTTTTAAGTGGTTTCTGTTATATTCTGACAGTTTCTGGAAGTTCATACAATCCCTACCTCTTAAAAGGTTGCTTTTTGTATCTAGCATCAACCTGGAGTAATTAGGATATTCTTGATAGAATCTACTATAAGCTAAACCTGTAGCGAGGATTTTGTTTATGCCAGTTTTTTTAGAAGCAAGTTCTACATCTATTATTTCTGACAGAATAATCTCACCTCGAAGCACCACAGCATAATAAAGGTCTTCTTTACTCTGGAAGTACCTGTATAAAGCGGGTTTGGTTAGTTCAAGTTCAGTTGCTATGTTTTCCATGGTGGTTTCATTAAAACCCCTCGAAAAAAACACTTTTTCGGCAGCATCAATTATTTCATTGGTTTTTCGCTCACGTTTTATTCTCTTGGAAATTGAAATTTATACCACATCCTAAAAATTCTTCAATCCGTTACCATTAGTAATTAATCTACCTATAGTAACATAGTTACTCTTAGTAACTTTTTATATATAAACCTTACTAAAAAAAGTTAATTTAAAAGAATTTTTATAAACCCTTAAACTGGATGATAGAAAATAAAATTATAAAACAATCATTTCTTGAAATACAGCCTTTCAAGAGTTTTATTATTAAATTAAACACTAAAAATATATAATAAAATCATAAAAAATAGAATAATACTTTGAATAAATGTTTTATTTTATTCAACGACGTTGGGAAATATTATTTCAAATAAAGCACATATTAATTAGCTGGAGAGTGTTTGATTATGACTAAAACAATTGAGAAAATAGAAATAAATATGATCAATGAATCCGTTCATAATTTTCGTATAGGCGAATTCGGAGTGAAGAACATAGAAATCGATGAAACCCGGGGATTTATAGAAATTGATTATGGTAAAATGGAGATTGGAATGAAAAAAGTTTTAATTCCCCTCCAAAATGTTGAAAAATGTGAATTCATAGATAAAGGCAATTTAACTAATGAAAAGAGTGGAAAAAAAGTATTAAAACTCTAAATTCGCATTTAAATATTCCATAAAATCCAATAATATAATTTAAGGCTTTAAATTTTTATATTCTTTTTATAATGCATTTCTAATGATTTCAGGTGATGCCCCTCCAAGCACTACCAATGCTTCTGCCTCGATAAAGTGCAGATCTGAAGGTATTATAAGTGAATGCAGTGGATCTCCAAAATCTTCTTCTAGAAGATTTCTTAGTTTATCAGCTCTTACAACGGGTTTTGGTGAACCAACACGAGCCACAACTATAGCTAATGTATCTTGAGAAATGACATGTTCTTCCCGCTTCTCCCCCACATGAATCAAGTAATCTAACCCCTGATTAGCAGTCATATAACGGTTTAAATGAGCTTGAATATCCAGAAGCACTAATGTATGCATTCCATTTTCTAAATTAGCTTTAATTGTTAAGTAGGGTGAATGAGGGAAGTAATTAGTTTCAGTAAAGGGGATAGTAGTGACTTTTCCAAATTTATAAGCTTGTAATCCAGCTATTCCAGGTGCAGCGGATAGTATGGATGCAGAATGGATAATTCTTGTTTCTATATTCATTTTCCTGGCTTGAATCATCATATCCGAATGAGTGGTGGCAATCAAAGGATCTCCCGCAGTTAAAAATGCAACATCTTTGTTTTCAGCTTCAATTAGAGGAATATTCTCATCCTCAACTTCTTCTCTATTTAAAATGTCAATTTCCACGCCTAAAAGTTCCTCTAGAGAATTGATGCTACCTCCGAAAAGACTTGCAGTGTAAAATTCAGCATAAATAACATCCACAGTCTTTAAAATCTCAGCTCCTCTAAGTGATATATCTTTTTCATCATAAAGCCCTAAACCAATAAAATAAAGCATTAAATCACCCATATTCTATTTTTACGTAATAATTAAATAAAAAATTTTAGATAAATAAAAGTTCATAAAATACTATATTTATATTTTCTTAAATAAGGTAATAGAAGTAAGAGAATAAAATATAGTCATAATAGGGGGAAAATTTTTGAATTGATTGGCTTAAAAATCCCTAAAAAACGTGCAGATGAAGTAAGGAGAATATTATTAGAATATTCGCTCATTGATCGTCAATTTAAAATAAAACGATCTGACGATTTTGTTTTCATACCGCTCATTAAAAAACTCGACGCTGAAAAAATTAAGGAATTAGGCTTCGCATCATTTGAAATTATAGAAACAGAATTTGAATCACACCCTAAAGAACCTAGAAGTCTTAAAGATTATTTGAAGAATAAAATCTCTTCTGATAAAATAATCGAAATTAAGAAGTCATTCGATATAATTGGAGATGTGGTGATTCTTGAAGTGACTGAGGAATTAGAGGATGAGAAATACTTAATCGGCAAAGCGGCTTTAGATTTCACTAAAAGGAGGACGGTTTTTAAGAAGAATAGTAACATAAAGGGAGTTATTAGAACCCGTGAGTTAGAATATCTGGCTGGAAAAGATGAGTCTGAAACTATTCACACTGAATACGGGTCCCGGTTGATGATAGATGTACGTAAAGTTTACTTCAGCCCCAGACTAGCCACGGAACGGGAGAGAATTACTAATCAAGTTAATGATGGTGAAACGATTATTGACATGTTTACGGGAGTAGGTCCCTTTTCCATTGCAATTGCTCGCAATAGGATGGTGGAAATCTACGCTATTGATATTAACCCAGATGCCATTTATTATCTGGAAAAGAATATCCAACTTAATAAGATTCACGGAAAAATTATTCCAATATTAGGTGATGTTAAAGAAGTTTTAAATGTTAAAGATATAATCGCTGACCGAATAATAATGAATCTTCCCGGAACAGCCTATTTATTCCTTGAATCTGCTATCAATTGCCTTAAGGAAGGTGGAGTTTTACATTATTATGAATTTTCACGTGATTATGATAAACCCATTGAACGGGTTCGAACTGCTTCAGGCCCTCGAGAAGTTAAAGTATTGGATAAAAGAAGAGTTAAATCCAGAAGTCCAGGTGTTTGGCATATCGGTTTAGATATTATGATAACTTAAATAATTTTTTCAACGAATATTAAAAACTGAGGTAATATTATAATGTCTAGGATAACTTTTTTAGATAACGCGGCGGAGGGTAAAAATAATTGGTGGAGATACCTTACAACAATTATTTTAACCTGGGGAACGCCTGTTGTGATTCTCTCTATTGTTTTTTTCATATTAAGCAGATTTAATCCAAGTAATCTTGCTTCAATCCTGTCAGAACCACTTGCACTCATTGTACTAGTTGGCATATCCGACATGCTTTCATTAATATTTCTTTACATTGGTATACGTTTTATACATGAAAGGCAGTTCATATCCCTAGTTAATACAGATTCTAAATTCAGTTGGAGGAGAATTTTTAAAGGTGGTGGAATATGGTTTGGATTATTAACATTAGGCTTAATAATAACATTACTACTCAATCCCACTAATATAAATGGTTCTTTCAATTCTCAAAACTTTCTAATCTTGCTAGTTATAAGCTTAATAGTATTTCCTGTTCAGGCGTCTTTTGAAGAATTATTCTTCAGAGGATATTTAATGCAAGGTATAGGAAGAATAAAAATAAGAAGACTACATATTGGATTATTAGCAGAAAAGCCAGTAATACCTTTAATTACTACTTCAATCATTTTTGCTCTTCTTCATTTCCCTAACGGTGCAAATACCCTGACAAGTGTTGATATTGTACTACAAGCACTTATTATAGGATTAACACTTGGTATAATAACATTGGGTGAGAATAGATTGGAAACAGCTATGGGTGTGCATATAGCAAACAATATCTTCGTAGCATTAATTCTTAACTCTCCAAATGGAGGACTTGGTAATATACCCTCCCTACTAACCGATAATTCAGCACCCAACCTATTATCAGATATTCCCATTATTACTTTGTATGCATTAATACTATTAGCAATCATCTTTTGGGGTAAAAAAGAGAGAATAATCAGAATATTTAAATAATAACAACTTATTTTTATTAAAATTCAAAATAGATGCAACTCCGCATCAATCTCAGGGAATTATTTATTTTGAGAAAATTAATCTTAAAGTACAGATAAGAGACATTTAAGGATTTTAAATAAACTTTATTCTTAAATTTAAAGGCTATTTTTACCATCAAAAGTATTAAATTCAATGGATTCTGAACTTATTTCGAACCATCTTAAACCTAAAATGAAAATTATTTTATATTTCCATTCCTCAAATTATGATCTGGTCATCATATAATGTGGTGAAACAAATAAATAATCCATAAATTTGTTTTTGATTATGATTAAATTGCGTTACTTAATTTTATCATATCTTTCTTTAACTGTGGTAAAAGTGCACGGGAATATAAAGCAGCAGCTGGATGAAAAAGAGCCATATATTTTCTACCATTAAGCTCATAGGTCTCTCCATGAATCTGTTTAATATTTTTTTTACCAATTAAAGCATAAACAGCGCTATTTCCAAGTAATCCTATAACATCTGGATTTATTAACTCTATTTGATTGCTTAAATAAAGATTTATACATTTACTATACTCCAACTTCCTTGGGTTCCTGTTATTTTCCGGTCTGCACTTTACAATGGAAGTAATATAAATATCAGACCTCTTCAATCCTGCCTCACTTATAATCTCGCTTAATAATTTACCAGACATTCCAACAAAAGGTTTACCTGTTTCATCTTCATTTTTACCGGGCGCTTCCCCTATAAGCATTATATCAGCGTCTATACGTCCTTCTCCAAAAACAACATTCGTTCTACTCTCATGTAAAGGACATTGAATGCAGTTACTTGCAATTTTACTAAGGGCTCTAAGATTCATAATTTTCAATAGCTGAAATATTTAAAAAAATAATTAAAATTTAAATTGGAAGTAAAATTCCATCCTCAGTAATAATACCGGTTATAAGGTCTGAAGGAACAATATCAAAGGCAGGATTTTCTACTTTTGTTCCCTCTGGTGCAACTCTGCATTTCCCATAATATAAAACCTCAAGAGGATCTCTTTCTTCTATTTCCACATCATATATGGATATTTCTTCATCAAAGGTACTTTTAGGCGCAGCAACATAAAAAGGAACCTTAAAACGTTTGGCTGCCAATGCCACCATGAGTGAACCTATTTTATTAGCTACACCACCACATGCCACTCGATCTGCACCTATGATAACTTTATTTATTTTACCTTCCTGCATAAGTCTCCCAGCTGCACTATCCACGATTAATTTCACTGGAATACCTTCATCCTGCATTTCAAAAACACTGAGTCTCGCACCTTGACATACCGGTCTAGTTTCATCACACACTACTCTTATATTTTTACCTTCATCTACAGCTGCTCTGATCACTCCCAATGCAGTTCCATAATCTACACAGGCCAGAGCCCCAGCATTGCAATGAGTTAAGATAGTGTCTCCGTCCTCAATTACTTTAGCTCCAACTCTTCCAATGGCTTGATTAGTATTAATATCCTCTTCATACATTTTAAAGGCTTCATCTAACGCTGAATCAGCTTTTAAGACCCTATCCACAGCCCAAAACAGATTCACAGCAGTTGGTCTAGATGCTTTGATTTCATCCGCTACTTTTTTCAAGTTCTCTCCGTTTAATTCTGCCAATGCCATTGCAAAGGCAGCTGCAACACCTATAGCAGGAGCACCCCTAACCATCAATGTTTTTATAGCATGAATTACATTTTGATAGGTTTTACATTCTACATAAACCGTTTTATCTGGGAGTTGAGTTTGATCAACCAGGAAAAGATGATTATCCTGCCAATACATAGTTTTCATTATTTATACACCGTTTTTTTTGAAACTCTTAAAAACCTAAAAGGAACTAAAAAAATGTTTAGATAAGTCATAATAAGTTTGATTCTGTATTTAAACAAAAATAAGAAATTAAGGATATTTTTTAGTAGTGACTAGCTGGAGTCATATCTAAATGTTTATCCTCTTTACCAGGTATACCATAAGCATCAGCCCGACATTGAGTGCAGGCTCTAAATACGGGTATTACCTCTTCAACCGTGTCTCTAACTTCGCTGAGTTCAGCACAGCCCGGCCGTGCAGTATCCTTAAATTTATAGAGTGGTATTAAAGGTATAACATTCATGAGAGATGCACCTTGTTCTTTCACTTTCTTGGCAACTTCGATTATATGTTTATCATTTAAACCAGGAATAAGGACACTGTTAACTTTAACCACAATATCTCTATCAGCAATCATTTTTATTCCTTCCAATTGATTTTTCGAGATAATTTTAAAAGCTTCCTCATCTCTGTAAACTTCTCCATGATGAACTGCTGTTGAGTAAATTTCTTTACCTATATTCGGGTCAATGGCATTAACAGTTACGGTTATACTGTTTAAATGTATTTCCGCTAATTCATCCGCTTTATCAGGAAGTAGAAGTCCGTTAGTGCTTATACATTTTATGAGTTTTGGGAATTTTTCATCCATTATCCTGAAGAATTCAAAAGTTTCTGGGTTAAATAAGGCGTCTCCAGGACCAGCCACACCTACCACTGATATAGCCATCTCTTTAGTAACTTTATCCACATGTTTAACTGCATCCTCCACACTCATGATACAAGCGGATACTCCGGGTCTCATTTCACATTTATTAATCTCTCGGGTGCAGAAGTTGCATTGAATATTACATTTAGGTGCAATAGGAACATGGATTCTTCCCACTTTATCATGCATTTTTTCATTGAAACAAGGATGTACCCTAGTTAAATGGGCGAATTTAGATTCTTCCATAAATTATTTCCTCCATAAAAAGATTTTTTTATATAAATTCCCAGTTTACGATAGCATAAAAAATTCATTTTAAAACATTTTAGGTAAATATTATTTCATTCTTTCAATTCTTCAACAATAGCCATAGTATTATCAAGCCATTCTTTCTTAATAACCTCATCAGATGCTGTTAAAGCAATAATATTCCCTTCAGAGTAATGCTCCACCACCCGGAAACCCTCAGGGATGATGCGAAATAAAGCATCATAAATTTTCTTTCTAAGATTCTCTTCTGGATTATGCACCACTAAGTTTTTGAGATCAACTTGAGGATCATCTATTATAACCTCATATCTACTTGTCTGATGTATTTTATTCCTCCCCTCCAATTCCCATAATTTCGCCAGGAGCTCTGGAAGGTATTTCTCGTCTTTAATCCTTAAAAATGCTTCATTAGATTCTGTATCATATTCATATTCAGCGAAATCTTCTAAGTGTACATCTGGTGCGGTTTTCTCATAACTTAATACGATGATAAATACTGGTTCACGAGGATCCACATACACTCTTAAATCCTTAATAGCTCTTGAAAGCTGTAGATCCTGGAGTATTTGTCTTACAACCATGTCATAAACTTCTGCTCCAGTTTCATCATAGCATTCTATCTTCATTTCTTTACACCTAAACCAGAAACTATAAGAGCAGAACCCACAGCTCCGATATACTGTGAATACTCAGGAACAATTACATCTATATCGCCCAGGACACAGCTCACTGCATTAACCAATCCCTGGATTAATGAAGTCCCACCTACTTGTATCAAAGGCTCGCGAATGTCAATTTCCTGAAGTTGCTGTTCATAAACTTGTTCCGCAACACTATAACATGCTGCAGCAGCTGCATCTTCTTTGCTACTACCCGCCGCTAATGATGTCACTAAATCCTGGATACCGAATACTATACAGTAACTGTTTAAACGAGCATTCTCATGATTCCCCTTCAATGCAAGTGCTCCTAGTTCACTGATATCTACACCTAATCGACGGGCGGTCATCTCAAGGAATCTGCCCGATGCACCAGCGCAAATACCTCCCATAGTAAAGTTATCTGGTATACCATCATTAACGGTGATGACTTTATTATCCATTCCACCAATATCCAGTACCGTAGCCTCACCCTTTTGATGTTTAGCTAGGAAAACAGCTCCCTTAGAATTTACACTCAACTCTTCCTGAATTAAATCCGCATTTAAATATTTTCCTATACTTAATCTTCCATAACCTGTTACTCCAATACCCTCAATATCTGATTGTTTATATCCAGTGCCTTCTAATGCGGTTGCCATTCCATCTTTAGCATTTTCAATCACGTCAGTGGTAGTTAACCATGCAGTTCCAATAATCTTGTTATTCTCCATGACCGCTACTTTAGTGGTAGTGGAACCAGAATCAATACCCATAGTTAAGCCTTCCTGTTTTTCACGAGCTAACAAGCTTTTACGAGCTACAATGGTGGATAATGCTTCCATTCTGATGAAAAGTTCATCTGCCTTGGTTTTTTCAGTGAAGGAGTAAGTAACCACTGGTAAACTTGTATTCTGTTGAATGAATCGTCTTAGTTCATTACGGATGAGAGCTCCTTCGGCACATCTGAAACAAGTTGCAATGAAAACAGCGTCAGCATCACTTTTACCTTCCACTAAGGACATGGCGCGAGCAACCATCAATTTTAAACCAGAACTAGCAGTGTTAAAACCGAATTTTTGATAAGCCTCTTCTATATAATCTAGATCAGCCTCAGGAATAATTATTTCAGCACCAAAAGTACTGGCCGCTCTTTCAATCTCCTTTTGCACACCGCTATACTCTGTTCCGCATGATATTTGAGCTATTTTAACCATTATTCTCCTCCAGGCTATCTAAAAATACGTTGATCTTGTTCACTACTTCTTGAGTCTCCTCTCTATTAGTGGGATATTTAAGTTCAAGTACGGGAATATTCTTTTTACGAAGATTGAACATGCATAATTCATTAGTACGAGCACAACCTACACATCCAAAACCGAAAGGTGCATCCTCCATAATAATAGCAGCATCAGCCTCATCAATTAATGGACCGAGTAAAGCCATTCTACCCCTAACACCTGAAGGTACTTCGATAGCAGCATATTTAAGACCTTTTATTGGGTCTTCTTCGGTCATATTAAGTGGAGGTGAATCAATCTCAGGAGTACTTACCCTTTTCCTAATCTCTCTCTGGAGAACCAGAGGTTCATGTCCTCTACGCTCCACTAAATCTGCTAATATCAGAGAGTTAGGTGGAAATATGGCTATTTTCACAGATTTCCCTCCTTTAATGTCTTTGATTCTCTTGACGGTGACCTTTTAGTGATCTCCATTATGTCACTGTAAATTCCTTTAGTTATATCCACCACGCCAATAGCAGCTATAACTTCATCATCTTCTATTAAAGGAACCACTAATACTGGTATTCCTTTATAAGGACCATTTTCTGGTGTTTCACCACATTTTTTACCATTATCTAGCACTTTCTCTAAAATAGGGCCGGTATAATCATATTCCACAATAACACCTTTTTCTAATCGAATTCCATTAGAGTTTCTAGTGCGCATGGTTACGGGTAATTCATTTACTAGCTTATGTATGGTTAGGGCTAATGATTCTATTTCCGTTCCCGTTGATGAAGTTGTAATTTTCATTTTCAATTCTCCTCTGCTATTTCCTTAAATTCTTCAGGTGACACTTTTTTAGCTTTTTTGAGGCTTACTTTTTGAGGATGCTCCAAAGCGTTACTCACAGCGTCTAATAATTCAAATTCCCTCTCCAATTGATGAAAGCCCTCTCTAGCTCCTCCTCTTTTAGCTCTGCATCTTCTAGGATCTCCAGGTGGGAATCCTCTATCCTTGGAGAATATGTTATAGGGATCCAATGCCCTGACATCTTCTATAGCTTTTTTAACAATTTCTTCATCGCCACTTACAGCAGCTCCGTAACAGGTGGATTTAATGGTAAGTGGAAGTTCCATCATATGTAATTTCCTTACAAGTTCAGATTGACTTATATTAGCTGAAGGTCCCAGAATAATCATCCTAGTGACTTTAGGGTTTTCTAGTGGTGACATAAACCGTTTCTCCCTCCTTATATTTCTCCAAATTTTCAATTCCTTTCACAACTTTCCCTAAAATATTAGTACCTTGGAAAGGTTCCCCTGTAGGGCCGAATTCATTATTATCCTCAAAACGCACGCCTAACATCCCCGTAAACCTTTTGGACATGTTAGTTAAGCCTATCTCTCCTGCTTCCACCTTTTCTTTGGGGTTGTTTTCAGGTATTAAACCTTTAGAATCTTTAGGACTTCCTTGAAACATCATAACCTTCATGCTAGGATAGGCAAGGTGAACTTTAAGGGAACCTACTGGTGAATCTATAAGACCAGTTATCTTTTTAAAGTACCAAGATGAACGAGGAGTATCATCATAAATGGTTATGTAAATTAAATCCTCTTTATTTATACCAACTGTTTTAACCTGCTTCTCTCCAATAATATCCATAGTGAAACGGGGTTCCTGTCTAATGATTATCGCATCATCATCCAAAATACCATCCCTCACCTGTTTAATATCTTGCCTAAGTAATAATTCTTCAGCTTTCTTCTGAGTTAAAGAAAGTGTCATTATTCGCTCCGGTTCAGTTTTAAATGTAACCATATCACCCGTTCGAGCGATGTCCAGAATTTCCATCCCCTTTAGAACTTCACCCACAACTGAATGGGAAGGGGTTGATACTCGATCCTCCCGGTAAATATATACTCTCCCAACGCCTTTGCCAGTGTTTCTGAGAGTTACAGTCCCTCTCTTACGCTGATCCACATATTCTTGCGGACTTTCCAATCCCTGTAAACTGTAAAAACCTACAAATGAATTAGATTCATAGTCAATACGTATATTACCCTCATCTGAAAGAGCGAAGAAATGTTCAGCTGATTGAGGAGATTTACTCGTGGTTTCTACTAAAGTATAAGTGAATATTTCATTCCCTGCAGAAATTTGTGTATCCAAATTAGTTATGGCTGCACTTTTCACTATACTCTTCCTCTCCACAACCGGTTTCACCTGTTTTATAACATCCTTATCTGTGAGTTTCATAATAGTTCTTTTACCACCTACAACACGGGCGAAAACACCTTTATGGTTTCCGGGCACACCATATACTGCTCGATGCTTATCTTTACTAAATATAATATGTGTAGCTTCAGAAGTAAATCCAGAAAGACTTAAAATAACATCCCAACGTTCATACTCATATTCTTCCCGGGTAGGTTCTAAATCTGTTTTTATAGGACCTAATGCTACATCATTACTGGTAGTCCATCTTATACGCAGACCATTAAAATCTTTATACCTCTTCTTCCAAGTTTCAACAATCTTCTCAGAAGCATTATTTAACAGTTCGATTATAATACTGCCCTTGCTTGTTTTCAAACTATACTTATTTACATGGCTTTCTACTTCTTCTTTACCCTGTATTAAGCCTAAAACACAACCTTCCATATAAGGTGCATTAAACGCGTCTATGGCATTTCTTATGGTGGAACCATCAGGAAGGTGTAATTCCTCCCCGTTAATTTTAACTAGCATAAAAAAATCCCCATTTATAAGATGATTTAATCATAAATCCTCATTATTTTTTTTTAAGATATGTTTTCTTTAACACCCATAATTTTATCTTTATCAAAATTATATAAAACCTCTTTTTGGTTTCTGTAAGTCAAATAAAATTTTTTCTCCTCAATAATCTTACCTACAGCCTTTGAAGTTATATTAACATCCTCTAAGAGTTTCAAACATTCATTTACATTCTTTTCTTCAGCAGTTAAAACGAAACCAGATCCTGGGTAAAGTTTAAGCCAATCATACCAATCTACACTATCATTTCTAGGAATTTTTTCTAAATCAATCAGCGCACCTACACCCGATGACTCCAGAAGCATCCCCAAAGTACCCAATGTTCCTGGGTTGCTTATATCTCTACCTGCAGTAACCAGATGCTTACTTGCAATACTGTTCATAACAGCTATCTGCTCCTGTACCATTTCAGGACTCTTCATAGTCGTAGTATCCCAATTTAAGGGAAATTTAGGATGGGGCTTCCCATCCAAGTCAATAGCAACTATCACCCAGTCACCGACTTGAGCACCTCCACTAGTAATAACATCATCCCTACCAATTATTCCAGTTATTGAAACATCCAGAGCATTATAAGGAGTATCAGGATGAACGTGACCTCCCACCATGGGTACTCCGAATTTATGGACGCCTTCTCTTACTCCTTCCATTATAGCTTTACATACGGCATGATCATTAACTGATAATATGTTAGTCATACCCATTGGTATACCACCCATAGCAGCTATATCATTGACATTCACTAGAACAGAGCAATAACCTGCCCATCTTGGATCGGCATCCATTAACTTACCCCACATTCCATCAGCTGCCAGAAGGAGTAATTGATTATTTTCTATGTCTATAGCTGAAGCATCATCTCCAAAGCCTAAAACTGTTTTTCCAGAAACATTATAACTATCCTGAAGAATGTCAGTGACATCTTTTATGAGATTCTTCCTTTTAATTCCTTCAAAATTCCTTATAGAATTAATAAGCGCATTTAAATCCAAATGGGACACCTCAATTTAGAAATAATTCATAGTCAATCTTTGATCAATATTTAAATAAATATATATAATTATTAGCTTATAATTCAGTTGTATTTAATATTATAGCGTTTAGTGGTGTTATTTATAATTTGTATTAATTCATTTTTAAAATTTTCTATATTTTCTATTCTCATGGTTTCTTTTCCATTAAAAAGTTCAAAGAGGATTTTTTCACCAATATAATCATCACATCCACTCTCAAGCTCCACTATTACTGATCCAGTAGTTATGAAACCCTTTTGAACTACTTTATCTAAATCACCATCGGTAATCCCTATAATAGGTACATTAAACCGATATAATATATCAGCAGCGACTAATGTCGTATCATCACCTACAGTAACGACCATATCCATATTATTAAATTTATAAATATCCTCTGCAGCATGATTCAGGAAAGCTACTTTTGGGGATTTATAATTCTTTGGGGATTCTAAAACACGAGGTTTAACCACGGATTTCCTAAGCAAACCTGTTTTAATAATAGCTTTCCCAAGATCAATTTTGCCCAATTTTTGTATTCCATGTCCTTTAATTTCACCACCATCGATAGCAGTTATAATTCCATCCTCAGCAACAATAGTGACTTCATTAGTAGTAGATTTTCCTACTACTATACCATTTACGAACAGGTTCTCTTGGGGTGATACACCTGCAATTTTACGATACGATTTAAGATTTTCTTGAGTGTAGCGTGACTTACTATTAATTTCAGTTACTATTCTCGTGGGATTAATCATCTCTATATTAAGTTCTTTAGCTAAAATTACTGCAAATTTTTCAATATCCGATTTCCATGCCACCAAACTTCCATCAGCTTCGCCTGGTCTTTCAATTTGGATTAAAGGTGGATTACCCGGGCAATTATTCAGCACTTTGAATCCAAAAGTGTGTCCAGTCAAGCTTGATTTCCCATAGTTAATTAAAAAAATTATATCTAATCCTTCCTCAACGAATTTGTTGATGGATTGGCTGGGCAGTAATTTCTGACTTATATCAATTATACTCTCAAGTTCCGCATCTAAAACAGCAGTTCTACCCATGGTCCCGCCTAATCTGGCTTTTACCTCCCCATAATCCTGGAGGATATCAATTATTTTTGCAGCGTATCCTGAATCCACTATTTCCGGGCCATGAACCACCACACCAATAAGCATGGGATCAACATTAATCAAGGTTCTGTTGTTACAATTATTCTTCGTCATTAGAATGAATTCTCCTGAAACTAATACGGTTTTTTTTATTTCATTTAATTAAAATTTTACTTAATTAATTTTTTTTTAGATGATTTATTCTATCTTCTTTATTCTTTTCCGATAGATGGGAGAACCACATATTTCGCATTCGGTTAAAGAATTGTTTGAAGGATACTTCTTTTTACATCCTTTGCAAATCTTAATCCATCCAACGATATTTTCTATTCCCTTGGTTAGAACACTTCGATAGGATATTCCAATGATTTTAAGAACGTTTTGGATTGAATAATCATCTGTAACTACTATAGGATCCATTCCATCTCTTTTAATAGTTAAAGCTAATGCTATAACTTGTTTATCTACATCAGATAATCTTAATATATCTCCTGATTCGGTTATAACCCTCTTTACTTGTTTAGAATCTTGAGGTGCAGGCTCCTTAATGGTTATATGTCCATTTTCCAGAGCAGATTGTAGAAATATCTCTGATTTTAAATCCTTAATTTCATTTATAACTTGGCTTGTAGTGAAATTTGCAAACTTTTTAGAGAAGAATCCTCCAATAATTCCAGAACTATCCAGAACATAAACCTTATTTTTTACCATATCTGAAACCTGTTAAAATCGTTTATATTAAATTTTCTATGTTTTAATGACCAAATTTGTAAATATTAGTTATTAAATCTAATCATTTTGGGATTCAATCGCTAAAATGATTTTTAACATATTTACCATACCATGTGCAAAAGGTTTTTATGTTATTAAAAATAAATATTATTGTTGAGGAAGGGCGTGTTTAGACTCGTCGTTTATTCTTTCGCAATAATATAAACCGCCTCCGTTTTGGACCTAAGCCCTTCCTCCACTCCGTTTTAATAGAATAATGAATTTTTACTTTTTTTCTAAAATATATTTATAATTTTGAAAATATTCTACAATCCACTTTATTTAAACTATTTCCATTCAATTAATTTTAGTTAAACATATTAATAATATAAATATTATGAAATGTTTAATTTAAATCCAATAATTCATTTAAGATAAATTACTTTAAAAATAAATTTATTAAAAAAAAATGCTGAATTATTATTGGTGTAAAAAATAATGAAAAGTCAAAGTATGGAAGAACATCGAAAACAATCGCCATCAAAAGTAAAAATTGGAGTTATAACTTTAAGTGATTCAAAATATAAGGATTATCTCCAATCAAAACAAACTGATGTCTCTGGAAAGATGATAACAGACGCTGTGGAAAATAAAAACGAATTAGTATCCTACTCTATAATACCAGATGAGTCAAAACTTCTTTTATCCCAAGTAATAGATATTATTGAAAATAAAAAGGCTGATGTAATAATCACTACCGGTGGAACTGGAATAGGGAGTAGAGACATAACTATTGAAACTTTTAAAGCTATATTTGAGAAGGAACTTACTGGATTCGGAGAAATTTTTAGATATGAAACTTATAAAGAACTTGGAACAGGTGCTTTATTAAGTAGGGCTACTGCAGGAGTTTATAAAAAAACATTAATAATTTCAATACCTGGATCTCCTAATGCGGTTAAATTAGGTCTTAAATTAATATTACCGGAGTTGAAACATCTGGTTAAACATTTAAAAGAATAAAAAAAAACTTTTTATAGAAATAAGAACGATATCTTAATTTTTTTTGGTTTTATTATTTGGTTCTAATTTTCCAGGTACATTTACAAAAAAACCTGCAATAATTATCAAAAATCCTAACCCAACAATAAAGTAACCAGGTAATATAATTATATGGTAACTTATGTGTAGTGTAGCTGGAACGAATTGTCTGAGTAAACCGATAATAATTAAAAAAGCACCCGCTGCACCTAATAATACATTCATAAAATTTCCACCTTAAAGATATAATTTTTTTTTAGATATATAGAACTATTAAAATTTAATGTAATAAATAAAGTTGTTTTAATAAAAAATTTACTTTACTTCAAATCATTAACTGATACCAAAGGCTCTAAAATAATTCCTTTCTCTCCAAGATTATCTATAGCACCTTCCGCCCGATCAACGACCACAAAAGCTTTTTCAACATTACCGCCATTCTCTAAAACGGCTTCAATTGCTGTTAAAAGTGAATTACCAGTGGTAGTCACATCCTCGAATACAACCACTAAATCTCCCTTCTCCAAATCACCTTCTAATAGATTAGTAGTTCCGTAATCTTTTTTAGCTTTCCTGATCATAATCATGGGAAGTCCAGAATAGAGTGAAACTGCAGTGACAATTGGTATAGCTCCTAATGCTGGGCCGGCCACCCTATCGACACACATTTTATTTATTTTACCAGATAATATTTCCGCTACTTCTCCGAGTATCCGAGGATTAGTAATAGCCTTCTTCATATCCACGTAGTAATGACTTTCAATCCCTGAGGAAAGCCTGAATTTACCGAATTTAATGACTTCATTCTCTTTAAGAAGTTCAATTAAATCTGAATTAGATTTCATTAAATTTTCACCTAACAATTCCAAAATATATAATATTTAAAGATTTTTTATTAAAAAAAACAATATTAAAGTTTCTAAAAATTTATTTAAAGAATTTTTATGAAGATTTTAGAAAAAAAGATCCAATATTCAAATGTTTTATTAAATTATCTTATTTGTTAATTAATTTTAAATATTTAAATTAGATTTGTAAAGTCTAAACCTAATTAACTACCGATTTATGAGTATTTTATCCCCTATTCCTTTTATTATATCATAAGATATAATAATTTCATCACCAGAAAGACCAAGACTTTCTTTAATTCCGCCTTTACCTAATACTAAAGCTTCTATTTCATTAGTTTCTATATTAACTTCTATATCCTTTACTCTACCAATAACAATTGCAGAATTATCAAGAACTTCTTTACCTATAATTTCTTCCATTATCCTCATAAAATATCACCTTAAATAAGAATCGGTTTTTTTTAATTAAATAAATTAAAAAATTTAATAAAATTAAATTTTTCAATTGAACAGTAAATTAATAATATATACTCTGTTATACTTATACCTTCCTAAATGCAAATTTAAGTAAAATAAATTGATATTAATTCCTTAAGAATGAGCAAAACCTGTAAAAAATTTATTTTTATCTTTAAAAGTTATCTCTTCAAAAAAATAGAAAAAGTAGGTGGAGATTCATTTTACTCCACTGAAACATTTTTCAATGTGTTCTTTGCTAGGTGGTTTAGTCAGCAGACTCACCACAATTGTAATCACAAATGCTATTGGCAAGGCTATTACTATGGAATCAACAGTAGGCCATGGAGCTGTTGTTATAAGCACAGATTTACCTGTTAATGCTTTAGAAATACCCAATGCCTCTGCAGATGTTGTAAATTCGAATACAATCCAGAATACGCTGACTACGGTTCCAATAACCAGACCAGAGATTACACCAGCTTTGGTGGAACGTTTCCAGAACAATGCGAAGGCATACATAGAGAGGAAAGCAGCTGCGGCTAAACTAAACCACATAGCAGTTCCCACAGCTATGATGTTAGGTGGTAGGGTGAATCCTAGTATAACTGCTATAATAACCGCTACTACTATTCCTAATCGGGCCATCAGGACTGATGCTCGGCCTTTCTTTCCAGAAACAGTTTCATATATATCATGTCCTAAAGATGTTCCCTGCACGTGGAATTGAGCAGAGAGAGTGGACATAGCCGCGGAAAGTAGGGTTATCATGAATAAGTAGGCAAACCATACAGGCATTGCTGCGCTGATAAATGCAGGTATTATATTGTCAGCATTACCTCCAACAACCTGTATAGCTATTTTACCTATAGTATTGAAGAAATAAACATTGGAAAGCGCCCCGACAATAAAGGCAGTTCCGGTCATCATGAAAATGAATATTCCTCCAATCAATACTGCTCTGTTGAGTTCCCGGTTTGATTTCACTGTCATGAATCTTACGGCTAGTTGAGGTTGTGATAGTACTCCTATTCCCACTCCCAATATCAGGGTACTTACCAGGGTCCACCAGAATGGGCTTCCTAAGGATGGCATAGAAGTCCAACCTGTGAATCCTGTAGCTGCTGCTACGGCAGTTGATTGAGCGGGTACTACGTGAATCAAGTTGGTGAGAGCTTGGTTACCTCCTGTTACACCTCCCAATATCCAATAAGTTGCTCCTAGTAGAATTATCATTCCTATGAACATTATGGTTCCCTGTAATGCATCGGTGTACATTACACCTCTTATACCACCAAAAATAACGTAAACTGATACTATAATAGCTAAAGCCACTAAAGCTATATTATAATTGATGCTAAGGGTTGTTTCGACAAATCTGGCCATTCCTATTAAAACTACCGATGCGTACAGTGGCATTCCTAAAAATATTACCGCTCCACTGAAGTATTGAATGAATTTACTGTTGAAACGTCGCGATAATAACTCGGGAAAAGTTAATGCTTTTAGATTATGACCGATCTTTCGGGTGCGTTTCCCAAAGAATACAAATGCAATAAATATACCTACCAGTATGTTTAAAAAGGTGAGCCATAGTAATCCCATTCCATATACTCCGGCTACTCCACCAAAACCTACAATGGCAGCTGTACTGATGAAAGTAGCACCATAACTTAAAGCCATTATAAATGGGTGGGTTGCCCTTCCAGCGACCATATAATCATCCGCAGACTTAGTACGCCGCCAGGCCACGTATCCCACATAAATAATCAATGCTAAGTATATTAAAACTATAATAGTTAGATCAAGTAAATTATTAGCCAATTAACTCACCTATCCTTCTTCATCCCATATTCCTAATTCTTTCTTTTCCATTTCTTTTTCTTTTTTATGCCAGTTCATTTCTTCTTTGATTTCTCCTTCTTCATCTTCTCCGCCTTTATTCCAATTTATGATTCCATAAACTACACATAAAAGCATTGCTAGAATACTTCCAATGTAGGCTCCCCAAACCCAGGGATCATTTATTCCTAAAACCACATTCTCACTTCCACTTAAGCATGTTGAAACAAATTGAATGTCATTATTATTAATGATAAATATATATTTTTTTATTTAACTCTCAAATGTGTTACTACTCCACTTTATTTCTTGAATTTTTTAAATACATGATTCAAATTTTAATAAGCCAAACGAATGAATTTTTCATTCTTTCTACAATAGTTTTGATTTCTGAATTAAAATCTTATTCACTCATCATGCAATTACAATAAAAATATTAAAACATAATATTTAAGAAGATGTCAAGTACAACACTATACATTATTAAATACTAATGAAAATTTAATTTTATTAGTTTAATTGATGTTATAAATGAATTTTAAACCTTTAAAAGTTATTTTTATAAGAACATCTATTCTTCGATTCCTAAGAAGGTGAACACTTCTTGAAGGTTGATATCATTAAACCTATTGAGATTCTATTAATAGAAGATAACTTAGGAGATAACTGATTGATGATTGAAGTATTTAAAGAGGGTGAAATTAAAAATAACAAGCATATGGTGACTAATGGAGTAGAAGCCATGGAATTTCTGCATCGAAAAAATAAACACTCTGATGCGGTGCGTCCGGATCTCATATTACTGGATCTGAACTTACCAAAGGAAGATGGTAGGCAGGTTTTACAAGAGATTAAAGAAGATCCTCAATTAAAACAGATTTCCTTGATTGTTTTAACCACATCTCAGTCAGAATGGGACATAAATCATACTTATAAGAACTATGCTAATGCTTATCTCACCAAACTTATCGATTTAAATAAATTTATTAAAGTAATTAAATCCATCGAACATTATTGGTTTAACACAGTAACTTTACCACCAAAATAAAAAATTTAAAGATGAACTAAAAAAAAATTTTTATTTATTCCATAAATAATCATAAATTTGAAATTTATAACTCAGAGAGTAGAATATAAGGGGTTATTATGAAAGCTGAGATAAACAAGAAGGAAAAAACGGCTGAAAAACCAGAAGAAATAATTGAAAAATTCTTCCCCATTACAGGTATAGGTTCATCTGCAGGAGGTTTGGATGCTTTAAAAAAATTTTTCATGCATATGCCTCCAGACAGTGGTTCGGGATTTGTGCTGGTACAACATTTAGATCCCACTCATAAAAGCTCCATGGTGGAATTATTAAATAGATATACATCTATGGATGTTATTCAAATGGAGGATGGAATGAAAGTAGAACCTAACCATGTATATGTTATACCGCCAAATAAGGATATGGCTATATTAAATGGTGTTCTACAATTATTAGAGCCTTCTGAACCTCACGGTTTGAGAACGCCAATTAACTTCTTTTTAAAGAGTTTGGCAGAAGATCAAAAGGATAATGCAATATGCATTATTCTATCTGGATTTGGAGTTGATGGAACTATTGGTCTTAAAGAAATCAAATCTGAAGGAGGAATGACCATAGCCCAAGATCCTAAAACTACTGAATCAAATAGCATGCCTATCAGCGCTATAAAAACGGGAATCGTAGACTTCGTTCTTCCACCTGAAGAAATGCCTAAATCCATCATTTCCTATATTCAATCCTCACATAAAATCATGAATAAAATCGACACCGGCGAAGTAAAGGTGGAACAGGATCTTCAAAAAATATTTATATTAATCAGAAACCATACGGGTCATGACTTCTCGTCTTACAAAGAAAGCACTATGAACCGTCGGATTGGGAAACGTGCGAATATTCACCAGATCGATAATATTGCTGATTATGCTCTTTATCTGCAGCGGCACCCTGAAGAAATCGATCATTTATTCCAGGAACTCCTTATAAATGTCACAAGTTTTTTCCGTGACCCTGAAGCATTTAATTCGCTAAAATTTAAAATATTACCTGAACTTTTGGCAGGTAAAGATGAATCGGAAGCCATACGTGTTTGGGTTCCGGGTTGTTCAAGTGGTGAAGAGGTTTATTCCATTGCTATAATCCTCCGGGAAGTTATGGAGTCCATGGGAAAATATTTTGAAGTACAGATATTCGGAACAGATTTAGACGATATTGCCATTAATATTGCTCGTAAAGGTGTTTATCATGATAATATTATAGTTGATGTAGGCGAGAAGCGTCTTAAAAAATTTTTTATTAAGAAGGAAGGTAAATATCATATTAAAAGTAAAATAAGGGAATTAGCTGTTTTTGCAGTGCATAACGTTCTTAAAGAACCTCCATTCACTAAGTTAGATATGATATCGTGCAGAAATCTGTTGATTTATCTGAAATCAGATGCTCAGAAAAATTTGTTATCTATATTTAATTATGCTTTGAATCCTGATGGTATACTTTTTTTAGGGCCCTCTGAGAGTGTTGGTGATGCTTTGGATGTTTTTTCTAGCATGGATAAGAAATGGAAAATATTTAAATCCAATAAACAATCGGGTTTTCCTAGGAAACGTATAGAAGCATCGAATTTGTTTACATCATACACAGGAAGGGTAAGTGATAAGGGATCTGAGTTAGGAGATAAAAATGAAAGAATAGATGTATCTAACTTGGCTACTAGACAGTTACTTGATATATATGCACCGCCATCGGTTATAATTAATGATTCTGGTGAAATATTTTATATTCATGGTAGAATGGGAAAGTATTTAGAACCTGCCCCGGGAAAAGCACGTTTAAATCTGTTTGATATGGCAAGGGATGGCATTAAGTTTGAATTAAGGTCTGCAATTAAGAAAGCGATTTCTAACAAAAAGGATGTTTTTTTGGAAGGATTAAGAGTCAAAACTAATGGTGAATATAACAATGTTAATACAACAATCAAATTTATAAAAGAACCGGGAGTCATGCGAAATTTACTTGTAGTATCTTTTGAAGATGTTGGAAAACCTAGAAAGTCGGAAGAGGAAAAAATTAAATTGAGTACAGGTAGTGTAAATGACGATCGTGTTTCTGAACTTGAAAATGAATTAATGGAGACAAAGGAACGGCTTAATGTTACTACTGAAGAGATGGAAACTTCTTACGAGGAACTTAAGGCATCTAATGAAGAATTACAATCAATGAATGAGGAATCACAGAGTACTAATGAGGAATTGGAAACTTCCAAGGAAGAGTTACAATCTATTAATGAGGAATTGGCAACTGTGAATTCAGAATTACAGTCAAAGATTGATGAACTCACCAGAGCTATTGATGATTTGAATAACTTCTTTAACAGTACTTGATTCATCGATTAATTCATAAGGAGATAGAAATTCAAACCCTAGATGATAATTGGTATCTTATGCGTATAACACCTTACAAAACTTCAGAAGATATCGTAGATGGAGTGGTGATTATATTTGTTGATATTAATGATCGAATGAATGCAGAGGAAAAAGTTAAGGCAGCTTTGAAATATTCTGAAAATATAGTTAACTCCCTTAGAGAGCCAATTTTAGTTTTGAATGAAGATTTAACAGTTTACTCTGCCAATCAATCATTTTACGATAATTTCAAAGTTAATCCAAAGGGAACTGTAGGAATATCTTTTTTTAAATTGGACAAGGAACAATGGGATATTCCAGAATTGCGAAATTTATTGGAAAAAATTCTGCCTAAAAATACTGAATTTAATGATTATGAGGTTGAACATGAATTTTCAGACATGGGATATAAAAAGATGCTGCTTAACGCCCGCAGAATCTACAGGGGAGATGTAGGTACACAATTTATTTTATTGACAATAGAAGACATCACAGAAAATTAATTTATAATTATTTTTAATAAAGAAACGTTAGGAATTGAGTTTATATAAAGATATTATAGAATTTTCCGTAAAGTTTGGAGGGAATATAATTTGAGTAACAACAGGTTACGTCATGAGGAATATTTGGATCAGAATTGTCATAATGCCGAGAAAGAAGATCATATACCCTCAATAAACGTAGAAATATCTGAAAGAAAAACAACTTTAAACTGCCCAGAATGTAGTTCGCAAAACGTATACTTAGATAGTCAACATTATGAATATGTTTGTAAAAAATGTGGATGCGTTTTAGAAGAGGAAGAATTTGAAGGTAAAGTAAGACTTCGGGGTTAGGTGAATGGATTCTGCTAACTTGATGTGCTTATAAAAAATATTTGCATCTGGGTAATATTAAAATTATAAAAATTGATATTATACTGTAAAATACTTTTTATTTTTTATTCTTCTAGGTCATCGAATCTTGTTAGTTTTGCAGATTTTTCGAGTAAAATTTTAACTCTATCCTCGTATTCTTCCTGAGTGAGTAATCCTTTTTCAACTAATATATCGACTAATGCGGTTAGCATGTCACTTAATATTTCAACATCTTCTGAAACCATTATTCATCCACCTTCCTTAATATCATGTCTTTACCCTCTATTTCTAATTCGAACAAATCTTTATGCTTATACCCTTGCAACTCTATAACTTTTTTGGGTATTGAGAGTTTGAATTGTTTTCCTTCTTTGTCAGCATATATTCTTACTTTAATTCCCATAATCTACTATTTTATGATACATTGCTTATAAAATTAACCCTATATTTTGGGTAGATTTAAACCCTTAAACTAGACCTAAAGCTTTAAATACTCCTAAAACAATATATTAAGTAGGGGATGAAGCTTATGGATTGCAAAAACTGTGGGTCAGCAAAAATAATAAAAAAAGGCAAAGTTAACGGTCAACAGAGATATCTATGCAAAGATTGTGGTAAAACATTCATAGACAACGATAATTTCACAGCTATGAGGAATAAAAAACAAGTCATAGCATTTGCAATGGACTTATATTATGAGGGCATGAGCATACGTAAAATAGAAAGACAAATACAATACCTCTTCAAAGTAAAAGTATCATCAGTTGCAATTTATAAATGGATAAACAAATACAGTACACTAACCAAAAACTACACTGACACCTTAAAAGCAGACCTCGGTGACATCTGGCACGTGGATGAAACAGTTATCAAAATTAAAGGTGAAAATAAATGGTTCTGGGAGATAATTGACGAACGGACTCGTTTTATGGTCGCTGAACACTTATCAAACACCCGCACTATAAAGGATAGTAAAATATTATTCAAAGATGCACGTAACCGGACAATACGAAAACCACGAATAATCTATGCTGATGGTTGCTTCGCATATCCTAAAGGATTCAACCTTCATTTCGGCGACCGTAACCGAACTTGTCGGTTAATTCAAAATGTAGGAATAAATGGTAGAGTTCATCAGAATATGGTTGAAAGGTTACATGGGACATTAAAAGATATGATGAGAGCTAGGAGAGGTATGGATCAAATGGATAAGACAGGAACAATGCTAGACGGTTGGTTTGTTTTTTACAACTTCCTAAGACCACATAGTAGTTTAGGTGGTAAAACACCCGCTGAAGCCGCTGGAATAAAACTGGATTTAACGGATAGATGGGAGAGTTTAATCGATTTGGCGACCCAATGGGAGGTTAATAATTTATAAAAAAAACAAAGTTTTATATGAAAAACCAGATATATTTTTATCTGGAGTTATTGGGGGCCATAATAATATTGCCCCTATTTTTTCTTTAAACCTAGTTCTTCATAAATCATCTCTTTACAATCTTTTATTAGTTCATTCGCTTCCTCTCTTAATTCAAATGCTTTTTTTATCTTATTATGAATAATCTTTTGCTTATCTTCATCAATATTAGGTACAGGAACAGAAGATACGTGATGAGGCATTATATGCTTCACAGTAACCCCAAATTTGTCTTTCTTAATAAGAGTCTGACCCAAATATGTTGATAAATATGCATATAAAAATCCAGAATAAACTCCTTCTTTAGGTACAATTCTAATGGCATTTTGCGATAAAACAATGTTTTCTAATTTTTCTGTTACAAAAAACGGTTTTCCAGCATTACCAGATTGAGTAACAACAATCCATTCATCTTTTATATGCCAATCTTCAATCTTATTCATCTTATCTTCAATTACATACTTCTTTGCATCCCAAATAAAATCAAACATCTCCGAAGGTTGCATATAAGGTGTTCCAATATTCAAATCATCAGTAAATGCTCTCTTTATGGGTGGGCGATTAAAAACATCCTCACTATAGTAATCAACGGTTTTAAGTGGAACTCCACTATCCTTTAATAATTTCCTAACTACGAATGCATCTTTATTATAATAAGTTGCATCTAACCTATTTTCACCAGACAACAAATAGTCTGAAGGTATATTCGTAAAAGAGAATTTTTTAATTAACACATGATTATCGTTTAACCATTCTTTAAATCCCTGAGTAATAAAGGGTAAATCATCATCTAATACTGCTTCATCAGATTCAACAGTATCTATTTCGATTTTTCCATCAAAAGTTTTCTTAATAAAAGGTCTTTTAACTTTTTGGTATATCTCATTACCTATTTCATCTCTTAGGATTATGGGATCTCCTCGTTTATCATGTCCTATTTTTTTGGCAATCGCCATAAAAACGTTGTAAATATCAATATCTTTTAATTCCTTTTCTTTTGCAGACAATCTTCCTTTTTTCTTTTTAAAGATTGTTAAACTAGTTTGAGAACCTACTGATGGTTCAAACATCTCTTCAGGTAAATAAACACTTGCAATAATATTAAATTTGGTTAACAGCCATCTCCTCATAAATTTAAGTCCAGGATTACTTAATACATTATCGGGAGCCACTATGACCAGATATCCATCTGGTTTCAAAAATTGGTAGCATTTCTCAAAAAAAAGTTGTTCAGGTGGCATTGAATTTCTACGACTCTTAGATTCATGTATTGATAATTCGTATGAATCTAAAATGTAAGGGTCATCATAAGATAAGTTTTCACCAAATGGAGGATTAGTAAAAATAATATCAAAATCCTCGTAATGAACGGCTTTTCTCACGTCTTTTTTCCATTCACTTGGAGATACTAATGAATTTGCATGGAAAATGTTCGAAGAACCATCTCCATGCATTACTAGGTTCATTTGACCAGCACGAACCAATAAAGGATTAAAATCAATACCATACACTTTTTTATTACATATGCTTTTAACTCTCTCATTTACACTATGCAATAATTCAGTGTCATCTTTATATTTTCTTGATTCTTCTTCTTGAACAAGTTTACGATGATGATCAACGACTGTTTTTAAAAAACCTCCTGTACCACATGCCGGATCAAGTATTTTCATTTTTAATATTTCTTTTTTAGGTATCAAAGAAAATACCATTTCCACCGCCATTTCACATAAGTTTCTTGGTGTGAAAAACTCTCCTTTATCTCCTCTCAAGTTTGAACCTACAATTTCCTCATAAGCTTCTCCTTTATAATCAGATTCAGTGCCTATTAATGTATATTTTTGAAGTTCCCCTACAATGTAAGCTAAGACTCGTTTTTCGAGTTGAATCTTTTCTTGTGGTTCAAATATATAATCATAGGTTTCTTTAACATCTAAAAAGAGGAAATCAATTCTTTTTTTTAATTTTCTTTGCCCTAACTCCGATCTTATCTCTTCATTAGTTATATAAAAATCAAGTTCATACGATTCTCTTTCATCATGAACTTTACAAAAAATAAGTTTTAAAAATTCATGAAAAGCTTGATCTTTCGATATTCCTTGATTTGTATGAATATAATTATGACATCTTTTAAAAACATCTCTTAAACCATCTGTTGCTGGAACCAATAAATCAAAAGTAAGATTTGAAGCTGTTACACCTTCCCTTGGAATATCAACAGATTCAACATAATCATAACTGTTTCTTTCATTCTCTACTTTTTCAAAGACCATTACCTCTGATCCAACCCACATTCCAAATTTGCAGTTGATACTTGCAGACATGTAACTTTTTAATTGTTCTATTCCATCTTCCCTATCAGAGGGCTTAATATCTTCTCTTTTTGCTTCGACAATTAAAAAGACATTTTCTTGTTTATGTTTCTGATCTTTCTCAAAAATAGCGATATCTGCTTTTTTACTAGCACTAGCCATTTTTATTTTAAATTCAAGTTGAATATCCTTTTTTTCATATCCATACTCTTCAACTAGGCTTCTTACTACTCTTTGACGGACGTGTTCTTCAGGTGTATCTTTTTTTGTTTTGCCCGTTATGTAACATTTTATTCTTCCTGGTGGGATTATTTCAGTTTCTCCCGATCTTTTGACTAATATTTGCTCTACTTCCATAAAAAATACGACCCCCCAAATAAAAAACCTAAAATCCCAATATACAGTTTCTAAATGGAATTTGTTAAGTTATTGCAGATAAAACTTACGATTTTAATTTTTTAATAATAATGTGTTAATTCTTAATAATACTTAAAAGTTACACTTTAAAGAGAAATTAGTAATAATAGAAATTATAATTAGTAATAAAAATTATACTAAAGTATAAAAAAGAACATAAAGTTAGCAGTATCAGGTGAATGTTAAGTTTATATAATAGAACCTAATTTTATTTTGGGATTTCCTAAAATTGAGTTGATATTCTACAAAAAATCTAATTATATTAAAAAAAGTTAAGATTTCTGAAGGATAATTTAATAATTATTTAGTTTTCATATCCAAGTAAACTGTGGTTCCCAATTAGAGATAATATTCTCCATAGATTGATAAACACCATTTACCCAATTTTCAGGACCATCAAGTGATAAATAAAAAACTGCGAAGCAATAATGGTCCGTTTGAATGATTTAAATATTCTTCCATGCGAAGCATGTGCTCAAGGTTGGGGAATCTGCCATGTAGAAGATAAATGTAAATTGCATGATGATTTCGAGAAGGTGCAGTTATTTTGATTTAAATAGTGTTTTTTTTTGAATATTTTATTCTAATATTAAATTGATTTTTTTTGCTCGAATTTAGAAGCCGGTCTGATTTGCTTTGTAGCTATTAAGATTCTATTTAATTATTTTTTGACAATTTTAAAAATTATAGTTGGTTTTATATATCGTTAACTATATATAAAATACTATGACAGCTATAATAACTAAACCCGATGATCAATTACGGCCTAAAGCAGTTGGGACAAAAGTCACCCCCAAAGAAATTAAGGAAATAGAGGCTTTAATAGAAGCTGGTGTATATCTTAGTGTCTCTGACTTTATAAGAGAATCTGTAAGAGATAAACTCAAAGCAATAAAGATTATTAAGATTCGTGATGTTGATTATGATACCGCTAAAAAAGAAGTTTTAGGTTATTATAGAAGTTATTCAGAAGCTTATGATTACGAAGTAGCTGATGATCTGGAATTAGATTATGAGCTTGTTTGTAAAATCACTGATGAACTAGAGGATGAAGGTCGATTGGAGACGATTTGAAATGAATCAAGTATACACAAATAAAGGAGATATTATTAAAGGAGAAACAATTGTCGGTGAAGCTAGGAAAATTACTGATACTATTATTATAGTTAAAACAGGACGTCATAAAGCACAAAGAGTAATTTTAAAGGATAATGCTATGTGTCGAATAGCGAAGAAATTAAAATTCATCAAATAACAAGTACTTTTCTATGATTTAATAAGTCATAAACGTTTTTCGATGCTTTCAAATGTGCAAAGGCCAGAAATTATAGGGCATGAATCTTTTCATAAAGTTGATTATGAGTTATATGATCAAACTTAATTCAGTTTAAAGGCAATTCCATTTTTTTTTAAATCTTGATTTATTCAATTCTGATTATTTTATAATTCCATTTTAAAAAAAAATATAAAAAGGGAGTTTTTTTATATCCTCTAAAAATTAACTCTCTGTAGTATTTACTGGGATATCAATTGCATTGGTCTCGGGAATAACACTGTTAATTGCTGGGTTTGTTCCCGTTGTCGTGAATCTAGTGGTGTATGCTGCTGCTAATGGTACGCCAGTGGTGCTGGTGACACTACCCGAATGTAGAATCACTGTGTACTGTGTTCCATTTGCAAGTGCCACATTTGGTTTTATAGTTAAAATATTGCCACTTATGCTTAAAGTAGTGGGAATTACAGTTCCC
>PMWA01000074.1:7828-8145 GCA_003166335.1 Methanobacterium sp. | reverse complement strand
CCTCTGATATTATGCTGTTCATCAAATCCCCGCTTTTAACGGGGCTACTGTACCGACTTACGAGTTCATAGACATTTTCCACTCCAGTTACCAAGTCACCAGCTTTACCTTCTATTCCATTTATTATATTCTCTAACCAATCAGTGACTTCGGATTTGTCAATGTTAACTGTGATATCACCCATCGCTACCAAAACTCCTAAGTTTTAAAAGACATCTTATATGAGTTCTTTTAGCAATAGGTTTCAGCATCTGGAATGTATAAAGAATTCCGCCATAGTTTGTGGTTAAAGTACTATTTTCATCCAGATATTGAGC
>PMWA01000074.1:0-7753 GCA_003166335.1 Methanobacterium sp. | reverse complement strand
CTACCTGGAAAATTTATCATAATTTTATATTCCTATATATTTTTTTTAGAAAGTCATGACCATAGGTCGTTGTAAGTCTGCTATTCGTTGCATAACCCAATCCACTTCAGCATATTCTATTTGTACATCTGAGTCTTTCACTCTATTCATTTTAAGTCCATCAGCAGGTAATAGTTGTTCCTTAAAAACCATATCCCAACATAATTTCCTAGCAACTGGGTCCACCAAAACAGTGGGATCCTGATAACTAGGTGTAACAGTATAAAGGAGATCTACATTGTTAACTCTCCAAGGACCCCAATCATAAATCGGCACATCAAAAATTATATTACCATTTTCATATTCACACATATACCAATCAATTGTGTTTCCATCAAGTTTAAGGTCGTCGATTAAAAATGTATCTACTCCCTGGCCTTCTGGAGGTAAAATCGGGTAATGTTTGAGCTGTAAACTTGTGCCAGAAACCCGGGATTGGTGTTCTTTGACTTGTCTTTGTTCAAAGATTCTACCTGTCTGCTCTTCGATGAAATTCTGGGCTAATTGAATATATTCCTGGAGCTCATCTGATGTATAAATAGACATATCAACATTTTTTATAGTGGCCCTTCTTTCTAATTCCGTAACGGTTAAGTACATTTAATTCACCTTCCAATAAAATTGTTAAAATGGAATTTTAAGGATCATAATAAGGTTAATGTAAGGAAAAACAGTTTAAAATTCGGTATATTTAAATATCTTCATTTATAAAAGTATGATTAGGTGATAAAATATGTCTGAATTACCATTAGCTCCAATAAAAAGATTAATAAAAAATGCCGGTGCACAAAGAGTCAGTGATGGTGCAGAAGTAGCTTTAGGAAAAGCATTAGAAATATGTGGTGAAGAAGTCTCTATTAAAGCAGTTAGACTTGCAAAACACGCTGGAAGAAAAACAGTTAACGCATCCGACATTGAACTAGCCCTTAAAGAAATCAATTAAAAATTTCTTTTTTTTTAATTCTATTTTTTTTATACTTAACAATATATTTCAACTTCGTCATCCAACGTTTAACGAAGTACGTTGTTCTAGAAATATTTTTTTTCCAATTCTAAAAAGAATTAAAAAAACATACGTTAAAAATTAACAAAATTAGGATTGAATAAAAAAAAATCCATGAAACTTGACAGTTTAACTTTAAAATTTTCAAAAAATTAACTTTTTTTAATATTTTAATAATCGGCTATTTTTATAAATTTTATCATGATGATCATATGCAAAGAATTCTACTGCATGATCATCATTATTAACTCTAAAAACAAGTACAAAGTGTTTGTTTATATGAACTCTTCTAAATTTATTCAAAGGATACTCAAGATTTTTGTAATGTTTATCACTCCATTCTAGAGTTTCCGCTATGTCGATGATCTTTCTAATGATCGTATCATGAATATTAGAATCATCTTTTCTTAAATCATCCAAAAATTCATCAAATTCTGGATCAAAGTCAATATTATACATAAAAAAGAAGTTTAATGATTAACTAGTCGACTATTAATGTCCTTTATCCGAATAAGCTTATTTTTTTCTTTTCTCTTAATTTCCTCTATAAAATCAGTACGTAATTCATGGTAATCCAAGGGAAGACCACAATGATCGCAGACATCTTTTTGTACAGATAAATTAATAGAAATAATCTTACTTAAATCTAGAGTTACACTAGGCATATCAACAGGTTCCATGCTGCCAGGAACGGTGTCATACATAATTATTGAAAATTCAGCTGACATCTCAGACCAACTTTTCGCTTCATAATTTGCTGACAAATTATATTCAGATATATTAGGAATATCTTTTTTACCAAAAGATGCTGTTTTTTTTCCTTTAGACATGTATTTCATCTCTCCTCAAACCTTTATCTTCACCTATTATACTTTTTCGTTGAACGAACTGCAAATTTTTCCTACGAGTGATTGTAGCGACATCTATAGCTCCACCACAACCTCGCACACCCACAGTTAAATTTTGAGCATTTATTGTGGTTTTAACAAAGAAAATTGCTAAATCAACGCAATCCTGTAAAGCCATTGCGCCAATAGGAATTTGCATCTGCAACTGTTTTAATAACAAATCCAATTCCGGAGAAATTTCTTCCTGTGATTTTATGAAGTCTATTAATCTTTGGTCATAACCCTGTAGCAAGCGATCAACAAACTCACGTTAACCTCCCCAAGTAATCCCAAAACCCGGTGGATCTGGATTTTTTTCATCTGGATCTGGTTTATGTGGAATATCAAATAAAAATACTCTTCCATATATGTCATCTTCATCAAAACCAGCAACTACAAATGTCATATCTGGACCTTTATAATCATTTACATCAGGCATTTTTTCTTCTTTCCATTGATCCATAAAAAATTTACTTAGCTCATTTGAAAATTCCTTAATTGATAATCTCTCTTTTGGTAAACTTGCTTCAAATTCCGGTATGAAACTATGAGCAGCTCTCAAACCTAAAGAAGCTAAACCATATGTAACTGCACCTACGGAAATATTAGGCTTACTGAAAGAAAGTAATTTAGTTGCATTATCGAAATTGACAATAACTTTCTGTCCATCGATCATATCTGCAGTAAGTGTAATTCTGCTCTCAGCAGCAAGTACTAATCCTTCTGGACCCTTAACAACAATTCCTAATGACATTTCTTCTCCACTCAGATAATAAAAAAAAAATTAACATGATTTCAAACTAAATTATAACTTATATAATATATATTCTTTCTACCATTCTACTTCTATTTTTCTATAATTGCATTTAAATGATTCAAATTATGGACTATAAAATGGGTTTATTTTTAAATATTTTAAAATTATTCATGAAATCAAAATAAAAGGTTTTGATCCACCTTTTACAAAGGTGGTTCTACTCCGTTAAATCGTGCTATACCGAACGAAAAGAAAAAATAAAATTAAAAAACCTTTAAAATTGTTTTATATTAATCTTACTATTCAGAAACAGTAGCGTTTGGAGGCGTTCTATTTAGTAAGCTACCGATGGCACCCCCGATGGCACCGATGATGGCAAAAATAATAATATATATTACAGCTAAAAACACCAACCCCACTCCAATTAATCCAGCATTAACACCAGATGTTAAACCAATAATCGCAAATACTATTGTAACCATGAGTCCGCCGATGATTCCTGCTACGATTCCGTTTAATGCGCCGTTTTTTGCGCCGCCGCCGACCATGTAGCCGACAATTATAGTTGCTATTAACCCTCCAATGAAACCTATGGAACTTAGATAGTTTATTAATAATGAACCTAAAATGAGTACCAATATTGCACCAATGCCTGCCCATTTCCAATCAATCATAAATTTTTCACACCATGCAAATTGAAATTAATTAAATTATTTGAAAATATAAATTTGGAATATAATATTTTTTATTTATTTTTTTTTATTAAAGGATCCATCTTTGTAATATCCATTATATGATTCTTTCAAGTATGGTTGTAAAGTGTCAGTAGAAAGTATTTCATCCAGTTCGTTTATTTTTTTTTTAGGAATGTGATAATTTATATGTTCATTAGAATAATCAAAGTCGATGCAAGGATAACCCTTATCTTTGGAAGATTTCACACAATCAGCGATTTGCAGGTTTTTAATCTGGTTAAGTTCATAAAATTTTTTAACTCTAACCGCGGCATAATTTTCACCAATCCTTTTATGCTTCTTTTGATAGGCTGTCAAACCATTTTGAGATAATTCTAGTCTATTCCATCCTAGGGTCACAAAATATCCTAATATAGCTTTAAGGTTATGGCCGCATTCTATACAAAAATCTGTAGCCGGCCTATCCACGTCACATTCGGGACAAGGCCTCATTTCCCCGGAGAAATTTTTTCTACTTGCCAAATAGATACATCCACCAATACATAATGCAAGGATAAACACTCCCAAATTTGTATTTTTTGCATAAATCCCGAAGCCTATTAATGATCCAACTCCCAATATTATTAGAATAATTATCATTAAGCCAGATATCCATGATTTACTATCGTAGTTTATTAATTCATCTGAAATGGTTTCTCCACAGTTTGAACATGTTTTTTTATCTTTTAACTTGACTCCGCAATTGTTACAATACATATTAAATCACCAGTATCCGAAGATAATGCTTCCGTCCAGTTCCAATCACAGAGGAAGCTGATACCCTTGACATTTCAGCAGTGTAATTCCATTCAGTGGCGTTGGTTGTAGGTCCATTATATTGTAATTGACCGGTATTCTGGTTATCAATCATATATTTTGGCTGAGAACTGTTTGCTAGACCAGCAGCAGAAACTGCTCCAGAAAGAATCAATGAAGCTAATCGAATTAATCCTAAAAATAGAATAATCTTAGTTAATTTATATGAATTTTTATTTTCATTTATAGACGCATTATTCTGTTCTATAAATATTTCCATTCCCCATAAGGTTTATAATTACAAATATTTTTATACTATTATGTCCGTGAGTAATACCATATAAATTTTTCTAAAAAATTTTTTTACTAATGGAATAACGAATTTAAATAAAATAATACTTTATATGATAAAATTATATCAAAAATAGCCTTAAAGTGTAGTTATAAATTACTCGTTGGACTTTATTTCTTATTCTTTGATCTGCTAATGTTTGTCATGAGAATAAACCTTAATAATAATTTCTGCTTAGTTAAATCATACTATAACGAAGTTCAATCTAAAAGAAATGATAAAACAGTTAGTTTGGACTCGATCACTTCTAAAATTAAATTTTAAATAAAAATAAAAAAAAATTAAAGAAAAAGTTTTAGGCTGCCTGTAAAATCGGAACATTAACAGTAACTGTAGCGGTAGCATTTGCGTTTAATGTAGCGATTATTTGTCCAGTTGATGGAATAAATTGGAATGATACAATCTCGTTTCCAGTTGCATCTAATGTTGCTGAATTGAAATAAGGAGTGGATGGTATTCCATTTATATCTGCAGCGTTGGTCACAGTTGCGGTTTTAGCACCTATTGCTATGGTTAAAGTTCTAGTTACATACTTAGCTTTAGGTGCGGTTACTGTATTTGCACCAATAGTGAATAATCCCGCATCTGTTGGTATTACATCACCGGTTGGAGTTACAAAACTTAATGCTCCGTTAGAAGCGACTATAATTATCTGTCCATCTGTTCCATGTGCCAATTTACTGAGCTCTATAGCTGCGGTAGGTGATATTTGGGAGTCTACTATACTACCCGCACTAACTCCCGGGGCTGATTGTAAACCTGCTAATATTGTTCCTAATTCCAAACCGGGGATCATATGATTTAATTCATCTATTTGTGTTTCAGTTAAAGTCATACTTTATCCTCCCTTTTTTGGTTCAACAGGTGCTTCTTTTGGTTCAACAGGTGCTTCAGCAGCTTTTTCAGCAGTTACCGGTTCTTTAGATTCTTCAACTGTTTCAGGTGCTGTTTCAGTTGTTTTAGTTGGAACAATTTCTTCCAATGTGAATTTATCATCACGTTTGCCCTGTTTCTGTAAAGCCTTCAAATCACCTTTTTCTATTTCTATCTCAGCAATTCCTTTATTAAGAGTTGTTAAACCATATTTATCAAGGTGTACTGCTGATGGTTTCTCCCGGTGGGTTAATTTGACTTGTATTTTTGCCATAATTTTACCTCCATAATTTAAAAAAAAAGTTTTGATGCAACTTTTTTAAAAGTTGCTTAGGCTTCTGCTGAAGGTAAATTGTATCTTATAGCAGTTTTAAGTGGTTCTGCATTGTACATGACTGAAACCTGAACCAACCAACCATCGGTGGCTACAGGTTTAGTTTTACCTTTCTCAACCCAACTGTTGTGGACAAAGTCAGATATGAATATCCGGTTACTGTTAAACATACCAAATACACCACTGTTGGTTGCTGCTCCAGGCAAGGTGAATGGTACGTATGGGTCGGTTATGATTGGTAATGGTCCACGGCTGGATTGGAAAGCATTAACTGGGGTGTTTGCAGTTATGTTTACAGTGTTCACGTTTTTGACTGTTGCTGTCATATCCTCAACCAATTGATTGTGGACATCGACGTTGGTGAGTATGAAATCCGCCCATCCTTTTCTCTGTTGGGTTAATTGTGCTTCAAGGTTCCTGACATTTTTCAGAAGTAACGCATTACCCTGAGAATCCTCTGAATATCCCTGGGCCTGAGCTATGGTCATTAATCCTGAGAATTTGTTGGTTGAAACTGCTGGACTTCCAGTTGTTGTGGTCCCGTTAATCAGTACATTATCGAATCCTTCTCTGAGAGCTTCCTGTGCATACTGCATTAACTGTGCTCTTGATTGAGCTGACTGTCCGCTGCCTAAAAGGTCAGATAAACTGATAGGTAAAGCCTGGACACACATAGTTGCAAGTCCAAGTTGAGTTTGCGCAGTTCCGTCACCTTGGGTTCCGTCAGTCTCTGCTATCCATTCATCCTGGAATCCTTCAGTTAATTCTATGAAGTTGATTTTAGTAGTATCGGCTGGTGCCCTTCTGTTTCTTCCTTCAAGGAAGGTCAAAGCTGGTGAAGTCATGAATAATGTGGACTGATCGTATACATTAGGATCTAATTTCATAGGCATGAAATTAGTAGAGCTGATGGTCTGATGTAATATCCCACCAAGTAGGTCCTGCTGTAAACTTCTAATATAGTCGTCGGGTTCGGTTGCTCCTTCCTTTTTCATTCCTTTAACAGTTAATGGAACGGTTTCTGTGTGCATTGCTTGATTTAATGGTTTACCTAATTTCTTTTCAATCATGCCCATGAATTGGGCTTTAATATCCTGCTGTACTTGAGTTTGTGCTGCTGCCATATTTACCATTCCTCCTTAGTTTACTCCAAACATCTGATTTGGTGTAACACCCTGNNTTCCAGTTAGAACTATTGGTTCATTTGTAGTGTTTGGTTGGGTGTTTATTCCACCATCCATGTTTTGTTTGATTTCATTAGCTACCCCAAAAGGGTTACCACCGCCTGCTTTAAATGCCTGGGTATTCGGGTTTTCCACTGGGGATAAACTCTGTTGAGCAAGGTTATCCTTGTTGTTCATGACCTGTTTTAATACATCAGCCATTACCTCAGTTACAGCATTTAATGTTTCTTCCTGGTTTTGTTTAACTATAGTTTCGATTTCAGCTTTTCTAGCATCTTCAGCTTTTTGGGCTTCGAGTGCTGCTTTTTCAGCAGCTCTTTCGTCTGCGAAAGATTGAACTATGGTGTTTAAATCTCCAATTGTTTTTTGTTGATCTGTTACCATCTGTTTTAAATCTGTTATTTCTTTATTTTCTCCCATAATATCATCTCCTTTTATACTTTGAGTAACATCATTTTCTCCTTCATTTCCTTCATCAGATTCCTCTGCAGCATTCTCCGCCTCGTAAATGGCTTGTAATAATTCATCAGCTGCTTCATAGATATCTGAACCTGCAGGTGCATTGGCTGCAACTGCGAGAACTGCGCTTTTAAAAATTAAACCNNTTCATTCCTATTCTGTACATGTATTGGTCAAATGTGCTTTGACCGGTGGGATCTATCCCGAGACAGTAGTTTACCAGGTCTGGTAATTCACCATTCCATTCATATGATCCACGATTCCAGGGTGTAGTAAAATCAATATCACCATTCTCAATTGCTTTTACTGCGAAATCATAACATGGCTGGTTTAAAGCCACCCCAGTAGATTGTTCCAGCTTGTTATTCTTATTTT
>PMWA01000012.1 GCA_003166335.1 Methanobacterium sp. | reverse complement strand
TTTGAGTATTGCATTTAGGACAAGATAAATTATTTTCAGTTGAAATAAATTTTTTACCGCATTCTATGCAAAATTCAGCTACTTCTAGATTCTCGAATCCACAATTAGAACATTTTTTAGAATCCATTTTAATTTTTAATTGTCTACCACAATTTATACAATATTCTGATTCTTGAGGATTTTTGGAACCACATTGTGGACAAATTATATTTTTTAATTCAATAAGAGCATTTTCAGCATTTTTTTTATTATTTAATGCTTTTATAAAGTTAGGATTTATTTCCAACGCTTTTAAATAGCATTTTATTGCTTCTTGATAATTATTAAGTTGAAAAAAAGCAAATCCTTTGTCGTTCCAAACCACAGCGAGAAATTGGGGGTATTTATATGTAGAGCCCATTATACCTTCCTTAATAGTGTTTTCATCTAATTTTTGAATCCTATTATAACAATCTATAGCCTCTTCATATCTTTTAAATATGTTATTAAGAGTCGTTGCTTTATTGTGTAAAGATAAAGCATAATTAGGATTTATTTCTAGGGCATTATTGTAACACTTTAACTTTTCTTCGTTTTTTTCCATTTTCCCGAGTGCTACACCCTTATTATTCCAAGCTGATACTTTATTATTTAATGCCCTAGTATATTCAGGATTTATTTCTAAAGCTTTATCGTAGCATCTTAAACCTTCATCGTATTTTCCCAATCTTATCAGTGCAACTCCCTTATCATTCCAAGCAGCCACATAATCTGGATTTAATTCTAATGCTTTATCATAATACTTTATAGCTTCCTGATACTTTTTCTTTCCAAATTTAACAGTCGCTTTGTTATAATATGTTGTATCATTCTCAGCTTTATCATTACCAAAAATACCCATTAATAACACCTGAACTAAATAAATTTAATAAATTCACTTACCTCATTATAATTTATAGTTATTCACAATCTTAATCAAATCGGATGAAAATAAGTTCATATAACTCCTATTTTTATAAAAAAATAAGTTATTGTCTAAATTAGATAAATTCATCCCCATTTAGCAATTATAACCGCCCAAATCCATATCATACTAAACCCAACTATTAATCCTGCAAATGCAAAATAAATAGACCAACTCGTAGGTGTATTTAAAAACGCCCCTACAAATATAAAGAATAAGCTCCCTATTATTGCGAAGATACAAGATACAAAAAGCATCATCAATAAACTCATGCCAACCATTACTTTATTTACTTTAGGTTTAGCTGGTGTAACAGGATTATTTGATTCGGGCTGGATATTACCTTTACTTTTTTGAGTTTGAACAGTTTGTGGTGCTTGTGATGTTTGGCTCAACTCTTTGCCACATTTTTGACAAAAACTAGCATTATCTACATTAACTGTTTTACAATTTGGACAAACTTTTGCCAATTATTCCAAATCCCCTTCAATATTGCATTAAATTATGAAGTTACTTAAATTTTTGATTTAATGGTATCAATATTTAAGTATAAACTCCATGAAAGCCTTCATTTATTTAGCTTTTGTACTATTAATTAACATAAAGAACTCGTTAATATTATCACTATCCGCAGTAGGTTGTGCGTCAAAGAAATTATACCAATATAAATTATTACCTACAGCAAAGTATACTTGTGCGTGATATCCTGTCCAAGAATCATTAACATAAGCCAACACTCCTGGGATACCATTGACATTTATATTTTGAATATTTGTAAATGTAGTATTGGCAAGCTCTGCATTTGCTATATCACTCATATTATCAGCAACACCATCAGTTTCAGCCACTGATGACATAGGATCAGGTCCCATTGCTTGAAAAAAACTAGTATTATCACTTTTAAACATCCAAACGCTGTCATTAGTAGTATTTCCATTTATTTTCCATGATGAGGGGTATGTAAATGATAAATAGCCATTGTTATACGTTTGAGTTGGTGTTCCATGATTTCCAAATATAGATACACCGCCCCATATCATCACTAATAAAAACAATAATCCTATTCCACCTAATACTATATTCTTTCTTGTACTTTTCTTAGGTCGAACAGCTCCTTTACTTTTTTGAGTTTGAACAGTTTGTGGTGCTTGTGATGTTTGGCTCAACTCTTTGCCACATTTTTGACAAAAACTAGCATTATCTACATTAACTGTTTTACAATTTGGACAAACTTTTGCCAATTTAAAACCTCCATTTATGCCCCCTATTTAAAGGATAACAACGATTTAAGAGTTATTTCTGTAATGGTGTAAATTAAAAAAAATATTAAAAATTCCATTTACTGAAATTGCTTAATCAAAATTTATTATCTTTGATCGGATGTTAATACAAACTTATATTAATAATTTGTTTAAATAGTTTACAATCAAAATTATTAAACAGTATATAATTTGAATAAAGTTCATAGCCTCAATAGCTTGGATAGTTGATATTACTTATTAGATAGTTTTTTATGTCTTATTATAAGTCTATTTTATAAATTGAAAATTAGATATAATTCCAAACATTTATATGTGATAAATGGGTTACACTTTTTACTATTAAAGTTTTTTATTTATTTTGCACGTGTTAAGAGGCCCTAATTAGAGCTTAAAAAAATATAGCCTCGAAAGCCCTAATGCCTCCAAAATACCTATATCAATATTTAGGACATATTTTGGAATCATAAAACGGCTTTTCATTTCAAATCATTTAAATTCTATTTAATTCATGACTTTAATATTAATCAAACCTTCATTATTTTAAGGGGTTTATCTTGGAAGTTGTCTTTTACTTAAGCCTCCAGTTAAGTATATAATAAACTTCATTTTTTAACCCGCTGCATGGGTGCTTTAAGTCCATCCAATCACCCTTTATTATGGATAATTCAATTTGCATTATTAAATCATTTTCGTGGAGTAAAGCCTGGAAGCGGGGATCCTCTTTATTGAGGGGTTTAAATTCTTTTATAATTTCTCCAGTATGTGAAATTTCATTTTTAAAGGTAGCAATCATTTTTAACATTACTATATTTAAATTTACACACCTTTTGAGCAATCACTTGGATCTAATTAAGCATTATTTCTCAACCAATTTACGTAAGGAATATACGGTTAAATACCCACCGATAAATGCCAGTATTAAACCACCTAGGGTATTTCCAATAGCGAAAAATATTCCATAAAAAATTAATAAAATACCTATAAGCACCAAAAACGCAAATAATCCAGTTTTAGTTTCTTTACCCCCTTTTAATTTCTCTGCATTATTACTTTCTCCATTCTTTCTTAATTTAACCCCACATCCTTGGCAGTATTTTGTATTATCTGCGTTTTGCACTCCACATTTACTACAATAAACGATTTTTAAGCCCCCC
>PMWA01000005.1 GCA_003166335.1 Methanobacterium sp. | reverse complement strand
AATAAACGATTTTTAAGCCCCCCAAAAGAAATAATAAAATAAATAATTTTTTTATATAATATAATAATAATACCATTATCTTTAAATTTTATTATGGGGGTGTTTATATGGTTTTTTGCACTGAATGTGGAAAAGAAAATGCGGAAGATGCCAAATATTGTTCTGAATGCGGAGCAACACTTGAAAAATCTAAACTAACTAAACCAGTTGAAATAGAAAAGAAAGAAAAAGTTAAGGTTACTGAAACAACTAAAAATCGATCTCCATTAGTGTATATTGCTATTGCAGTGGGTATTATATTTGTAATACTAGCAATTATTGCCATCTTCCAGGATATCTTCTAATGTTTTCTTTCTTTTAAGCTATAACTCCATGAAATATCTTGTTTATTATGTATTACTTTTTGTTAATTTAATAATTTTACTTCGTTAAACGGCCCTATAACGAAGTAGAATATATATTTGCTATAACCCTTTATATAGTAATATAACAAAATTATAATATAATGCTAAAAATCTTACTAAATGAGTTAAGGCACTATATTAAATGAGGTTAAAAAATGACTGAAAAACCAAAGTTTAAGCAAATTAATATAAAGCTATCAGATAAGGACCTCCAAGACTTAGACATTTTATCTAATGTCATGGGTGGAGTGAGTAAACCAAACTTAATAAGACTTGCAGTATCTGAATTTATCCATAAAAATAAACGCTTAATAACTGAGGGTTAAATTTTTAATAGTTTATTTTTCCACGATTTTTATTTTTAGCTCTCTCCAAAAATTAGTAGTACTAATGGTAGGAAGATTAATCCCAAGACAATGATTGCCCATAAGGGGAGTTTTGATACCTTTTTACTGAACACATATTTTTCATCAGTTTCATCTATTATTTTATACCCCATTTTGAAAAGGGTTTCCTTTTCTATTTCAACATTTGGATTTAATAGTTTCTCCCCACATGCAGAGCAAAAATCAGAGTTATCAGGGTTTTTTGTTCCACAATTTGGGCAAAAATTATAATTAAATTTAGATTCTCTGCCCGTTTCCTCTGATTTTTCTTTTCTAAAATCTTTAATTGTCTTCCTCAGGTATTCCAAGTTTTCCCCACATTCACATTGGAAATCAGAAGGATTCTCCCCCTTCTCTATTTCTTATTCCTTACCACACTCCCCACATTTTACTATCAAAAAACAACACCCCCAATATATCCTGATTTACTTTACCGATTCAACAAATACCTTATTAATAAAAATACACACACAACAACTACAATATATGCTATGAAAAGAAGGCCACTGTACATGAGAGCGAGAAAGTTGTATATAAAAATACAAAATATTATGAAAACAAATATGGAATAAACTATTGTCTCTGTAATCCTTCCAGCACCCTTTTGGGGCTTGGATTTTTGTTTCTCATTTTCTATTGGCTGACCACAATCTTCACAGAATTTTGCATTATTTATGTTTTTTTTCCACAATTCGGGCTAAAAACATTCTTAGGGGATGGTTCTTTTTTATTTGGTTCATTATTCAGAGTTTTAGTATGTTTAAGCTGTCCCCCACATTCACATTTTTCAAAGTCCGCTGGTGATTCTCCTTTTTTAAGCTTGTAAAAACCATTGCAATCCTCACAAACTAAGTAACCTGTATCATCTTCACTTCCCAATCAAAACCCCCCTCTGAATTTCTGCCTATAGTTAATTGGTATGTTGGTAAATAATATTATTTAGTTTTAATTTATATCTAATATGAGAAATTGATGGTGTCTATTATGGTAAAAATTAAAGAAAGGTTGGAAAGGGTTTATTCCCCCTCCAGCTTTGTAGTTTTTAAATATTTACTTGTCTCACTATCTGGAATATCATAATACCCATCTTCTTTCATGAAGAAAGCACCGCTTAAAACATCCTTTAATAAGGCTTTAAGGTAACTGTATTAATATTCGCTTGACAATGGACATCATTAACTTTAAAAATAGCTAATAACGTTTTTAAAAACTTTCTAGCATATCTAAATACTTCCCCATGGGTTGTACATGAATTAAATTTCGGATATTCAATAATATAGTTTCCGTATTTAAATTTTATATAATCACTGAAATTATTCTTTAAACACTCAAAACATTCCTTTTCACCGACTAAAGTAGCATACCACATATCATTTCACCAATTTTATCTCATATATTTCCTCGCAAAAGTTGCTATAAATAAAGGCCACATAAAAGCCCCTAAAATAGACTCAATTATTATATAAATTCCATAGTTCGTTGCAGCGGGGCTAACTATACCATAAGCAGGGATAATTAGAGTTAAAAAACTAAATCTTATGCCATTTATTAAATTTAAATAATTGATAGAAGTTGGTGTAAATATTCCATTAATTTGCCAAAATATTAATGAAAACGATATAAAAATTATAGAAAATGTAAATAATATCCTTTCCGGATAAACTCCATATGCAAAAGGAAACTGAATTAATAACCATTCTAAATATCGACTATAAAAAGGCTTTTGTTTTCTTTTAGCATCCATTTCACGATAAAAATAATAGTCAGCCTTAAATCTGTCCCCCAATTTTTCCCATTTATTTTTAGTGTATCTACACGTTTTTTCTTGTGTTGATGGGGTTTTAAAAGATGTTTCGAGAAAGCTTATTCCTTCATTTAATTCGTTTGAATGCAAATCGATATCATTAATTATAGTAGAATTATCAAAGTTCATAAATAATGCTGCAGAATTTTTAATACTCATCCCAAAGATTTCGGTAGATTTAGAAAATAAAGGTCCATTTATTTTTGTATGATCAACAATTAAAAACCTGATACTTGCTGAATCTAAAATTATATAATCTTTAATTGTTGTATCATTGAATATTACCCTGCCCTCAATTATTGACTTTTTTAATGTTAAACATCCATTAAATACACATTCACTAAAATCAACACCATATTTTACTTTAAATTTTTGAAATTCCGCCTTATTAGGGAATTTTACATTATTGAATAGTGCATTACCATTAATATTTGCGTCATAAAAGTTTGCATATTGTAAAATTTTTGCATCAGTAAAATCAATATTCCCTGATATAATTGACGAAATAAAAACAACTGACTCAACTAAAGCATCTCTAAAACTAACGTCACTATTAATTTCCATTCCTTTAAAATTAATCTCCCCTATTACAATCCCATCGAAATTACAGTCTGCATTTGAAACTTTTTCCTTAAATTTTTTATGTTTTAATTTTTGAATTTCAATTATATCCTCTTTAGAACGGATATCCGGACGATAATGGAGAATACAGTGATCATAATCTTTATAAGTGTCTTCATTGCAGGGATAATACTTATATCTATATTTACATTTTTTCATAAGATGCTTCCAGTTAAATTAATTCATATTTGAACTTTTAACCTTTAAACAAATTCATGAACTAATTTTACTCAAATTTGCGCAAATATGGGAACCAAAAATCCACATTTATGTCTTTTTAATTATCACTTTATATTTTTTTTCTTATCAAAATCAGGGATTTTAATTTTGTTTTTACTTATCATTTGCTCTCTTGGATAATCCTCGTTAATGTTGCCAACTATAGTGATCCACCCCGAGGAGTGATATTATGGAAAATATGAAACCCATTGCAAAAGAGGATTTAGAAGACGTTGCGAAGTTAAAACCTAAGGAATTGGTTATAATTCCTAAGAAGGATTTTATTAATTGGTATGAATTCACCAGGAACCAACTCAAGGAAATTGAGATGAAAAGAAAGGAATTGGGATCTGATTTTATGGAATGCCCCAACTGCCGGGAAACCATGGAGGATTATTATCTTAAAGATCCACCGGAACAGGAGCTCTGGCATCTTTGCCCTCATTGTAACTTGACATTTTCCCATAATCAGTACAATCGTTTTAGTGAGATAATTATGCGGGCAATAACATCGAATAAAAAGATTGGAGGTGATTTATAAATGTTTAAACGTTGTTTAGCTTGTGGTGAGCCTAAAATGGACTACAATGCATTGTTAACTGGCATGTTTGTTGCTGGTACTTGGACATTTGCAGCTGCATTGTTCGTGCTGATATTACAACACAGATTAATATTCTAAAAAAATTCATTCAGATTTAGTGGAGTTTATTTATGAGATTAGCAGGTAAACTCGACAAACATGCAATAGGCATTTCTACCAGCAGTAAATAGAAAGTGAATCATAGTCTTTCTTAAATTTGATTCAGAAGGAGTAAGAAATGAGAGTGACTGAGGCAGTACCCAATGGGAGGATTGCAGAAGTTTATAACCCGGTATTATTCCAGAAACATGAAGAAGTTATTGTATTCCCAAGGGAGGAATTCAATAGAACATGCAGTTCTATCAGGGAGCAAATTGATTATATTAATAAAGTAGATATGCATCTTGATAAAGTTGAAGAATGGAAGTTACTGGATTATTGGACTAAAATATTAGAGCGGATTAATATCCTGGACATAAATATGAATTTAATATTCAAAAAAGAACCTGTGCAATGCTATCTTGATGCATATCTATATGATACAATTAGACGTTCAGAGAAGAAGATTGCAGTATCTGAAAGCAAAGTATCAGTACAATTAAAGCATTCAATTT
>PMWA01000105.1 GCA_003166335.1 Methanobacterium sp. | reverse complement strand
GTAGCGAGTGTTGTGAAGAAGAAAAAGGCAGACTTTCCAGATAGTATTATAGAAGAGATAGCTGAAGCATCAGAAAGACATGACCTAAAGGTTAAAGAACTGGAAAAACTAGTTGATGAGATAAAAAAAGCCTATGATCGCGCTGAAGTGGAGAAAGGTGAGGCAGTAGGCACGGTGGCAGCCCAATCAGTGGGAGAACCCGGTACTCAGATGACCATGCGTACTTTTCACTACGCAGGAGTGGCGGAATTAAACGTTACACTAGGTCTACCGAGACTCATTGAGATTGTAGACGCTCGTAAAAAAATATCAACCCCTACTATGGCCATATATTTTGAAGAAGAATATGGAACTAACGAGGAATTCGTGCGTAGAATTGCTAACCGTATTGGTAAAATTGTATTAAATGACATTATAAAAGATTTTAATGTTAACTATGCTACCATGAGTATGACGATAGAGATTGATGAAGATAAAATTACTGATAAAAGATTAGAGTATGATGAAATTATAGCTAAGATAGAAAAAGCTTTTAAAAGGGTAGAAATAAATAAAAACCTACTGAGTTTTGAACCTACAATTTCTGAATCCAAACATGCCATAAGAGAACTTAGACTTTTAGCTGATAAAGTTCGCGATCTACAGATAAGTGGTGTTAAAAACATCGGAAAGGTCGTTATAAGCAAAGAGGGTTCGGAGTGGGTAATACACACCGAAGGATCAAACCTTGGTGCCGTCCTTAAGATGGAGGGTGTAAATAAGACTAAAACCAGCACTAATGATATTCATGAAGTAGAGAAGGTTCTGGGAATCGAAGCAGGTAGAAATGCCATTATCCATGAAGCCCAGACTACCATGGAAGAGCAAGGTTTAACCGTGGACGTAAGGCACATCATGCTGGTAGCGGATATGATGACTGCTGATGGATCGGTAAAATCCATAGGGAGACATGGTATAAGTGGTGAAAAAGCCAGTGTTCTAGCCAGAGCATCCTTTGAAGAGACTGGTAAACACCTTTTAAGAGCCAGCATCAGAGGGGAGATTGATCATCTCACTGGTATAATTGAAAATATTATCATAGGTCAGCCAATACCATTAGGTACAGGATCTGTTGGTGTTGTTATGAAAGATAGAGATTAGGAGGCAGTTGATGGATATAGATAGAGGAATTAGAGTAGCCGTAGATACAGGAAATGTTACTTTGGGGTCTGATAAATCAGTCCAGGGAATTAAACTTGGAAAAGGGAAACTGGTGATCATAGCCCAAAACTGTCCTGTTGATATACAGGAAGATGTAATGCATTACTCCAAATTATCTGATATTCCGGTTCATGATTATGAAGGCACAAGCTTAGAACTTGGATCAGTATGTGGTAAGCCATTCACCGTGGCTACTCTTATAATAAAAGATCCAGGAGACTCCAACATATTGGAGATCATGGGGTAGTTTCAGTGACGATAAAATTTGCAACCAACGAAATAAGATACATTGCACTCTTTGAGAGCATGACCGGTGCAACAGTTAAAGATTGTTTAGTAGATGATGAGCATGGTAAATTAACTTTCCTAGTAAAAAAGGGAGATATGGGATTGGCCATTGGAAAAAGAGGAAGTACTGTGGCTAAAGTCCAGAAAACCGTAGATAAAGGTGTAGAAGTAATAGAACATTCTGATGATCCAGTGGAATTCTTATCTAACATCATGGCACCCGCTAAAATCAGAAGTATTAGAATACTCCAAAAGGAGAACGGAGAAAAAATCGCTACTTTAGAAACAGACCCTCGAAATAAAAGGACGGCCATTGGAAAAGGCGGTCAAAACATAGAAAGAGCTAGAATATTAGCCAAAAGACAACATAACATAAATAATATCGTTATAAAATAACTATTAAAAAAAATAAATTAATTCTAGAATCATATTAATCTTCACGATATTAATAATTAAGAATTAAATTATAAAGAAATAGAAGCAAATTCGGAATTTAACTATTTATGTTGATTAGGAGGAATTTCATTGCCAGGACTCTTTGCAGCAAAAAAGCTTAAAAAAAACAGACAAAACTTCAGATGGAAAGACACTCATTACAAGAGAAAAGAATTAAGATTAGATGTTAAAGCAGACCCTTTAGAGGGTGCACCTCAGGCCAGGGGAATAGTAATTGAAAAAGTGGGTATAGAGGCTAAACAGCCGAATTCTGCTATCAGAAAATGTGTTCGAGTGCAGCTTATAAAAAATGGTAAACAATTAACTGCATTCGCCCCTGGAGATGGTGCTATTGGATTTATAGATGAGCACGACGAAGTCATGATAGAAGGAATAGGTGGACCATCAGGAAGGTCTATGGGAGACATTCCTGGTGTTAGATGGAAGGTTACTAAGGTTAACAATGTCGCCCTTGAGGAAATGGTTAAAGGTAAAATAGAAAAACCAGTCAGATAAAACCACAAAGTATGAAAAGAGGTAATTTTTATGAGTTTCAAAGTCTTCGATAAATGGGATTTAGAAGAAGTTAAGGTGGAGGACATGGGCTTAATGAATTATATTTGCCTAGAAGAAATATTAGTCCCTCACACCCTAGGAAGACATGTTAAAAGACAGTTTGCAAAATCACGAGTTTCCATAGTAGAAAGACTCATGAATAAGATCATGAGGACTCAGAGAAACTCAGGTAAGAAGAACAAAGCTTACAACATCGTCAAAGGTTCCATGGATATTATAAACCAGAGATCTAAGCAGAATCCCCTACAAATATTAGTAAAAGCAGTGGAAAACACAGCTCCTCGTGAAGAAACCACTAGGATAAAATATGGTGGAATCGGATACCAAGTAGCGGTAGATATTGCCCCACAAAGAAGAGTCGATCTATCTCTAGGTTTTTTAACCAGAGGAACCATGCAATCATCCTTTAAAAGGAAAAGATCAATGGAAGAATGTCTGGCTGATGAACTGCTCTATGCAGCAGAATCTGACTCCAGAAGCTTCGCTATTCAGAAGAAAGAAGAAAAAGAAAGAGTTGCTAGATCTGCACATTAATTCCGATATAGTTTTTAATGATATAAGAACTTAGGAATTATTATTCACATAAAATAATAATCAAGCAATCCATTTTTCATAGTTATTCAGGTGATTTTAGTGAGTAGACGTACTAAAATGATTAATAAAATTAAAGAACTGATGTATGACCCAAAACACATCAGGAATATCGGTATTGTGGCTCATATAGACCATGGGAAAACCACATTATCCGACAACCTATTGGCAGGTGCAGGGATGATATCTTCAGAACTTGCAGGAGATCAATTATACTTGGACTTCGATGAACAGGAACAAGCCAGAGGTATAACAATAGATGCCGCCAATGTATCCATGGTTCACAAATACAAGGATCATGAATATCTTATAAACCTTATAGATACTCCTGGACATGTTGACTTCGGTGGAGACGTAACACGTGCCATGAGGGCCGTTGATGGAGCAGTAGTAGTAATTTGCGCCGTGGAAGGCATCATGCCTCAAACTGAAACCGTGTTAAGACAGGCACTTAAAGAAAATGTAAGACCAGTACTATTCATAAATAAAGTGGATCGTCTATTAAACGAGCTTAAACTCGACGCAAATGAACTTCAGCAACGTTTCATCAAAATCATAGCAAGTGCAAATAAACTAATAGATTCAATGGCTCCTGAGGAGTTCAAAAAAAATTGGCAAGCTAGAGTGGAGGATGGAAGCGTTGCATTTGGATCAGCCTACCACAACTGGGCCATAAATGTGTCGGTTATGCAAAAAACTGGCATAACATTCACAGACATTTATGATTACTGTAAATCTGATAATCAAAAAGAATTAGCTGAAAAAGTTCCATTACACCACGTACTACTTGGAATGGTAGTAGAACACTTGCCCAGCCCTGACGTGGCTCAAAGATACAGAGTACCTAATATCTGGTCTGGAGACATAGAAAGTGAAGAAGGACAAGGCATGATTAACACCAGACCAGATTCACCTCTAGCTGTGATGGTAACAAATGTAAGTATAGACAAGCACGCGGGAGAAATCGCCACTGGAAGAGTTTACGGAGGAACTATAGAAAAAGGTAGAGAAATCTACTTTGTAGGATCAATGGGTAAAGCCCGAACTCAACAAGTAGGGGTTTATATGGGCCCTGAACGTGTCAATACTGATAAAGTTCCTGCTGGGAATATAGTGGCAATAACAGGTGCTAGAAATGCGGTGGCTGGTGAAACAATTACTAGTTACGGTAATAAAATCAGTCCCTTCGAGAGTATAGAGCACATCTCAGAACCAGTAGTTACCGTAGCAGTGGAAGCTAAAAACACTAAAGACCTCCCTAAACTTATAGAAGTTTTAAGACAGGTTGGTAAGGAAGATCCTACTGTAAGGGTAGAAATCAATGAAGAGACAGGTGAACATCTCATATCTGGTATGGGTGAACTCCATCTGGAAATTATAACTTACCGTATCGACGAGAAAGGTGTGGAAATAGAGACATCTGAGCCTATAGTAGTGTACCGAGAGACTATTGCAGGTAAAGCAGGCCCCGTAGAAGGAAAATCACCGAATAAGCATAACAAATTCTATATTGAAATAGAACCATTAGAAGACTCCATTTTCCAATCCATTCTAGAAGGAGATATCAAAGAAGGTAGAGTTAAAGGTAAAGAACTTGCCTCCAAATTCACGGAAGCAGGACTTACTAAAGATGAAGCTAAAAAAGTTTGGGACGTTTATAAAAGGTCACTCTTCATAAATATGACTCGTGGTATCCAGTATTTAGATGAGATAAAAGAATTACTCCTAGAAGGATTTGAAAGTGCCATGGATGATGGACCAATTGCCCGTGAAAAAGTTATGGGAATTAAGATCCTCCTGAAGGATGCTAAAATCCACGAGGACGCAGTTCACCGAGGACCAGCCCAAGTTCTTCCAGCCATAAGAAAGGCAGTTTACGGTGCTATTATGTTAGCCCAACCCACCCTACTAGAACCTATACAGAAAGTTTTCATCAACGTACCACAAGATTATATGGGTGCAGCAACTAGGGAAATACAGAATAGAAGAGGACAAATAGTAGACATGTCACAGGAAGGGGACATGGCCACAGTGGAATCTAAAGTACCGGTGGCAGAGATGTTTGGATTTGCTGGAGACATCCGATCTGCTGCTGAAGGCAGATGTTTATGGTCCACTGAAAGCGCTGGCTTTGAAAGATTACCGAAAGAGCTTCAGAAAATCATAATAAGAGAGATAAGAGAAAGGAAAGGATTAAGTCCTGAACCATATGGTCCAGATCATTATTTGGGTTGAATCTTATTTGACGATAATTCATAATTTTAACTAACATGAAGTTTAAGTTAGCTTTAAATATCTAATCAGATAACTTAAATAAAATCAAGAAAAATCAAACTGATAAAAATGAATAGAATTGAATGGAGGTATATTAAATGGCAAAACAGAAAGAACATATGAATTTAGCATTCATTGGACACGTTGACCATGGTAAATCCACACTTGTTGGACATTTGCTGCTTCAATCCGGTGTTATAGCGGAGCAGCAGCTATCGAAAGGAGAAAACAAGTTTAGATTTGTTATGGACAAGCTCCAAGAAGAAAGAGAGAGAGGGGTTACTATAGATTTAGCTCACGCGAAATTTGAAACCCCAAAATATGAATTCACGATTGTGGATTGCCCAGGACACCGGGATTTCGTTAAAAATATGATTACTGGAGCATCCCAAGCAGATGCGGCGGTATTAGTAGTAGCCATAGATGATGGTGTAATGCCTCAGACTAAAGAACACGCTTTTCTAGCAAGGACATTGGGAATTAGCCAGTTAATTGTCGCTATAAACAAAATGGACCTAGTAAAATATGATGAAGCAAAATTCAACGCACTTAAAGATGATGTATCTGCTCTAATAAGAACTGTGGCTTATAAACCAAAAGAGATAAATTTCATACCAATTTCTGCCTTCGAAGGAGATAATATAACTAAAGCAAGTGAAAACACCAAATGGTATAAAGGCCCTAGCCTAGTAGAAGCACTGCAGAAACTATCTCCACCTGATAAACCAACTAAATTACCACTAAGAGTTCCAGTACAGGATGTTTACTCCATCACTGGTGTGGGAACTGTACCTGTAGGTCGAGTGGAAACCGGTGTTATGAAGAGAGGAGACAACGTTATATTCGAACCCCCAGGCGCAAGCGGTGAAGTAAAATCCATAGAAATGCATCATGAAATACTGGAACAGGCAGAACCCGGAGACAATGTAGGTTTCAACGTACGGGGTGTAGGTAAAAATGATATCCGAAGAGGAGATGTTGCAGGACACACCAAGAATCCACCATCAGTTGCTAAAGAATTCACAGCACAAATCGTGGTTTTACAGCACCCGGGAGTTATCACTGTAGGTTACACTCCAGTATTCCACTGTCACACAGCCCAAGTGGCCTGTACTTTCATGGAACTCCAGAAAAAACTGGACCCTGCCACAGGACAAATCAAAGAAGAAAATCCTGACTTCCTAAAAACTGGTGACGCTGCATTCGTGGTAGTGAAACCAACGAAACCTATGGTAATTGAGAAAATCAAGGATATTCCTCACATGGGCAGATTCGCTATACGTGATATGGGACAGACGGTAGCTGCTGGAATGTGCATTGACTTAGTACTAGCAAAATAGAATAATGAATTATAATCAGGGAGAAAGTAGAATTTCATATAACTTCTACTGACTTCCATTTTATTTTTTTAATGGAGGATTTAAATGAACAAAGCCAGAATAAAACTTACCGGCACTGACCCAGAAAAACTTGCCTATGTATGTGACCAGCTCAAAAGAATAGCAGAAAGAACAGGCGTAGACTTATCAGGACCCATACCACTACCCACCAAAAAACTAGTTGTTCCAACACGTAAATCACCTGATGGGGAAGGAAAAGCCACATGGGAAAAATGGGAACTCCGAATCCACAAAAGACTCGTAGGAATCGAAGCAGATGAACGAGCCATGCGACAAGTTATGAAAGTCAACGTGCCTGACAACGTAAGCATAGAAATCGAACTCAAAAGCTAAAATATTTTAACTCTTTTTTTTCATTAAAAGTAACAGTTATTATTTTTTAATTTGCCGGGATAGCCTAGCCAGGGAAGGCGCAGGACTTGAGATCCTGTGGAGCTTTGCTCCACCTGGGTTCAAATCCCAGTCCCGGCGTTTATTACTACTTTTTTTCTTTAAATAGGTCTTATTTTAATAGGACATTATATCATTATTTAATCTAGTATAAATGAACACGTTGAATTTTAAATTTGTATGATAATTTATTATTTGATTGATTAGTTCAATATTGTTGTTTAACTATTATGATTTAGGACAAAAATATTTATATATTATTAGTTCGTATAATATCATACAGTTCGAGATAACACGAACTACTTAATAATCTAAAAATTTTAATATATTTTAAAAATAAAAAGGTGATAATCAAATGAAACCCGAAGATATGGCTCAAGAATGTCCTGAATGTTATTCCCGTGATAAAAGGATATCCAGAAGGAGAAATTCTAAAAGGAGTCAAGATGCATTTTACATACCACATATACCTCAAGGCGATATTGGTATTATCCGCTGTAGCGAATGTGGATACATATTTGAATACTGCCCGCGTCGTAAACCTCCATTAGAAGTAAAGAAAATTCTTGTTTAAATATATTTTTTTTTATTTTGAATTGTTTTATTCAAAAAAAATTCAGAATATTTTACTTAAATCTAATTTTTAAATTTAGGGTTAAACCAGTTTGATTCAGTTTATTAGTTTCATCACATGATTTAAAATAATTATACATTTTGAAGACCAGATTTTTATTCCAGATCCATTGTTAGTAATATTCTAACACGAGTTTTAGTAAAAATAATCATTCTTAATAATAGGTCGCTAAATTATGTTTAAATATATATAAAAGAAGTTTTTTATATTATTATTCTTATTTGATTTATTAAAATAGTAAAGAAAAAATCGGAAAACCTATTCAATCTTCAAACTTGCCACATACTCACAATCTTTAGGAGGATTCATCTTCGCTGGTTCATCAACGAAAATTTTAACTTTCTTACCAAAATGTTCAGCTGCAACATGTAAATGATAAATAGCAATACCTACATCTATAGGAATGTACTTTTTTACTATTAAAGATTTTATAAAGCCTAATTTAACACTATAAACATGCATAAATTTATCATCACCCGAAAAAAACCATGGCTGACTGTTAGTCGCTGATGGAGCCAGACGCACCGCTTCCAATAGTACATCAGCATCTTTAATGTTAGTTATTTCTTGAAGAGATTTTCTCTTGAACTCAGAAACATCTGTCCTATGCAACTGCTCGCTAGGCTGCCGGAAGGCTATGAAAATTACAAACTCTAAATTCGAACTCTTCAACAATTCTTTAGTAGGTTTAGGAATCCCCTGCCAGCAAGAGCCAATACCACGTGCTGAGAGGAACAGATCCATTGCTGCAACATGAATCCCACGTTGGTTAAATAACCGTCCTTTGATTCTGAAAACACGGCTATATAATGCGGTGCTTTTTTCATCACTCTTCTTTTAACCATATCTGGTGATATAATCTTCAATTCAATTTTAATGTCATCGTACATATGCTTTAAAGACTGGAAATGGTTCGAAATCTCAGTAAGTATATTCTTATTAAGCGAGGTTAAATCATAGTTTCTAATCGATTTTCGCTTGAATATTATAGAATAAAGTTCATTTTTCTCCATTTTTCAGACCTCTACATTTCAAATTATGTTTGAAAGATTATATATCCATTAGCCTTACAAATATAATTTTACTTAATCATTTTTGATCAAGCCGGGATAGTCTAGTTAGGTAAGGCGCAGGATTCGAAATCCTGTTTGAGCATACGTTCTCCCTGGGTTCAAATCCCAGTCCCGGCGTATTATTTAAAGAATTTAAGTTTTATTTCACCTTTAGAGATTTCAACGTAGCTGTTATGGTATTCCTTAGATGGTAATTCGTCAACCCAGGAGCCCGTGTTCACTACCGTTTTATCATTGTTTATGAAAGGCCGATGAGTATGTCCAAAGACCAGTTTTTCATCAGGTTTCAAGCCTAATAGGGGATATCTGCCTTGGGATACCGCTAATTCGTAGACTTTACATATTTTCCTCCTGTTTTGTGGGTTTTTTTTCATTTCTTCCGTTACTCGATCTACGCTTCTGCGACTTATTTCTAAAAAATCCCATAAAAAGCCGGCGATTCCTCCTATTATGTTTTCTGTTAAACACATTTTTTCACTGAACTTTTCATATAGGTCAATAGTTAATGGATCAAGAGTGAAAAGGACTTCTAATTCATAGCCATGCATGAAATAAAATTTTTCTCCATGATCATCTAACCTCAAATACTTAGAAACTTTGAAAGGATAATTTCCATTGAATATTCCCTTTAAGTTGAGAATGTAGTAGTCATGATTTCCAGCTATATAATGAATTTTATGGGTCAGAGTTGATAATTTTGATAATATCTCCTCGTTTTCGGTGATTATTTTCTTACTTCTACACCTCCAAAAGTCGAATATATCTCCAAGAAGTATTAAATGATCAATTTTCACATTCTCGTATTCATTTAAGAAGTTTAAGAAATCTTCGTGATTGCTTTTTTTATATCCTAAATGTAAATCTGATACCACCAATATCATAACCCACCTCATGAATAGAATTACATTCAAGAGATATAATCCTGATGGAGGGTGAATAATAATAAATAATAATAAAGAATACATTACTCATCATGTACTGAAATAACCAATAAATAGTATCACACCTGGATTTCTATTAACACATGGATAGGATTGCCTCAATAATGTTTCACTCCTATTTCTGAGTAATGAAATTAATAAATAAATTTTTACAATAGAAAAAAATATTAGAGTGCATGGCAGAGTATAATTCTACTTCTATTTTCATTGGAACACTCGCGGGAATAATCTCCTCAATAGTAGCTGCTTTCTTTGGCTTTTCCGGTCCTGGAATTTTAACCTCAAATTTCGTTGCGGGATTTACTGCGCTTATTCAGACGATGAAAAAAAATGATTATATTCTAAATGGAGGTTTAAGTGAAATTATGTCTAGTGTGGGAATGATATTTATAGGTCTTCTATTTAATGGAACACCAGTAGGTTTCAGCAACTGGAATACCTTGGGTTTAGTTTCTTTAGGATTATCAATAGGTGGTGCGGGTTTTTTTATTGGAATAATTGGTGGATATGTTGCAATTCATTTTTCTAATTGATTATGATCTATTATTTATAAAAATTTTCATTTTTTTTAACTCAATTGTTTCTGTAAGGTTATATAGTAGTTTAAGAATCCCTTTTATTTTATTAAAATTTTTTGATTACTTTTCCTTAATTAAAAAATATTAATCTTGTAAATGAAGTACGCAAATGTTTTTTATTCTAATCATGATACTCGTTCAGCTTCGATCTTAAGATATTCCAATTCGGAGTTAATAGCTTTTTGTAGCATATTTTGTGTACGACCCCGAGTTAAACGTGTTAAAGGACCTTCCCACGACTCTTCTGTAATAGCTATGGTTCTACCATTTTTGGGTTCTAATTTCCAGATATGTACGGCTTTAATACCCATGGTCTTCCCGGTCCAACCTATGAATCGGGGTCGATCAACCTCTTGGAAAATTGAAGTAATGGTTACTGACCAGGATTTCCATTTGAATTTTGAACCTTTAATCACATCCCCCTCAATAGAAGAATTCTTAACATCAGGATTCCAACTGGACCATCTTTTAATGTCAGCTATCAAGTCCCATATAGTCTCAGGACTTGAATTGATTTCAATCATACCCTTAACAATCACGGGTGCATTTTCATTAATCTTAATAATATTCACCCCATTTTATTTATGATTAATATCAAAGATAATTTTTTCTAGTAATAAAAAAATGTTCTTTTATTAAGGTGTAAATTTATTTTATTATATTTTCAAAGATGTAGAAAAATCATATTAAAGTGTTTTAATAAAATTATATTACATGGATCAGTCCATCGATGTTCAAAAATCAGAAGAAATTGAAATTTCAGATTTACTGAACCAATTATCATCTACTACCCACGGTCTTTCATCGAAAGAGGCACAAAAAAGACTAACTGAATACGGGTTTAACGAAATCACTGAAGAAAAAGTTAGTCCAATTAAAAAATTTCTGAATTTCTTCTGGGGTCCTATTCCATGGATGATTGAAATTGCTCTTATTTTATCTCTGATCATCCAGCATTGGCAGGAATTCACAATTATATTCATTTTATTAATGATAAATGGTCTTGTTGGATTTTATCAAGAATATACAGCAGATAACACTATTGACCTCTTGAAAGAAAAATTATCATACAAAGCCGAAGTACTTCGAGACGGTAAATGGATAGAATTACCTTCTAAAGAAATCGTGCCTGGTGATGTAGTGAGAGTGCATTTAGGGGATATAATCCCGGCAGATGTCAAACTCATTGAAGACAGCTACCTCACCGTGGATGAATCTGCTTTAACTGGAGAATCATTACCGTTAGATAAAAAGATAGGAAATATTGCTTATTCTGGTTCTATTGTTCAAAGAGGTAATATGCAGGGTTTAGTACTGGCTACAGGTTTATACACGTATTTTGGTAAAGCGACCTATAATAATGGATTGGAGCAGGAAGAGGTTGAATTCGGATTTGAAGTGTTTACATCACGTAAAGATACTCCGATTCCGCCAGAGAGTGGTCTTTTAGATCCTAATGATGCTATGGATCCCTTCTACGATTAATAACTAATTTTTTTGAGGTGATTTAATGATAACTTTTGCAGATGAGGCGGCATTAACAGTTTTAGTACAAGACGTGCCTACAAATATCCAAGAAACTAATATGGCACAGGCTTTAACTTTTGCAGACCAAAGAATAAGAAATAAGGTCCAAAGAGTAACCTTACCTCACCCAACACCAGATGCTATTATCCAGGCTGCCAATCTCTATGCTGCTGTTATCATATTAGATGCCTATTATAAAAGTAATGAAGCCCGTAATCCAGCAGCGGCAGCTTGGGAGAAACAAGCTAAGGAACTTATAGATGATTATTTAGATGCAAATCCAGAAGACCGTAAAGGAAGCAAAATAACTTTTAATACTGTTCACGTCCAGTTGACAATACCAATGATGATGTGCAACATGCTAACCCATTCTATAGTCCATTCTAGGAAACTTTAAAAAAAGGTTAATCAAAAAATTTTTTATTTTTTGAATATTTTTTTTTAGTGTGATTTCTTTATATTGACCATACGAAGTAGAAATTATAATATAAATTAATAAATTTATATCCTACTCACCATATAAAAATCATTAATGGGAGGGATATGAATGAGAAAATTACCTTTGGATGCTCAAGTGGAATATGTGAAAGGTGTTATAAAGAATATGGTAGATATTTATCAAGACGATACGTTTAGCACTGAAGATATTGGCCATCCTCCATTTAGACATAGAGTAATAGGTAAGTGGAATTCAAGAAGAGTATTAAGCTATTTGGCGGAATTGGGAGAAGTTGAGATTCTTAAAGATGATCCTAATATTATTGAGTTTAAAATTAAAGAAAAATTCGGGAAAGTTCCAAATGTAAATATTGAAGTCCCAGTCACTGAACATATAATAAAATCTTTTGAAGAAGATTTGAGAAGAATGATGAGTGCTTATGCATTATTTGTTAGTTTTGAGAACAAATTACGATTTTTTATTTCATATCTATTAGAACAGAATAAAGGTCCTGATTGGTGGGAAACAAATGTATCTAAACAAGTAAAAGATAATATAAAGACTCATAGCCTCCATGATTGGCATATACAATTACCAAAAAGCAATATCCAATATACTGATTTTTCTGACCTTATTAAAATAATAAATAAAAATTGGGATCTATTTGAAGATGTTTTTAAGGATCAGGTAGTAACTCAGACATATTTAGAAAGTCTTGAGATTCCTCGAAATACCATTGCTCATTCCAATGTTTTGAGTGAAAGTATGTTTAGGGAATTAGAACTTTATTCTAGCAAAATACTTAATCTTATAGACCATTATAAACCTGAATAATAGAGAATTAATTTTTTATTTTTTCTTTACTTCTGTATAGCACGATTTAACGAATTAGAAATATTTTTATTTACTCAATTCTGAAATAAAGTATATAATATTAAAATTAAATTAATTGTTAATTCTACCGATCTATGGGAATAAGGATTAAAAATGGATAAAGATATTATTTTTGATAAAAGGACCAAAGATTTTGGTGGTAAATTTTATCTCAAAAAAGGTCAATTCTTATCTTGTCTTTTAGCAGAAGCACGTAAGAAAGGAGTAGGATTAATAGAAGGGTTAAGGAAAATTAATCCAAATGTACCTGATGTGTACATCGATTTTATTGACAATTCATCATTTAATGCATATACATTCAAAGATAATGATTCATACTATATAGGCATAAATCATGGGGCAATTTCTAATTTATATATATTTTTTAACTATTTGTTGTCATTTCCCAATGTATTGAGTTTTGTAGGTAATAATGGAAATGAAATAGAACCTATTTTTGATATAAGTAATGCAAATATGATAAAACCTAAAGATAAAGAAAGAAAAATTTATGCAGAGGGATTATTTCATTTTGCAGTATTATTTTTAATTTGGCATGAATATGCGCATATAATAGATGGACATCTGGAGCTTAAAGAAGAATATGGTATGTCCTTTATTTCTGAGATGGTGAGTATAAAAAAAAGCGGCGGTTTAATTTCCCAGACTCTCGAATATGATGCTGATTGTTATGCTGCTAGTGTTGGTATTAAAGATATACTCATTAACTATCAAACAACGAAAATTTTACCTGAAAAAATTAAGCCTTATTTTAATTCCCTTGAAGATGCATTGTTTTTATGGACATTTTCAACTTATACACTCTTTAGATTTTTTGGAAATATAGAGTATAACTTTAACGAATTAGATGTATATTCACATCCTTATCCTGGTTTTAGGCAACATTATATTGGAGTAATTATCCCTACAATTATTATGGATTCTAAATATTCAAATTTAAATGATAGTATCTGTAATAAGACTTCATTAGCAATTAAGGAAGTTGAAGATTCATTAAAAATTTTGAAGAAAGGTTCAGTTACACCCCCTTTTATTGATCGTTTCCATTCTCTCCCAATGGGATGTACTTATACTAGAAAAGGATGGGAACAAATGTATAAAATTCAGAATAACTGGCGTAATGTGAGACCATTATTAGAACCATATTGTAAGGTAAATCTTACTCCAATTGAGGATTTGGGCAGTGAGGATGAATTTATGAAAATTATAAAAAAATTTCGTAAACATTGTTAGTAAACTCATGATTATTTAGAATTCTTTTCTAACTTGTTTAATGTTGGGATCCGAAGTTGAAAATATTGTTATTAAGTTTCTACAAAATTGTTAATAGAGAACAATGAAGTTTAAAAAAAATAGAATAAAAAAAAGAAATAATTTAAGCAATTTCTTTAAGGGCTAGTTCAATGTCAGATGCGTTAACTGTTACTCTTCCAGCGTGTTTTGCAAGTCTAACTGCTTTAATAGAGACTTCTTCACCACATATTTCTAATGCTTTTCCTAAAGCTACTTCTGCACCCTCACTGACTCTTTGTCCACCTGCATTTTTTATTATTCTTTTTATTGGAGCTAATGGTAATTCAGACATATTTTATCACCTAATCATAGTTTTATAAATGAAGATATTTAAATATACCGTATTTTAAACTGTTTTTCCTTACATTAGCCTTATTTTGATCCTTAAAATTCCATTTTAACAATTTTTTTTGAAAATATTAATTCTGAAACTGTCTTTATATCTACTTTAATCATAAATCAAACATTTTTATTATTTTTACTTATCATTTGCTCTCTCGGGTAAGCCTCGTTAATGTTGATCACTATAGTGATCCACCCTGAGGAGTGATATTATGGAAAACACTAAAACCATTGAAAAATAGGATTTAAAGAACGTTGAGAAGCCTAAGCATAAGGAATTGCTTATAATTCCTAAGAAAGATTTTATAAATTGGTATGAGTTCACCAGGAACCAAGTCCAAGAAATTGAGATGAAAAGAAAGGAAATTTGATCTGATTTTATGGAATGCTCCAACTGCAGGGAAACCATGGAAGATTACTATCTTAAAAAACCGTCTGAACAGGAGCTCTGGCATCTATGCCCTCATTGTAACTTGACATTTTCCCATAATCAGTACAATCGTTTTAGTGAGATAACTATGCGTGCAATAAAATCGAATAAAAAGATTGGAGGTGATTTATAAATGTATAAACGTTGTTTAGCTTGTGTTGAGCCTAAAATGGACTACAATGCATTGTTTACTGGCATGTTTGTTGCAGGTACCTGGACATTTGCAGCTTTATTGTTCGTGCTGATATTACAACATAGAATAATATTCTAAAAAAATTTTTAATGTTGATTATTAGGAAGTTTTAAATGAAAGTGAGTGAAGGGGTACCTAATGGAAGGATTGCAGAATTGTATAATCCTGAAATGTTCCTTAACTACGATGAAGTTATTGTATTTACAAGGGAAGATTTCAATCGGACTTATAGGTCTATGATTGAACAGATTGATTATATTCAAAAAGTAGAAATGCATCTTGATAGAAGTGAGGAATGGAAGTTAATAGGCTATTGGACCAGAATCTTAGAGAGTATAAATATCTTAGACTTAAATATTAATTTAATCTTCAAAGAAGAACCCAAACAATGTTATCTTGATACATACATTTGTAGTACATGCTATCCTAATTAGATTGGATTTACTATACATTACCCATTGCATTTGAGAGCTGTTCTAATTGATCAAGTTGGTTTTCTGTTAGTTTCAGGTTAATTTGTTTCATTTTCATTTTTTATTCAAGTTTAACCCTGTTAATATACATTAATAGAGTTACATAGTTTGTAATATGGTGAAATTAATGGAAATCGATTATATAAACGGGTCCAGAACAGATAAAATATTTTGGATATCTATATCTAAGTACCAGATGGAGATAGTTAAACGGTTAAATGTTGAATTGAATGTTATTGAATATGATTCATTGATGCCGCTCAAATCAGACTCATATGAAAATAAATCACTAAAATTTATCACAGATATGGGAAAAAAAACTTTAAAAACCATTGATAAACACAAATATATCCACACAGTCAAGAATGAAGTTAAAGAGGGCAATATCAAACATATAACCTCACAGGGATTTGCATATATCCTGAATTCTGTTAAACTTGAAAATAATATTGTAACATGTTACGATCTTATCCCTTGGGTATACGACAAAGACAGGTCTTCTATATGGAAAGAAAACATGAAGGGGCTGGGACTTGCGGATATTATTATTACAATCTCTAAGTTTTCTAAGGAGGAGATTATGAAATATTTAGATTATCCTGAAGAAAGGATTAGAATTGTTTATCCAGCTGTTGATCATTCTGTTTATTATGAGAATCAGGATAAAGAGATTTTAAGTAAAATTAAGATTCCAAATGATCAGAAAGTTGTGCTTTATGTGGGTTCTGAAACCTCGCGACAGAACGTCCCTGTTTTGATAAAGGCTTTTGCACAACTTAAGAAAAAAATTCCAGGCATTAAAATGGTGAAAATAGGAGAATCTCAAGGTTATCGTGGACGTGAAAATATTTTAAAGTTGATCAATGACTTGCATTTACAAGAAGATGTTATTTTTGTTGGATACGTACCAGAGGAAGACATGCCCAAATGGTACAATGCTGCAGATATTCTGGTTTATCCATGTGCTTATGCAGGTTTTGGTCTTCCCCCATTGGAAGCAATGGCCTGCGGCACACCAGTAATCACCTCAAACACAACCTCATTACCTGAAGTTGTTGGTGACGCAGGGATAATGATAAACCCACAAGATATTGAATTAATGGCCGATGAAATGTATGACGTGCTGACAAATGATACTTTGAAGGATAACATGACAAATAAAGGATTAAAAAGAGCTAAACTATTTAATTGGGATAAAGCAGCACATAAAACTTTAAATATATATGGAGAATTTCTATAAACCTAAATTTCTATAATAAGATTTCTAAAAATGATATAAAGAACCTACTATATGAATATGAAAAATCATTAATGGAAGAATCTTTAGAAATACCTCTTGAAATATTTTGGTTCCAGATTTCCAGATTGAACATGTATGGCCAAATAATCCATCAAAACTAAATTTGAATGCTGAAGAAAAGATAATTCATGAACAGTATAAGGATAAACTCGGAAATCTGACCATTGCATTGAGGCAATGGAATGAAAGTTGGGGAAATAAACCTTTTGATAAAAAGAAAAAAAAATATGCAGATTCTATGTTGAAAATTCAAAATATTTTGGCTAAAAATGATGATTTATATAACCGGCTGCTTCCTTTCGGAAGCCATTATAATTGCTTATTTAGTCTTCTAGCTCTTTTAGTTTTGCATTTTTATGAAAATACGATTTAAATATGTTTTGTTTTAAATAAATAAAGTATTACTATAATTAGTAGTAAAAATAGTGTTTATTAGAATAGGGGTGTTTGATAGCTTATTATAAAAATTTTTTATATACACAAATGTTAACTTCGTAATAGTCGAGTTTAACGAAGTAAAAATATTAAATTATAAAAAAGTATAAAAAAGTAATACAGATTTAATGAGGATTCTCATGGAGTTTTAAAGTAAATAAAGGATGGAAAAGGATTTTAATATTTCAAGATTTTGGAAGTTTCCAACTTCGTATTATAATAAAAATATATAATTATATATTTTATGCGAAGTTCAACAGATTTAAAATTTAATATGTCAGTTATACCACTGGATAAATCTTTATGCAAAACAATGTCCTAAATGTCAAGAGTTCTCCTATCAAAGAACACTCCATCATGGAAAACATAAAGGGGAAGTATTCAAGTTTAAATATTGCCTTGGGAATGTGGATATACTATTGCTGTTTGCCTTCGGCGTCGGGCACAGTGAACGACGGCAC
>PMWA01000040.1 GCA_003166335.1 Methanobacterium sp. | reverse complement strand
AAGGGACTTGTAGTTAATGGTTCTATTTTCGCGGATAAATTGGATTATCCCTCCCTTAATGGTGTTGATTATTTATTGGGTAGTGAATTTATTTCTTTAAGGCGGGAATTTTGGATTGTTCCAGTTAAGAAGTTAGTGAGAAATGTTGAAAGTGTTATGGTGACTTTTGGCGGGGATGATTTAAGAAATTTAACTCCACATATCTTAAGGATGTTAGTTGAGGAGTATCCTAAATTATATAAGAAGGTGGTTATTGGTGGGGGGTTTAAAAAAAATTCTAAAATTCTAGATGTTATAGATTGTAATACTGAGCTCATTTATTATCCGAATGCACAGGTTATGTTAAAATTGATGCTTGAATCTGATATTGCGGTATCTGCGGGTGGTCAAACTCTTTATGAATTGGCGAGGGTTGGTGTACCTACTATTGCGATTGGAGTGGCTTCTAATCAGACTCATAATTTAGAAAATTGGCATAAAATTGGTTTCATTGAATATGTAGGATTTTGGAATGATATAAACTTGTTAAATAATGTAATTAATAAAATGAATTCCTTTAATGATGTTAGTACTCGGATTAGAAAGTGTGAAATAGGTAGAGGGTATGTGGATGGTAAAGGAGCCTTTAGAATTGTTCGTTATTGTTTAAATAAATATTACACTGATAAAATTAGGTTGAGAACTTTAGAATCTACGGATATTAATAATATATATAATCTCTCAAATGATGATATAATTAGATTGAATTCTTTTAATACGGATAAAATAAGGTTTGAGGATCATGTGAAATGGTTTGAACAGAAAATTCTTGATAACAATAACCTGTTTTTGGTAACTGAAATTGATAATGATTTCGCTGGACAAGTGAGATTCGATTTTAAGGGTGATGGGGCTGTTGTTAGTTTAAGTATAACTAAAAAGTATAGAAAATTAGGTTTAGGCGTTAATATACTTGAAAAATCTATTGAATATCTAAGATTAAATGCATCTTTTATTAAAATTATTAATGCTTATATTAAAGAGGATAATAAGAGTTCAGTGAACTTATTTGAAAAAACTGGTTTTAAATTTGTAAAAATGGTTAATTTGGATAATCAACGGGCTTTGAATTATATTTATAAAATTTAAGGGGATAAAATTGAAATGGGTTTTAAAATTGGTTCAAGAATGATCGGAGATGATAATCCTGTTTTAATTATTGCAGAATTATCTGCGAATCATTTAAAAGATTTTGATTTAGCTGTTGAGACTATTAAATCTATGAAAGAGTCCGGAGCGGATGCGGTTAAGTTTCAAACGTATACACCTGATACTATTACATTGGATTGTAATGATGATTATTTCCAGATTAAGCAGGATACTATTTGGGATGGTTCAACTTTTTATAGTCTTTATGAGGATGCTTATATGCCTTGGGAATGGCAGCCTAAACTTAAACGGGTAGCTGAAGATTTGGGTCTTATCGTGTTTTCTTCACCTTTCGATAAAACTAGTGTGGATTTCCTGGAGGATATGGATGTCCCGGCATATAAAATAGCATCTTTTGAAATAACTGATATACCGTTAATTGAATATGTAGCTTCCAAGGGTAAACCTGTAATTATATCGACTGGTATTGCTGAACTTTGTGATATAGAGTTAGCAGTTAAAGCGTGTAAGAGGATGGGTAATGATCAGATTGCATTTTTGAAGTGCACTAGCTCGTATCCTGCTCCTTTTGAAGAGATTAACCTTAAAGTTATACCTAATTTAAAAGAATCATTTAATGTGGTGGTTGGATTATCGGATCATACATTAGGAAATTCCGTAGCGGTTGCGAGTATTGCACTGGGTGCGGGGATTATTGAGAAGCATTTTATTTTGGATCGCAGTCGGGGTGGACCGGACGCGGATTTCTCATTAGAACCAACTGAATTTAAGGTTATGGTGGATAGTATTCGGGAAGTGGAGAAGGCACTGGGTAAGGTAACTTATGAACTAACTGAGAAAGCATCTAGTAGTAAGGATTTTAGGCGCTCATTATTTGTAGTGGAGGATGTTAAAGCTGGAGAAAAGTTTACATTGGATAATGTTAAATCTATACGCCCAGGTTTTGGATTGCATCCTAAATATACTGAGATTATTATAGGTAGAACCGCGAAACAGTATATTAAACGAGGCACTCCCTTTACCTGGGATTTAATATAAAAATATAATTATTTTTTAATTATTAATATTCGTTTATTATCTTCTTTTTTATTAAGAAATATCCTACCTATCAATTCTATCTCTTTCCGGTCAACCCCTCTCAGGATTAATAAGAAGAATAAATAGATGATAACAGCGAGTATTACCGTTATTAGGATATTTAGGATGCCCGTGGGGTGGAGTGAGATAATTAACAATGACATTACAATTGACGCGATTATGCTTTTAATTATAAAAGGTAAGTTAAAGTCGAATTTAAAGATACGGTTCGAATAGCTGACTGTTAATATGAATGCTAATGTGTAAGCAGTTAAGGTAGTGGCGGCTGCTCCGAGTATTCCAAAGTGGGGTACTATTATAATGTTTAATCCGAGATTTAGTAATGCTGCGATTATCCAGATTATTCCCATGATCTTAGTTTTCTTTTCTAATATGATTACATTACTGACTATCGCATAGAATCCGAATAATAATCCACTAACCGCTACAAATGGTGTTATTAAGTATCCATGTGAGGCTATGGCAGAGGTGGTTAGAATCATGAGGATGGGTTTGGAGAGTATGGTTAATGCGAATGCTGTGGGTATTGCAACTAAAAGGAAGTATTTCAGGGAATACTTTAAGTATAATTCTACTTTTTCAAAATCATGATCATCATAGTATTTCGGCAGTAGGGAAGGTAGTAGTATAGAGAAGGGTGTTAAGATTAGTATTATAATATAACCGAGCGTGTATCCGGGTACATAGTAACCGACGAATGCAGTGCCGAGGAATATACCTATAACGAAACGGTCACTGGCTTCCACAATCCAGCTGGATAAGTTACCGGGTATGGTGGGTAATCCGAATGATAAGTATTCCCGTAAATTTTTGAATCGGGGTAGTTTAAAGCCAATATCAAGGTATATGAATAATGTCATAATTAAAAATGCGATTATATATGCTATTAGTAATCCTAAAGCGGTGATGTAAATTCCGTATCCTGAGATTGCGAAGTATGATGGAATTAGGACGCCAAGATAATTTAACATGATTAAAAAGATGGAGTAACGTTTCATTTGTTGGAATGTTCTAAAAAAGTTTAATAGTAATGTATTTAAGCAGGCTAATAATACAATAAAGGATAATAAATGAGCTATATTAATATTATTATCAAAGAGAGCCGCAGCGATGTTATGGGAGAATAGATACATTAAAGCGCTGATTGTTATAGTTGAAATTAGTATGAGTATAGTGATGGAGTAGAAGCCTTCTCGTATTTCATTTATATTTTTCTCAGCTGAGAGGAATCGGACCATAGTATAGGGTAATCCTAAGGTGGCGAAGCTGGGTATTAAGTTAATAAATGTATTAATCTGCGCCCAGATACCGTAATTGTTGATTGTGAAGCTTTTAGTCATGATGGGTATTAGAATGAGGGAGCTTAATGCCACGAGAATATTAGCTATCCCCACGATGCCTATTCTCTGCACGAATAATTTATATTCCTTCAAAAGATTTTCACCAAAAATTTTGTATTATAAAATCTTATTATATATTCCTATTAGTATATAATAACCAAAAAAAATTAATCTAATAATTTTAATTTCCTACAAATAAAACTTCTTTTTTTATTGAATAATTCTGGTATAATTTGGGAGTAACTCTTTATAAAATATAGAATTATAAATATTTTTTAACATGTTGATAACTACAATAATAATTTGGTGGTGAACCTACACTAGAAGACTTTTCATCCAGCAGTTAAGCATTTAAAAATAAAATGTACTTTTTTTATAAATAAAATATTTTATTAAGTAAAAACTGTGATAAATAATGTTATCTACTGATTTTAATTTTAAAGCATTAATTATTGTGAGTAGTATCGCTCAAATTGAAATGTTTAGGTTTATTGTAGATCATCTTAAGAATTATAGTATTAAATTTATTAATACTGAAATATTTTTCATGCTACCGGAAATGGAATATTGTCTACGTAGATATAATTTGGATTACATGAATATTGATAATTGGAGTATGAAATCGGTTCAACAAATTTTGAATGATGAGAATCCAGATATTATTATTACAGGTCATGATCAAAATCCCTTGGATATCTTATTTATTAAAGCTTGTAATGAATTAGATTTACCATCATTAACGGTTCAGGATGGTTTGCTTGCGGCTTCTAGAACAGTAAATCAATCTTTTTTTAATAAGTTATCATACTTATTAATACCCTTTAGAGTATTTAAATTATTTTTTAATCCTACTCGTTCATTTAAATATAAAATTAACCGTTTACGATTCGAGTATATATATGGAAGGAATTATTCATTTATTTATGGACATGGGGACTCCTCTAAAATAGCTCTTTTTGGGGATAATACTAAAAACTTATTAATCGGGGAAGGTGTTTCACAGGATAGGTTAACGGTTACTGGTAGTAGTAAATTTGATAATTTAATTCAATTTAAGGATCCATTTAAAAAAGATTCTTTAAAGGAAAAATTTGGAATATCTTCTGATAAGAAAGTGGTTCTTGTTTTAACTCAATGGTTTGTCGAGGCAGGGGTTTGGAGTAAGAAGGATAGAGAATATTTTATTTATGAGATTGCTAAAGCATGTGTTGATTTAAAGGATGTTCAGTTAGTGATTAAACTTCACCCGCCTTATGAGAATGAAGCGGATTATCGTGAAATATTAAAGGATTTACCATTGGCACCGTTAATATATAATTTCCAATCGTTACATGAAATTATTTGCATCTCAGATGTGGTGGTGAGTGTATCATCAACTGCTGCTTTGGAGGCGATGGCCTTGAATAAACCTGTTTTAATAGTAAATATGGATCATGGAAGTAAACTTTTTAAGGAGGCTGGAGTTTTATTTATAGAGAAAACGGATTCGTTTCAATCTGCTTTAGAGAAATTAGTGCATCATCCCGGGGATTTTGTGGATGAAGATAAGATGAAAAGATTCGTATTTAATCAGGCTTATATTATTGATGGTAACGCGTCTCGGAGAATATCAGATTTAATACGAGAAATGGTTCATAATCATAGAGAAGTATATTCTATTATTCACTCAAAGTTAAAAAATAAACATTCTGATGGATTACCTATTAATTTTCCGAGTTTTAAAATTAAAAAAAAATTTATAAAAAAAATTTAGAAATTTTATTTTATTCAATGTCTTATTTTAGCTGCTACAGCTCCACCTACCATCATTAACGTTGATAATGCTAATGGGATTAATGGACCGCCTGTATTCTGCATAGGTATTGTACTCGTGTTGTTTTGGGTAGTGGAGTTGTTTTTTCCATTGTCACTTGCAGGATCATTATAGTTTGATCCATTTTGTGATGTAACACCTGAATTAGATGCATCAGTGATTCCAATTGAAGTGTCAGTTAATCCACCTTCTGTGTTGGCAAGTACATAAATCGGTAAAATACCACTGCCACCATTGTCAAATATTGGATTAATAATAATTGGATCGGTAATTACAGGATCCGTGGAATTAGAACCAGAATCATTAGTTGGATCAATTAAATCTCCAGTGGTAGGGTCTATTAAGTCTCCAGTGGT
>PMWA01000093.1 GCA_003166335.1 Methanobacterium sp. | reverse complement strand
TTCAGAGGTAAAGCCATGTTCTACTTCATATAAATTCAATTGACCAGATATTACAAAATCCACATCCTCTAAAACAAATGGCCTGACTACAAATATCATTGTATATCGAATCTTTATTTCTACTCATAAAGAACCATCTTTTAAACATTACTTTTGAATAAGCCAATAATTATAATTGCTCCTTAAAAATGGCAAAATTCCAGATCAAAAAAAAAGAAGCATAAAAAAGCCAACAAGCAACCAAGAGAGTAAACGTTTAAGCCAATGCTAGCATTCTGCTAAATGGGCGCAGATGTTTAAAAAATAGAAGCCCGTATAATCACCTTCTTCCTTTATTAAGCCATTATAATTGCTTATTTAGTCTTCTAGCTCTTTTAGTTTTGTCTTTTTATTAATACGATTTAAATATGCTTTGTTTTAGATAAATAAGTATTACTATAATTAATAGTAAAGATATGATTATTATAATAGGGGCTCTAAACAATAATAGAAATGAGAAAGATATTTGGCGGGATCTAGAAATATATGAAGAAATTTTCCAAATGCCAGAGCTGGATACTTATAATAAGGCTTTGGAAGATGAGAATATTGCATTAGCAAGTAGGATTCTTGATACAATTCCCCTAGACCGTTTAAGTTATTTCATGAATTCTGTTAAATATAATAAATATTTTGCAGAAATCAGACAGGATTTTATGAAAAATAGGAAAATGGGTTCCAAACAAGAGAAAAACAACAATTAGAATGAATAATAAATGAAGTTATTTAATATTCATTCATTGAATCTAACTTTACAAAATCTTTCAAGGTTATCTACGCTGGAAGAAATATAAAAAACCTTAAAATATCGTTCTAAAACCGTTAAAGCCGCTATATAATTATCTGAATTTTCTATTTCGTTTATAACCCTTTCCCAGTCCTTAGGATTTTGATTTGGACGTCCTGCTGCTAAAATTTTAAGAAAATTTATATCTATATTCTCATCTCCGAGATCAATGACTATCTTACCGTTTTCATCTGCCATGTCTCTAAATATTAGGAATTCTTCTTCATCTTCCAAATCATCACCATTCATATTCTTAACCTCCATTAAAGATAAAAGAATTATGAACTACTAAATTATATATCATCTAAACTGTTAAGAAAATCATCATCATTTGAGATTTTTTTATTACGTTTATCATATATTTCTTCAATCTTATTTTGTAAAGTTTCATTGTATTCTTTTATTTTATTAGTTAGCAATTCATATTTTGATTCTAAAGTTTTTTTAGTTTGTTTTTGTAGAATGTTTACGTTTTCTTTATTGTTCTCTTTGGTTATTTCAAAACAAATATATTCTTCTTCAAGTTTTGTTTTATCCATTCCAAAAACCATATACTTTAATAATTGACTATCTCCATCAAATGGGATTTTATACTTTATTCTATCTTCATAATAACCAATAAAGTTCTTTAGAGTCTTCGGTTCAATGTGTATTCGGACCATTTCAGGATCAATCTTACTACTAAAATTAACGATGGGAATATCAATACTAAATTCTTCTACTAATTCGTTTATGTATTGCTTTTTATCTAATTCACGGAATTTTTCAGTTTTGAGTGAGCTAATTCTCCTTTCTATATCTCTATATTTATCTTCGAAATATTGGTTTAAATTTTCCCCAAAAACTCCCACTTTAAAACCCCCAGGTTATTACAGGAGTAATTAACCATATTATTTAAACTTTATTGGATAGAGAATAATTGAAATGAAATTTTTATAATTAATACTTTTTCAGTTTTTCTTCTTAAAAAATGGGTGTTCTTTAGCCAAAATCACAATATATTAATAATTCAAGGTAAATAGTTGTTTTAAAGAGGGGTCAAATATGGAAATCGAGAAAAGGGTAGAGAGCGAAGAAATTGTAGGAGAAGGAGAAATAAAAAATAATAATAATTCTGAAAAAATTCAGATAAAACTACTTAGGGTGAAATCAGAAAAAGTTGCATATATACCTTACGTAGGGAGTTATGATAAGATTCCAGAACTTATACAGGAAGTGGCACAGTGGTTAATGGATAAAAAATTGAAAATGACTGGGTTAGTCTATGGAACTTATTTGAACTCTCCAGAGGAAGTTAGTGAGGATAAACTGCAATACGAGATCGGTTTTGGATTTGAGGGTGACGTACAATCAGAGGGTAAAGTAGGAATTAAGGAAATACCGGAACATTCAGTACTGGCCGCCATGCACAAAGGACCATACACTAAAGTAGGTCCAATAATTCATGCTGTAATCGAATACTCGGTAAAAAATGATTATGACATTGTAGGACCGATTAGTGAAGCATATTTTAATGATCCTATGAAAACTCCGGAGGAGGAACTGCTAACTGAGGTGCGGTTGCCAGTTATTAAAAGATGAAATTTGCGTTGAAATAAGTGAATCACATACTTTTTCGCTTTAGAGCTTTAGGATTCTATTTAACTTTTTATATCCATAAGCTGCTCCAAAATAATTCAATATCCTCTTTTGATTTTTAATTTTTTCATATTTCTAGTGTTCCAGAAGATGAGTTTAGAAAAACCATATTTCAACATGCACTATCCAAGCTTTAAGCTATACAATCATTTGATGCTTGGTGGAATATATTGAGATTTAGCATCAATCTGAGTAATCCCTTCCACATATATTGTTTTTATCACAGCCAGGCAATAAAATTTAGATATGTTATTATAAATTAAATTAAACTGAAATGAATGGAGAATAAAAGTTCATGAAATACCGTGACAACATCACCTCTCATAAATCTAACTTATATGACACTCAAATTGAGGACACTATTCCATATTACTCATATTTCCATCAGGAAACCATTAATTTAATTAAATCATTACCAAATGAGCCAAAAACTTGGTTGGACACAGGCTGCGGAACCGGTTCGCTCGTCAAAAAAGCTTCCGAAGTATTTCCAAATACCAAATTTTTATTGTCAGACCCGTCAAAGGAAATGCTAAATCAGTCCAGAAAAAAATTATCAGATGTATCTAAAGACAGATTAATATTCTTAAAACCTTCCCCAACTCAAGAATTTCCCCATAAACTTGAAGAAAAGATGGATATAATCACTGCCATACAGTGTCACCATTATCTCTCCTCGCAAGATAGAATCAAGGCTACAAAAATCTGTTACGATCTTTTAAAAGAAGATGGTATCTATATTACATTCGAAAACATTAGACCACTCACCCAGAAAGGTGTTGAAATTGGAAAACGTTATTGGAAAGATTTCCAGTTATCCCGTGGCAGAGATCCTGAAATCGTGGAAAAACATCTGATGAGGTTTAACATGGAATATTTTCCCATTACAATAGAAGAACACCTTAGTTTACTTAGAGAAATTGGTTTTGAGGTAATTGAGTTATTATGGTTCTCTTATATGCAGGCTGGATTTTATTGCCAAAAATAATTTAATGAGAATAAATAAAATTTAAAAAAATAAATCTTTAATCATAAATATTAATTATAAAAAATAATAATAATTGAATATTCTATTATTCTCATTATTTAGGATTTATTTTGTAAATTAATAAGGATCCCACTCTTTTACTTCCTTAAATTCGGGAAATGGACCATATTCATATTTTTCAAACAGTCCACCCCATTCATTTTTTTTAAACTCTTCTATATTCTTTTTACCAGTCATAGGATACCATAAACGATCATGATAAAATTCTGAAGCGAAAATAAATGTTTTAAATACCGGTGAGTTAAATAAAAACTGATGAAGCCATTTAACACCCATGGTTTTCTTTCTAAGTCGTTGATCCCAAGTTATTACAGGACTCTTCTTAGTCTGGAAGCCAAAATTCAGTTTACCAAAATCTGCAGCTTCCAAACCTCTAATTTCTATTTGGTCCACGTCTCCCATACCTAAACCTTTATCATGAGCCATTTTAATGTAATCTATCTTGAGAGGTTCAAATCCCATGATTCTAGCTGCTACAGCGTCTATAGCCACTTGATCCTGACTGGCGAGAATCACATTTCCCACATAAGGATCCATTGTTCTGGGTCCGGCGCCATCGCCGCAGATACAACCATCCATCACAGCAAAAATTCCACTATGAATTTCCTGTTGGATGGAAAGTAAGTCTACTAGAATTTCATGAATCTTTTTATGAGCATGGTGACGATATTTGGGGATCAACCCTCCGAAAGCATTTTTCATAGCTCCAGTAGTTGTAGTGTGACCATGAGTTTTAACAGTGGGGAAATGAATAATGTTAGCGTCTTTAAACATTTTAGGAATCAGTATTTCATTGAATATTTCATCCATAGCCATAACCTCGAATTTAGGTTGATATTTGGTCCATTCCACATTGGTGAGTGGCTGAAATTCTATTTCATGCTCCTTTAGGAGGGGAAGCCATTTGTTTAGGTACGCTCCTTTCCAGGGATGGGTAACTACAGTCTGATTTTCAACAGCTACCACATTCTGATAATTATCATCATTCAAAGTCTTTAGAACACCATTAAGTTGCCAAGGTGGTGTGGAACAGGCTGGATAATAAAGAGTCCATGACAAGTTAAGTTTCAAAATAGTATTTTTTTCCTTAGAAATGTGGTTTTTGTATTCTGCAAGGTGCATTAGATGATTATAATCTTCATTAATAGTTTTGGGGGATGTTTTTAGTATGGATACAATTGACATTTGCATAACCTTCATTTTTGCTTCAACTATTTAATTTATTGTGAATTGATAAATTTTTTTTTCAATATCATATAGACTAAGAATCCTAAAATGGCCCCGTACCATAGGGTCCCTAATCTTATGATTAAGGCGGCACCTACAGCTATACTGGAGCTAAAGCCGAAAACTACTAAAAGACCTGATAAAGTTGCTTCTGCAACGCCTAAACCTCCAGGTATCAGGCTTATAGCACCCACTATGGATGCGAAACTGTATAGAAAAACGGAGAGCACTAAACTAATGGATTGTCCAAATCCTTGGATTACAAAATAGATTGATAGACATTCCAGAAACCATGCTACAACAGCTATTAAAGACATTCCCACTAAATATTTAGATGCAAGGCTTTTTTTGAATGTTTTATGCATATCTTTTATATCTCCAGAGTATCTTCCTGCTCGGGTTTCTAGTATTGAAATCAGACGATTAGATATGGTTTCTGATTTAATTGCTACGATAAAGGCGGCGAATAAGATTAACAGAATTACTAACACGTAAATTCCGCTTTTGTAATATAAAATTCCCGTAAGCGAAAGTATAATTAGTCCTATAACATCAGTTACTCTATCTACAATCACTACAGGAACAGTTTTACTCAAATTTTCTCCATTAATTTCTCTTATAAGCCATCCTTTCCATATCTCTCCTGCTTTAGCTGGTGTTATGGTCATGGATAGGCCGCTGAAGAATACAAATAAGTTTTCTTTAAGGGGCAGGTGAACATCAACATTTCTTAGGAAGAAATTCCATTTGATAAATCTTACAAAATAAGCTAAGGTTACTAATATAAGCATTAAAGGTAAAAATAGCCAGTTAAATTTCTCAAAAGCTGATAAAAGGTTACCGAAGTTTGCATATACACCCATTATTACGTAGACTACTACTGCAAAAAGTATGATTAACCAGAATTTGCCTTTCGCCATATTTTCAGCACCTTTGTTAAACCAAGATAAATGAGGTTTGATTTATTCCCAAAAATAGTCATATTACCTTTGGAAAACGATTCTCTTAAATCTTCTTCGGGTGTTATAATCCCTGCTTTTCCTATTTCATTTGCAAAGTGAGCATCACTACCAGCTGTAAATTTTAAATTATTTGCCACGGCAAATTCACGGGCTTTATCATTATATTTTTGAAGTAAACAACGGGAGTTAAAAACCTCCACGAAATCCACTGATTTGACATCCTTTTTTTGGAGATTAATTCCATTACCTCTGATTTCATCGAAGGGATGAGGAATGATTACTAATCCATTCTGTTCTTTAATCTCCTCCGTCACATCAATGAAGGTATTTGATTTGATTTCTTCAGTTAAAAAGAGCCCTATTACTTCGCCTCGATCTGTATTGATTTCTGAACCGACTATAACCTGAAAATCGTTGTTTTGATATTTTATGGTTTTTAATCCTCCCTTAATGGTATTGTGATCAGTTACAGCTATACCAGACAATTTTTTTTTAATAGCAGTCTTCACTAATACTCTGGGATCACAGTAGCCGTCGGATGAATACTTAGAGTGAATGTGTAAGTCGTATTTCAATTTTTTTATACCTCATTTTGTTCAAGGGGGATTTAGATTCATCTCTTGAATATGAATCCGCCTATTTGAAGATTAACTGGACCGCTTCCAATCTCAGAATAGTAAATATTTAAACCATTAGGTAAATTTATGGTTTGCACTCCTATTTGGGACTGTACTTCCTGATAGAAATTGGTTTGATTACTCATTACCCAAACAATCTGTTGCACGGACTGATTTAATGGGATTACTACCACTGGTGCGTAAGTTATATTGTAGGAGTAATATTGTCCATGCCACACTGTTACAGTATTATTGGTGATATGTGAATTTTCAGAGTCGAGTAGGTAATATACATTATAATCGGGTAGATAATACATAGCTTTTCTAAAATCAAAGCCCTCATCTTCTCTACTTATGTCTCTAATAACAATTATGGTATTATTTGGATTTGAACTTGATAGATTAGTTATGGTTTGAATATGTAGATTAGTATTTTGATCATTTGCCTTAATCTTCTGGTTATCATATAATATTCCGACATTTATCTCAAAGAAAATTTTTTCTGAACCATGTAGTTCATCCTGTGGGGTTTCCCATATTTCACCTTGGTGAAGATTATAAGGGTAGAAGTAAATTAGGGAGTTCACTATAATTCCAATTAGTAAAAGCGTTACTAAAAAGGAACTAACTGAAATTTTAGGGAATGTGATATGCAAATCATGAGAAAGACGATTTACTACATATCCCAGTATGATCATTAATGCTGGAAGATATACTAAAATGTAACCCGGTTTTATTACATAGATTATCAGGTAAAATAAGAAAGCGGGAGCAATCCATAATATGAAGAAGATGTTGAGTGGATTTTTAAGGTATGGTATAAATTTGGTTCTCCAACCGCTGTGATGATAAATTAGGAATAAGAGGATCATGATTATTCCAGAGATAGTTAATCCCCAGAGAGACCAGACTGTGGCGAGTCCTGAATTTATTACTTGAGCAGAGAGGCTGGCCCCCACTACAATTGAAGTGATAGTGGAAGCTGATGATTGTGCTGCTGACAGTTGTAGGTACTCTCCTAATCCTCCTGTTGAAATTATAGTTGGTATAAACCATAATAGAACCGCTAAAATTAGTACTATCAAGGCTTTACTTATTTTAAAGTAGGAAGTTTTACCAAACCATAGACTGAACAACCATAACGGAAACATGAATTCCACTAAATCTAACCTAAATCCACCCGCTAAACCTAAAACCAGTGCTGAGAGGTAGAGGAATCGTCCATCACCTTTTAATACGTTATAGGATAGATAAGCTATTAAAACCGCGAAGAAAGCTTCAAAAATATAAATACTAGCGATTTCCCCGTAGAACCAAAATAACGGGTTAAATATTAATAATATAGAAGTAATGAGGGCTATCCTTCTCGAGAAAATCTGTTTAACAAAGAAATAAATTAGTACAGCAGTTAAGATACTGAAAGCCACACTTAAAAATACCATACTAGTATTAGGATCATTGAATATGTAATTCACAACTTTACCCAGGGCTATGAATAATATATAACCGGGAGGTTGGGGTTGTCCCTGAGCTATATTAAAGTTTTGAAATGCTTGCCCATAGGAGGCGGAATCCCATTCATATAAAAATTTGCTTACAAATGGAATACGTGTCAAGGCTACGATAGCTGTTATCAGAAGAGAAATTATAAGATCAAGTCTTTTAGACTTTTTCAGATTATTTAACATTTAAAATGCTCCCTATGTTTACATAAAGTACTAGGAACACTACAAATGCCCATAAAATAATACTTAATACCATTCCTTTATCTTTAAATATCATTTCCGGTTCTCCACCCAGATTCTTAGAGTGAATAAGGAAAAGATATCGAAATATTCCGTAGAAAGCAAAGGGAATAGTTATCATCATTAATATTTTGCCCGTAAAGAAAGTGTAAAGAGAATAGGACATGATCAAGGTGCTGGTTGTTATGATAATCATCTGATCTAACATTTCAGTTGAGAAACTATCAAGACTCTGACGATGCTCATTAACTTTATCTCCCAACATAAATAATTCATGTCTTCTCTTTCCTAAAGCTAAAAATAAGGCAAGTAAAAAGGCACATATAATTAACCAGGGTGATACTACGACGCTTATAGCTAAAGCCCCGGCTACAGCTCTTATAACGAAACCAGTTGATATAACTATTATGTCTACAATAATGAATTTTTTTAAATATAGATTGTAGAGCATTATCAGTAGGAAGAATGTCACGGAAATAATGAAAAATGGCAGATTTATTAGATAAGCACCTAATAAGGCGATTAAGGTGAATGCGGTTGCAGTTATAATGGCCTGATAAGGCTTCAATTTTCCTGAAGGTAATGGTCTTTCACGCTTTTTAGGATGGTTCCGATCCTTTTCAATATCAAAAACATCATTTATAAGATATATACTGCCGGATAATAGGCAGAATATGAAAAAAGCCGATATGACAATAATCCATAAGTTAATATTCAATAGATTTAAAGAAAAGGCTATTCCTATAAATATAACCAGGTTTTTATACCACTGTTTAGGTCGCATTGAAATTAAAATTTCTCTAAGCATTATTATCACAAAATTTAGTAATATTTAAATATTATTCAGAATTTAGCATAAAAAGATTAAGGAATAAATTAATATTATTAATAATATTCTATTTATAGGATTATTTCTTTTACTCCTTAATTACTCATAATTAGTTATAAGATATTAAAATTTTTATTCATAGACAAAATTTAATTGAACTTATACACCACTCCATCTGAACAAAGATGTAAAAATAACTTTTCCAAATTCCAACCTATATTATCCCATTTATACCAATTCTTTTGAAGAAGAAAAAAAATTCGGATGAAACTATTTGTAAATTTTGATAAATTTATAAAAAAAATAATCTTAACTTTTAAAAATATTTTAAAGTCCCCCAAAAAAATTAAAAAAATTGTATAAATTTTTATTCTATAATTCCCATGTTCTTGTTTGTTTTCTCGATGGATTTAACGGAGTCAGATTCCATCTCTAGCATGGCTCGTATAGCATCTACATTCTCCGGTACAACATCTGATTCCTGATGAATAGCTTGCATATAATATAATTCACCTTCAACAATATTCACAGACTCTTTCCACACGGCTATTTCAAATAAATCGCCTCTAGGTCTTCCAACATCACGAGCATATTCCATAATCTCCGCGGTGGAACCAATTCCTTTACTAGCCTCAACTAAAAGGACTCTAGGAGTTTTCTCTAGAGCATCAATTACATCATCCACCACTACAGAGTTATTTAATTCAACCATAAGGTTATGCTGGTGCATAAGGGTGGTGGAAACTAGTAAAGCCATAGTAGTAATATTCAGGCCATACATTACAGTTTGCACGTCTGGTCCATGATGGGAGGGAACTGTGGGTGGATTAGGTACTATGGCATTAATAGGTCCCTTCTTTATTTGTCCAGGATCTGCGCCGCGCCTCACCATCACCGCACGGACTTTTTTTATACCTGCCAAGTTTTTGATAGGGTTTAATGTTCTACATAATCCGGTTGTGTTACAGGAAACCACCCTTACGTAATCTGCTCCGATAGAGTCATCGAAGTTGGAGAAAGAGTTGAAAGACTGGCCGATCTGGTCATGTTTTTCACCACCTTCAAATATGGCTTTAAGTCCTTTCTTCTCATAGATATTTGCCTTATTCTGGGCTCCAACGCCCTCAGGAGTACAATCCACTATAATATCCAGCTGGTCATAGAGATCGTTGATGGTTCCTGAAACCTCTATACCAGCATCCTTGAACAATCCTTCTCTTTCGGGAGCACTTATATAGAGATCGTAACCTTTTTCCACGGCCATTTTAGCTTCAAAATCAGGAGTACGTTTCGTAACTCCCACAATTTTCATATCATCCTGGCAAGAAACGGCATCTGCCACTCTTTTTCCTATAGTTCCGTATCCATTTATTCCCACAGCCTTCATATATTAAACCTCCATTCAACCCCTAATTTGAGTGGTTACCTCAATAGAGAATATTTAAATGCCATAAAAAACTTTCAGATTGAGGTTCTAAATAAATAATATTCTATAAAATTTTTATATTTTTCATTATAATAAAATTTTATCATTTTATTTAAGAAAAAAATTTTAAAAAAAAGAAAAAAAATTTTTTATTTTCAAACTATGTGAAGGTTGAAAATAGTTTCTTGGAATTTTTACATTGCATCTAACTTCTCAGGTAAATAAGTATCTACAACATATTCCAATCCATATTTAGAGAAAGATTGCTGCTCAGCTTTCTTCCCGATTTTAATCATTTTTTTAATTTCAGTCTGCCAGGTTTCATCATGGTATCTGGGATCTTTTGAAAGCTCTTTAAGTCGCAACACATCGATATCCTTTAAAGGGTCAGTTGGTAGATCATAGTTTATTATGTCACTTGCCGTGACCCCTAAGAATTTGGCGTTTGGAGTAGCCAAATCATGATTTACATGGGCCAGCTTGGCACTGCCTGAGATAATCACCATTGCAATGTGGAATCCCCACGGATCTCCGTCGTTACAAATGTAAACTGGTAATTTAAGCTCCTGATTAACTCTTCTAAGGAATCTACGGGTGGCACGTGCTGCTTGTCCTTTAAGTCCAACAATAAGTGTGTTAAATTTTTTGTAAGCTTCTTCTTGTACTAGTCGATGGAACATACCCATAGTTTCAACAGCTATAACCCGCTCTACATCGTGTGCTACGAATTCCACATCATCAATGGTTGGTGATATGGTGTAACCTGATTTACCCGATTTCAAGGCGTTTATCTCCACATCGTCTTCCTGAACAGTTAGGTTACCATAGACCGATGCACCGTCTTCTTCTGGCATCAGTCCCAGATCTTCCCGTGTCATACCTAAACTTACCTCTAAATCCTCTCCTACAATGTTAGATTCTTGCTGGTCTCCGAAATCCACATCCCATCCCTCTGATACGTAGTACATCTCCCTGAGAGTGGCGGTTTTACCTCGTTTGACCAGATCCTTACAGAAGTTTGCCATGTAAACCATCTGAGCGATCTTATTAATTTGCTTAACGTTACCTAAGCTTCGTTGACCGTAACGATCCCCTAAGATGTAATAACGTTTTTCATCATCATAGACTAGGTTAGATGTACCTCTGGAAGGTATCTTAATAGCAGGAACACTGTTCTGATTCACGTCCTCGATTATCTTATCACCAAGGCTTTTAAGTTTATTAATGGCAATATCTTTTCTATTCATCTTCAACCTCACTGTTTAATTGTAAACTTTCAAATTTAGCTCTGCGTGTAACCTTAGCTAGTACAGCATCGTATTCTGGAACATCTATTTCTGCCAGCAAAGCTGCTTCTCTGATAACTACTGGTACCAGGCTCTCAAAGATTTTAGAACGTAGTTCCTCTTCTTTAGCAGCTTTTTTAGCCCTCAAATATTTCTGTAGACTTCTGGCGATTTTCATTGTAGCCTGTCTAACTTCGTGTAATATTTCAGCTTCAGGTGCTACACTCTGTTTTCCAGTTGAAAGATAAGGCAC
>PMWA01000118.1 GCA_003166335.1 Methanobacterium sp. | reverse complement strand
CTACAATAAAACCAATATACTCATCTGCATCTTCATCCAATTTACCTTTATAACGCTTCTCCAACAACTGAGTGAAACTAGCAACCATCCTTAAAGGTTCCTGTAAATCATGAGACGCTACATAAGCAAACTGCTCCAACTCCCTATTACTGACTTCTAACTTATCAACTAATTCTCGTAGATTATCCTGTGAACGTATTAATTCTTCTTCCATCTTTTTACGTTTAGTGATGTCGAAATGAAGCCATAATCTACCATAACGTTCACCCTCTACGAATAGAGGTATAAAATCACGTAGAGCAGATTTCCCATCCCACATGAGTACTTCTTCTGCCAATACGAGTTTCCAATCATCTACGATTTCTTTTATACGTTTAATTTCCTCTTCAGGATTTTGATAGCTATATTTAATCTTTTCAATCATTTTCGAATGATTGATATTCACTAGTTCAATAGGCGATTCCTTAAGACCAAAATAGTCACAGAATGCTTGATTCACAAACTCAACACGAGAATCCTCAGTCACCAACAAAACACTTGCCTTCATATTCGATAGAATAATATAAAAGCGTTTTAAGGTTTTTTGCAAGTTTTCTTCAGATGTTTTACGCTCAGTGATATCTTCAAATATGGTGGCGAATTTACCTTTTCCTGGAGAAATAACTGATATATGAAAATGTTTAGCCATAGGTTCGAAATAAGTTTCAAATTCTTTTGATTCACCTTTTTCAGCTACAGGGGCATATAATTCCATATAAGGCGGTGTCCCTGTTCCATAAATTTCTGAAGCTTTCATTCCTACAACTTCATTTCTCTTCAAACCAATGATCTTTTCATAAGCTGGATTTATATCTATAATTATATAATCAACAGGTTCTTGGTGATTATTATAAATGAGTTCATGGAGAGCTACTCCTTCATTCATAGATGAATAAAGTGAATGATATTTTTCTTCGCTGTTTTTAATTTCATCAAATAATTGTGCATTTTCTACAGCTTGAGATAAAGATGATGCTAATTTGGTGGCGAAATCAATTTGAGCTTCGCTGAATACTACTGATTTCTGGTGATGATAAAAAGCAATAATACCTTTAAACTCGTCTTTCAATATTATGGGGGCCACCAAGACTGATGCAACTCCATGTAATTTCATTCCATTCTTATTAACGCGAGAATCGTTCGGGGCATCATTAAATGCAACTGCTTTCTTCTCATTCGCCACATACACAGAGGTCGGGGATTCTTGGTCAGACTTTATTTGGCCGATAATACTGTTGGGAAAGTTATAAGCAAATTTAACAATCCAATTATCCTGGTCCCGCATATTTATAATCGATGATTCAGCACCTATAGCTTTAGCTCCTTCCTCCACTATCAATTGCATAATTTCATCATAATCAAGGGTAGAATTAATGTAAGTATTCACCGTATTCAAAGCATCACTAAGCATCTCCCTTTCTTTGCGTTCAGTGATGTCATAAATAAAAGAAATTAATCTAACATTACCTTCAATTTCAATTAATTCAGTACCACCGATAATATTATGCCTTTCGCCGGATTTAGTTTGTATTTCAAATTCAATATCCTTTATTGAATTTTTTTCTTTAAAATCCATTAAGGCAATTTTATGCTTTTCAGCATCTGTAATACCCAAATCTGCTGAAGTATGGCCAATTAATTCTTCTCTATTATAACCAGTTAAATTCAAAAAACTTTCATTAACATCAATATACTTACCAAGTTCATCAGTTAAGGTCATGGCCACGGAGTTATCATGGAAAGCTTTAGAAAATTTCTCTTCACTAACCCTTAGTGCTTTATTGGTTTTATTCAATTCATTAGACTGGTTTACAAGTTCTTCATTTGCAACCTGAAGCTCCTCAGTAAGTTGTTGTTCATTTTCCAGCATCAGCTTCTTATGCTCTTCAGCATTTTTAAGTTGGGTGATGTCGCGATAGACTATAACGTATCCGGAAGTATTTCCGGCTTCATCGATGATTTGAGTTGAATTTACGTCTGTGATGACTTCTGTTCCGTTACGATGTCTTGTACTGATTATCACTTTAAACGTTTTTTTATGCTTTAATATATTTATTATTTCTTTTCGCTGACCAGGGGCGTAATTCGGGCGCGTTATTTTGATTGTTTCCATGCCCAGTGCTTCGGCTTCTGTGTAACCATACATATGCTGAGCACCTTTGTTCCAGTAAGTTATACGGAAATCGGGGTCTGTTCCGATTATTGCATCATTTACATTATTAAGCAGTAAAGCATGGTACTCAATTTGCTGCTCAGCCATCTTACGTTTTGTGATGTTTTTACCTATGTTTAGAATTAATTTTTCTCCGTTTATGGTGATGATTTGGGCTGAATAAAGCATGTTGATGTAGGTACCATCTTTTTGCTTGTATCTCATTTCATAATCAGATATAGTCTTTTTACTCTGGATTTTGTTAAGATAATCCAGACGTTCGTCAAAACTGTATAAATTAAGTTCCAATACGGTATGTCCCATCACATCTTCTCGAGAATAATCGATTAGATTGAGAAATTTCTGGTTACAATCGATAATTTTACCATCCGACACTCTTGTAAGAACAATAGCATCCGGATTCAGTGTAAATATAGCAGATAGCATATCTGAAGACTTACGAAGCTCTTCTTCAATCATTTCATCAGATTTAACCATAAATTTTAAACTCCACTGAAGAATTTCAAATAGAGATTAGAATAGTATACATTTCAATTAGGCTCATTTTGTATATTTAAATTAAGGAATATTAATTTATCAAATGAATTTAAAAACTTTGATATTTTATTAAGTCTTAACAAATGATAAGATTTATGATTGATGAATTTGTTATTTATAAGTGAAGGTTATATATTTAAATCGATGAATAATTATTAGAAATATTATTTTAATAACCATAAAGGTACACGCTAACGGAGACACTAGTCAAATGAGAATATTAATCGATGAATCTGCACAAATCTCAGCAGAACTTATTTTAATTTTAGGGGGCATTATAGTCATTGCATTAATTGCATTAGTAACCTATAATAATTATGTTAAGGGGTTTAATGGCAACGCTTTTAATGGCAGTAACAATAACAGTCAACTAAACAATACTACTACTGAGCTCCAAAATTTAAATACTACTGTCCAGACACAGACTTAAAATTCATAGGCTAATTTAGAAACATTTAAAACTTATTTTCAAAAAAAAGATATCCCATCATCATTGATAAGTATTACTTAGGAAATTATTGTTTATTAATTGCTTCTCTAAATCTTTCTTTATCAATCTTGAGATAATTGGAGACTTATTTTGTATTTTTTTTATACATTATGGTTGTGACGGATGGGGCAGAGTGTTTGGAAGTGTTTGGCTATTTTTAATGTTATTTTGCTGAATATTTCTTCGGTTAATTTTACTTTTTTTGTTATTGTGTAGTCTGATAGGGGGTATTTCTTGGAGTTGCTGAATTTCACATAGAATATTAGTGCTGTGATTATTGTTTTACATTTACATTTTTTGCAAAGTTTGTTGGTATCTTGGAATTCTTTGATTAGGTATATTACTTGTTCTCTCATTTCGCCTTGAATGTTAAGTTGGTTCATGATTATTATGCTGTATCTTATTTTCTTTTTGATACGGTAGGATTTTACACTGCTATTGGTGAGGTGACTGATGGTGTTAGGTTCTCCTGGTTGTTTTGTCTGATATTTTTTGAGTAAGAATTTTATAGGTCGTTCAGACTGCGTAGAACATGCCTCCGACATTGATTACTTCCAGTATGTTTTTTGTTTTGGTGTTTTAGTTATTTTTTTGTTAAATGGATTATATTCATAAAAATTGGTTTGCTTGATTGTATTTATAAAGACGCATTGGGTGAGCATTTGAGAAGTAATATAAATATAGTAGGATTTATTTTTTATAAAAATGCATAATAAAATTGGGGGATTAATATTAATGGTTCAATCAGGTTAAGTTGTGTTTAGAAACTTTAGATGCTAGTATTGCAAGTAAACTGAAAAATGGAGATATTTAATAATTTAACTGATGTAGAAAAGCAGCGTTTAATATAATATTTATACAGATTAATAAGCCTCCAGCTAATTATGATATGAATGAACTTCATTAGTAACATAATTTTTGGATTGTTATTAGATTAATTATCTTTTCTAGGATTATCGATAATTTTATTTCATTCAAATAAATACGGTAGTTGCTGCTGATTCAACAGCAATTGGTGGTGTAATAGGTTATTTAGTTCCAAATATCAAGAAAACCTATTAATTTTATATTAATAAAAATTTATTTTAATCTGATATAAAATGGAGTGAGCAGTAGGATTGATGAAATACATTCTAAAAATTAATAAAAAAAATTCTTTAATTGGATGTTTTTCTATAAGTTTTTTTTTAATTAAAATTCTTTAAAGATTTTTTATTTCTTCCATTTTATCAATAAGGTCCAAAATAGTCTTCTTTTTTTCTTCAGAAAGATGATTCATAGCTTCTATTTTCATCTTGTCACAGGGTTTTTCTAATTTTTTATAGTGGATTACTTCGGGTGAGTCTGAATTAAATTTTCCATCTAATTTAATGTTTCCATCTTCATCAAAGGATTCCTCCAACCCTGGTGTGATTTGCTAAATAATCACCTACATCTCCGATGGCTTCTCCATATTTCGGGTAATCGTCTGTTACAATGCAGCTAATTTGATATGATAATTGATTTAGTCGTTGACTTTTATTTGGGATTTTACCGTTTAGATGGTGTTTAATTTCTTCAATATCTTTTTTTAATTGTTTAATAGTCATTTAGAATCACTTTTTAATTTTTTTTAGTCTAGTTATAATTATTTGATTAAAAATGTAGGTTTATCTATATAAAACTATGATCATAGTGGAAAAAAATTGAAGTAGTTAATCAAATTATTATTGTTTATATTATGTTTTTAAAGTGAAGTTCTGTGAATTTCTAAGAAATCACTCAATTTTTTATATGAATTTGTTAAATAAGTTGAATTAGTGATTATTATCTTTATTAAGGTAATATTTAGGATTTATATGAACTTTTGGGAATGGTGATCAATCCGTCATAGACGTTATGTATGTATAGTGTGAGTGAAATGTCGTCGGGAGGTTTATTGAATAAATTTAAATTGGTTTTGAAATATGAAATTAAGTTTTAGTTACGGTTAGAGATGGATTATTCCTTCTGGAAGGACCCACTATTGCATGTTAAGGTCTGAAGGGTCTGTTTACGCCAACCAAGCTGTAGAACCAACGACATTTGAAACAAAATTTTTTTTATATAATGAATTTTTTAGATTAAATGAATATGGAGGGATTTTTGAATGAGTGATAATAATGAAGATTTTACTTTTAATAAGAATTTAGAGATTTTGCAGGACCAAATAGCTTTTATATCTGATAGAATAAAAAATGGGCGAATAAAAGACGTTAAAAATGAGGAAATTAAGATTAAATGGATTAGGACTTTAGGATATATTTGTAAAACTCATGCGAATATAAGAGAAGTGCAGAAGTTAGATGAATTAGAAGAGGAAGTTAAAAAGTTGAAGGAACGTCTCGATATAGGTGAATAAAAAAAAATGTTTATTAGAGAAGTTTACTGAAGTCCCGATAGTAGAAAAATGGGTTCTCAGAAGTCTCCTCTGAAATCCTTATATCTCCTGTAGTTGTGCTGTTGTGCTGTTGTGTAGTTGTGCTGTTGTGTAGTTGTGCTGTTGTGTAGTTGTGCTGTTGTGTAGTTGTTCTGTTGTGTAGTTATAGTAAATAAATATTTCAGGAATTTTAAGAAGGGAATTATTACTTTCAAAGTGAAAAATCAAATAAAAAAAATTTATATAAATGCTGGGTTATTAAGCCTTTTAAAACTTAAATAATGTTTAATAATTCTTATTTAGATCTGTTTTGTGTCGCTTATCTGCACCTTAGCGTATTTATTTTATTTGTATATATGTTTATTAAAAGTATTACTATTTAATTGGGAGGTTAACTTAATTTTTTTTTAAGTAAATTTATTATGCTAGGAAAGTATTATACGATAATAATTGATATTGAATGAATTATATGTTGATTAATTAATTTTTTATGGAAATAAGGTATGAGGAGGATTGTGTAGAGATGGATCAGGATAATATTGATAATTTGCTAGAAACAGAGCCTTTTGAAGCTGAAAATTGGTATAATATTGGTTGGAATTTAGCTGAACTGGGGAGATATGAGGATGCTATAGATGCATATGATAAAGCCTTGGAATATAATCCTAAGAAAGGTGAGGTTTGGTTTGATAAAGGTGATAGTCTGGAGGAACTTGAACGGTATGAGGAAGCATTGGAGGCTTATGACCGGGTTTTAGAATTGGATCCTGCGGATGCTGAAGCATGGTTTAATAAAGCTTGGATTTTAGATGAATTGGATAAATCTGAGGATGCATTAGAGGCATATGATGAAGCCTTAAATATTGATGATGAGCATGGTGATGCACTATTTAATAAAGCTATGATTCTAGATGAGCTGGGTAGATATGATGATGCAGTAAAATGCTATGATCGACTCTCTGAGATTGATACTGAAAATCCTGCACCAATTTTTAATAAGGGTTGGATTTTATTAATGAAACTTGAAGAGTATGAAGAGGCGGTAAAATGCTTTGACAGGACGTTGGAGTTAATTACAGATGATTATTATTCATTGCATTATAGGGGGGTTGCCCTTAGAATGTTAGGTGAATTACAGGAAGCATTAAATTCATTCGACCATGCATTAATGATTAATGAGAATGAGGCCATTACTTTAATAAATAAAGGTGATACATTTAAAGAAATGGGAAACGATAAAGAAGCAAATGAATGCTATGATAAAGTTTTGAAACTGATAAAAAAAGGTTTTTATGAAGATTAACTACTAATTTTTTTTTATAAAGTATTTACTATAGATTTTAGATTAACTTAAATTTTTTTTTAGATAATTTATCTATTAATAAAATGTAAAATTATTCTTTTAAAAATCTTTAAATTTAAAATTACATCATTTAAAGTTTTTTTGAAATTAAATAAATAAAATGAATAGATAATAATGAATTTAAAGATTGAAGTCCGTTGGCAAACGGTGTAACATGTAAATTATTAAGTAAAAAATGATTAAATAGGGGTTTAATTGGTTAAAAAAAGAAACAATAGTATATATTGATTATATGTTATTTCAATCTGTTTTATAAAGGTCTTAATTCTTAAAAAGAGCTCTGAAACGTCCTTTTTTCGAGTTTAAAACCGCAACCTTTATAAGTGAATATTAAGTGATAGTTGATAAGTTCAGTAAAGATTCCCTAAATGAATCTTAGAGAATTTATTGGACATGGAGGCGGTAAAATTAAGAGTAAATCGATTATGGCAGTAATATTGCTAAGTGCTATAATATTGCCTTTTAGTGCAGGCACAGCCTTTGCCACTACAACAAATGGGACTTCTAATCAAACAAATCCCATTACAAGTCATAATTTAACAAATGTAACAAACCTAACTAAAACGACAACTACAACTACAACTACTACTACAAAAACCATAACAGCAACTAACGGAACATCAACTGTGAAAGCAGCTGGATCACCCGCTAGTGTAAGTTTCACTAGTAAGCAAATTAACACTGCAGCAACTAGCGTAACTAATTTTGTGCAAACCAACCACAGGTTACCTAATTATGTTACAATCTCTAACACTGAAGTTACTATGCCACAATTCCTTCAATTAATCACAGCAAACTTGCTGGACATTAACAAAGGATTAACCACACCAATAACCATTAAAACAGTGCAAAGCCCATCCGACCCCCCAGAAACGGTTGAAAATGGGAATATACTTGAATCAAATTACCTAAGTCTCGCGCAGAGCGTTCAAAAAACTATTAATTCCACAGGAACAGCACCCAATTCCTTAAACACTTCACTTGGAATACTTAACTTCCAAAACACAATATATACATTCAGTAAAATACTGAACTTCCAAAGCACTAACCAGAGATTACCTAATTATGTTTCAGTTACACCATGGACAACCATAACCACTACAGCTACAGCTTCAAATGTACAATCCGTATTAAATGCTATAGGATCAGCAGAAGCAAAATTCGCGGATGTTCAGGGTGTTACATATAATGGCTTAGATGATGCAAGTGTATTAATACATTATGGATACGGTGATTGCTGGGCGGATTCTTCATGGTTATACAACCAGTTAAACGCTGCAGGAATACAAGCCAGAATTATGGGTTATGCCAACGCGCCTGCCAGTTCAGTTTGGTACTTACACGCATGGGTACAAATAAACATTGGTAACGGATGGGTAGATTGGAATTACGCAGAATATAACTCCCAACACCATGGTAATGGTGGTGGATATACGCCAAAGGTACTCATAGACCCTGGCAAAGCACCGGCAGAAATAGCTAGCACAGGATATTAAAGCAATTCAAATAATTTCCAATGAGTATTTAAATATTTTTTTTTTAAATACTCCTCCCATTTTTTTTTAAATTAAAAGAATTATTTTCGCCGGTATTTTTTTTTAGGTTCTCATTAATCCCTTCTTTGTCATTCTATTATGATTTCCGTATCATTTTTTTTAGTATTTCTTTTTAAGCTTTAGAATTACCGAAAATAAAAAAAATCAATTCATAAAAATTGGTTTAAATTATTTATATCTGTCACACTTAACTTAACGACGACAGTTCGTAAATCTTAATAATAGAAGAGAAAATCTGGAAATTATTTGATTAAAATTAAAATAATATGAAGTTAATTAGAGTCTTGATAAATAGAAAAAAAGGGTTCTTTTAGCTTCTGAAATCTCTTTATATTGTCCCTTATCTGCACGCTGGTGCTGTTGTGCTGTTGTGCTGTNNGTTGTGCTGTTGTGCTGTTGTGTAGTTTTGCTGTTATGTCAAATAAATATTTCAGGAATTTTTAAGAACGAAATTATTACTTTCAAAGTGAAAAATCAAATAAAAAAAATTTAATAAATGCGGGTTAAGAGCCTTTTAAAATTTAAATAAATGTTTAATAATTCATTTTTTAGATCTGTTTTATGTCTCTTACTGCACCTTAGAAAATCTAATTTATTTGTAAAATATTTTTATTAAAAGTATTACTCCATTAGATTGGATTGAATCTTTTTTAAAATATTTTATCTTATAAAAATAATAAATTGTAAAATTAAGATTAATATTAAAAATTGGAGAGTAAAATTTATGAATGAAAATCCATATGAATTATTTCAGAAAGAATGTCCAGATGTGGCAGCTCGTTTTAATGATCTTGTTGAAGCTCAAAAGGCTTTAAGGGGATTAGATAGTAAGACTAAGCAGTTGATTAATATTGCTATTCAAACTGCGAATCGGAATGCAAGGGGTGTACAGATGCATGCGATGATGGCAAAAAAGGAAGGGGCAACTCGTGAAGAAATTGTGGGTGCAGTGGTTTTGAATCTTCATCATTCTGGATTATCTTCAGTGATAGACTGTCTTCCTGCTGCGATTAATGGTTTTGAAGGTAAAATGTAAAGTTTTGATTTTTTTTCTCTAAGGAAAGCAGATAAAATGATTTATTTATTTTCTTTTAAAAAATAATTATTTGTTTTTCCCGGATTTTAGAAAATTTGTAACTTTGCAGATGAGTTTCAAAAATTGACGTTAATATAATTTCTAGCTTCTTGGGGTGATTTATAAGCGAATTTATATCTTTTATGAACTTCTACAATTTCTTTTAAAGCTTCATGTACTAATTTTCGGTTCTCCCAATTTTTTAAGGCTGCAATTACTAACTCTAAGCAACCTTTTTTATAACTAATTTGCCCTAGGACGTGTATAATGGTATTTCTAACTTTTTGGTTCTCTTCATCCTGCAGTTCTACTAAAAAAGGGATGACTTCTTCGGGATGGGTTCTTCCTCTAAGTTCTATACCGTGAATCATTTCTCTTCGAACTTCAGGGTTAGGATGGTGTAAATATTTCCGGGCGAACTGTAGGGTAGGTTCTGGATTTTTTAGGCACATTTGCTTTAGCGAACCAATCACTGCATTTCTTACAGAACTGCTTTCATCTTCCAAGGCTTTTGGGAAAATCTTTAATATTTTAGCAGCATCAATCTTTCCTATCTCACCCAATGTATAAACTGATGTTTGTCTTATCTTCTCATCTTCCATCTTGATCATTTCATCTAGTAAATGGAGGATTTCATCCCTTAAATCATCGTGTTTCTGGTAAATTCTGCCAAGGGCTATATAAGCGTTTTTTCGGATATAAGTGTCAGAATCAGAGCTGTATTTATAAATATTCTTATATTCATCATTTTCTAGGTTTTGTTCAATGTCTGTTTCTATCTTCTTTACCAGTTCTTCCCGCTTTTCTTTAGGTAAATCATAGAAATTCATAAGAATTATTCTTCCTTTTTTATAGGTAACATCCTTAATATTTTTCTAATAATAATTGAACTTCATCCTCTAATTTAAGATTTCTTAATGCTCTTAATTCTGCTTTTTTAATTTCAATATAAGCTTTTGAAAGCTTATCACCCATTGCATTTAAAATCACCTTATCTTTTTTGAGTTCTATAATAGATTTATCTAATTCAGATGGTAAACGCTTGACTTTATATTCCTTCTGTTTCTCTACTGAAATATTAGCAGGATCTTCCTGTATGGGTGGTTGAAGTTTCATTTCCTTCTTTATCCCGTCAAGTCCTGTGGCTATAACAGCTCCGAATGCTAAATATGGATTAGATGAAGCATCAACTGTTTTTAACTCAAAATCTCTAATCATTCCATTATGATCGGTGACGATTCTGAGTGCAGCTTCTCTATTATCTATTCCCCAGCATTGATACGCTCCTGTCCAAAGATTGGGTCTAATTCTTTTATAAGAATTAGGAATTGGAGTAATTATAGCCATAAGTGCTGGTAGATGATTTAAAATACCTGCTATGAATTGTCTTCCTATTTCTGAAATACCATATTCACCTTGAGAATCTGAAAGGATGTTTTCAGCATCATTCCATAAACTACAATGTAGATGGCATCCATTTCCTGGTTTATCTGCAAATATTTTTGGAAGAAATGACGCTACACTATCATGTTTATAGGCTATAGCCTTCACAGTCTCTCTAAAGATGATTTGACTATTACAAGCATTTAGAGCATCAGTATATTTGATTGTTATCTCCTGCTGACCTGGTCCAGACTCAGGATAATATTGTTCTACTTGTAATCCTTGTAAATTAAGTGCTTGGACTATATCTTCGATAATTTTATTATTTATATCCATGGAATAGGTTGATGCAAATGGTGTATTATCTGATGGGAGGATTACTTCATCATTTTTATTTAATAGATAAAATTCATTTTCAAATGCTCCTTTAACGTTTACATTTATTTCCGCAGCTTGTTCAACTATTTTCTTTAGGAATCCACGTGGACAGTAATCCCAACTTCTCCCGTTTTTGATCATGTCTCCGAATACACGTCCATGGCCAGGAGAGTAGGGAATAGAGGTAAAACTTGAAAGATCTGCTTTTAGTTGAACTTCTCCTACGGGTGTAAGTCCGGTTTCTGTGACAACTGCATCATAAATAGAGGGTACTCCTTGCTGAGCTTCAGAGAATCCTATACTATAATTAGAATTACCTAAAGAATCCTTATGCACGGCTTTTGCTCTGATTATATTTGCATTATCACACCATATTATTCGGATGAACTCAGTCTCAGCAGAATTAATGGAATTTATAATGGAATTTATATTTTTATTATTCATATTCCTAAAGCTCCCCCATAATTTTTTTTTATGATATAAAAATAATTATATAATAATTTTAATTTATAATCAATTCAATGTTTTTAGTTTTATATAAAAAAAAATTGTGAAAATAAAATTTATTTAGGCGTGCTAGATTGGAAAATAATGAAGAAAACATAAAAAAGAATTAGTTACTAAAGAACGAATGTTTATTTAAATAATGGTAAATTAAAAATCCGGGAAAAACCTAAGAATGAATAGAGAGATTTAAATTCAAAAATAAGCAAAAAATTTAGTAAGTATAGAAAATAATTTACGAGGAAATAGGCTCCTTTTACTATTAACTAATTAATTTCTATTCTAGTTAAATCTAAAGCAAAGTTCTATTACTGAAATAGTATTAATTTCAAGTTCTCCTAATGTTTTTAATTTTTTTAAAATAATCCACTTTTTTTTAAATTTTGTTCCGCCTGTTCTGCTTTTTTATCCATTTCTTCTTTCATTAATAAAGCGAAAATAAGAACTATAGCAGGGAATATAGTCAGGATCTCAAGATTATACCAATAATTATTCCATAAAACTCCTGCAACTACTTGTCTGAGAGCATCAATGGCATAAGTCATTGGTAAATAGGGATATACATTTTGGTAAAATGATGACAACATTTGTACGGGGTAGGTTCCTCCAGTGGTCATGACCTGTAACACAAGTATTATGATAGCAAATGCTTTGCCTATACTTCCAAAGACTGATACTAAGGAGTAAGTGATTATCATGAAACATAAACCAATATATAATGCTGTGAAAGTGAATAATGCTGCTGAGGATAATTGCACATGAAGGTTTAATATGACTAATGTAATTACTAAAGCCTGTAATATGCTTATTAATATAAATAATCCCATTTTTCCAAAATAAACACTGACGGGGTGATATTGTTTACTTTTTCTTACTCGAGTGCTTAACATAGCCACGGCTACTATGGATCCTATAAATAGTGATAAAGCAATGTAAAATGGTGCAATAGCAGACCCGTAATTATCCACAGGAAATATAAGTTCTTCATTCATTTGCATAGGATTTACATTTGGATCATTCTGATTCCCACTGGAAAATGTTATTAACCCATTTGGATTTGCACTGGTTGTTGAGTTAGGATTAGCAGCAGTTAAATTTGTATTCGGCTGATTAGCTGCTGAACTATTTTGCGCCTGCAATGCACTAATTTGCTCTTGCATAGTACTAAGTTGTGTTTGCAATGCTGTTGCTTGAGTTGTGGTTAGATTTATTTTTCCTTGATCTACAGCTGAATTAACTTGATTCTGTATTTCAAGTGCAGTGGTGTTAATTATTCTTGGCATAATTGGATTCATTTTCTCATTAATTAAGTACTCTATTTGGGCTTGTTTAGGATTTGATGTTCCAAATGATAGTAAATTTTCAGTGAAATTACTGGGAATTATGAATGCAGCATAATATTCTCCAGTATTAACTCCGTATCGTGCAGTATTTTCATCTACAAATTGCCAGTTTAAATTAGTGTTATTGGCAGCTAATTCGTTGGATAAATTTTTTCCAAAATTATAATTCACTCCTTGGAAAGTGTAACCTAAATCATTATCAACTATGGCGATTTTCATATTAGAAGTGTTATTGTAGGGATTCCATATTGCTTGAATATTAATTAGTGAATATAGTGATGGTAAGCAAACTATTATAATTAAAGCTACTATTACAATGGGATTGTTTATAATGGCTTTAAGATCACTTTTAAAGATTTCTGCTATTCCTTTTATCATTTTAAATTCACCTTGTAATAATTGAACCTGTAACATAGTTAAAAGAATTTATAATTTTTATATGATTACTATTTTAGAATAATAGGAACTATTACATATATAAAGTTTACTAATTAGTAGTTGGATTATAAACTACTAAATTTATAATAAACTTTGTCTTCTTCAAATGATTAAAACTCTAAAAAAATTAAGTTCTAAAAAATTAAACAACTAATAAGTAGTGTGTAAATCAAATAATATTAATAGGAGTTTGAAGTTAAATAAAAAAAATAATAGTTATTAGCTTTGTATATTAGCTTTGTATCTTCCAGATAAGGTGACATACATGAATTTATCATTACTTTCATTAAATATGTGGATATTTAAATTTAACATTTTTTTTAAATCTTTGACAAAAAAAAAATTAAATCATTTTTATCATAATAAAAAAACTTATTTTTGGTTTAAACATCATAATATTATAGTGACTAAAACTGATGCAAATCCACGTGTAAAATAGTAGTGAAAGCTTGAATTAAATTTTGTACGAAAATAAAGTTGGTAAAAAAAAATAGCTTAAGTAATTGAAGGAGGTTTGTATAATTATGAAAAAATCTATTGGAGCAAAAACTATTGTTTATCCCACACCAGTATTTATAGTGGGTACGTATGATAAGGCTGGAAAAGCGAATGCTATGGCTGTAGCATGGGGTGGTATTTCTTGTTCTGATCCACCATGTGTTTCTATATCAACGAGGGAAGCCACTTATACTCAGGGAAACCTTATAAATCAAGAGGCATTCACCATAAATATTCCATCTGAAAAGTATGTTAAAGAAGCGGATCATTTTGGAGTGATTTCAGGTAGGGATGAAGATAAATTTTCTATTACGGGATTAACTCCAGTTAAAAGTGAAATTGTTAATGCACCTTACATTAAGGAATTCCCTCTCATTCTGGAGTGTAAATTGGTTGATACCACGAAGTTAGGATTACACACTCATTTCACTGGAGAAATTCTCGATGTAAAAATAGATGAAGAGTTCACTGATGAGAATGGAAATCCGGATATTAACAAAATAAAACCTATTTTATATGATCCAGCAGGTATGGGTTATTATGGAATTGGCAAATTTTTAGGTCAAGGATTCTCTATTGGAAGAAATATTTAATCTTTTTTTATTTTTTTAATTGGTAAAAAACAGAAGATTTTTATCCTAAAAAAAAAAATATTTATTTTCTCATTTTTTTGGGGGAAGATTTACTCTGTAAAATATAAAAGTTTTTTAAAAAAAAAGAAGCTAAATAATAGAATTTTATTTTGATTAAAAATTATCTCTCTAATTTTGAAATAATTAATTGTTCTAATTTTTGGTACCATTATTTATATAAATGATAGTAAAAATTTTAATATGGTATAAAAACATCGTTATATATAGCCCATTGGATCAATAAATGGTAATTTCTTTCATTTTTAAAGAAAAATTCTTCTCATATTTCATGTGTCAAAAAAATATTTTTATAAAATTCTACTTCGTTATAGACATATATTACGAAGTAGAATATAATTAATTTTGAAAATCACCAAAGTCACATAATTTTCAACTATTTGGGGTAGATGAAGTAATGCTTTTTGATGTAACTTTTATTATCAGTTAAGTAGGAACATATCTCAAAAAAAATGAATCTAAGGTTTCTAATTTTTAGAAATATTAATTATAAAGAAAGCATATTCACTAACTTATTATGAATTAATGATTTCATGATTAATTAGCAAAAATAGAAATTATTTCTAATATTATTTTGGAAAGGAAGCAAGCGATTATACGGCCTCTATTTGCCCGCCAACTGCTCAAATATCTCCGAAAAAACTATCTTATTTAACGTTAAATGAATCATCTATCGCCAAAATAATTGATTCAGATTGATTTATGAAAGGACAATAAAGAGGAGTTATTATCCCATATGGGGATAAAAAAACAATTATTTAATTGATTCAAATATTATCAAACTCTATAATCTAACCCATATCATATACCCCAATTCATCTATTTTCACCACATTTATAAGCACTAAATCAAGCTTGATTGTTCTTTGCCCGCTGATCGCTCGCTTGCATGCCTGCCCGCTCGCTTACATATTTAATTATTAAAAAATGGCCCAATCAACCGCACGAATCTCCATTTTATGACCACAGATTAAAGCAAGCCTTTATTTTTGTATAAAATCCACATCGGAAAGAATATTCGATCAAAAAGAGGTTTAATTGATGATATATCCACATTAAAAAGAGAAAGGCTTCCTTGAAAAAATCACACAGTTATATGAGAAGATCAGTCCTTAAAATTATCTCAATTACTGCACTTTTTAGTGATATATCATCGTAAAATAGGCTATAACACCGACAAAATTATAAAAAAAGCTCGCAATATCATAAAAAGGATCTGAACGTTATATTTTTTATATCTTTTTTTTTATATCTTTTTTTAATTTTTGATCCAAAGTTTTAAATATAAGAATAGTTTACAAAATTAAATAGTATATTAAATTAAACTATTTATTAATATAGACTATACAAAAAATAACTAAAAAATTTTTGTTTAAGAGGGATATTCATTATGACGGAAAAACAGGCGGATAAACTTGTAGAAGATATTATGGAAGATTCAATACTTTATATTAAACTTTTCAATAATGAATTGATCCATTTAGGTGATAGAGACTTTATGAAAACATTTTCTTGGTTAATATTAATTGAAAGCTATGATAATCCATCAATATCAGGACTGGGGAAGAAATTACGATTAGCAAAGTCACAAATGACTGGTAAAATTGATCAATTAGCTAATGATGGTTTAATAAAGCGAATACCTGATGAAAAAGACCGTAGAATACTTAGGGTTAAATTAACACCATACGGACATAGTTTCATAAAAACATCACGAAACCCAATTGAAGAAAATATGAAACAATTATTATCCTCATTAAACTTTGAAGAGATTGAAGAACTTAAAAAAAGCATAGAAACAATTAAAAATATCGTTTTAAAGATCATGGACGCAAATAAGGGATGATACGAATATTAGAATAAAAAATTCATTTCAATGTTATAAAAAACATGAAAAAAAGGAGTGTATAAAAAAATGAAAATAAGTGATGAAGTTTATGCATTGGATTCAACGAAAAGAAATTATGTTTATCTTATTTTGGGTGAGGAAATAATATTAATTGATACAGGACTTCCTAAGAGTGGAGAAGGTATTTTAAATGATTTAAAATCCATGGATATTAAACCTCATGATATTAAACATATTTTAATTACACATGATGATATGGACCATGTAGGTAGTCTAGCTTTACTAGAGAAAGCTAGTGGAGCTAAAATTTGGGCATCAAAAGAGGATATACCTTATATCCTTGGTGAAATAAATCGTCACATGATTAAAAGAATTATTAATTACATTATTAAACTTAAAAAACCGAAAAATATTAATTCATATCCTGAAAATGGAATGATTGGCAATATTAAAGTTATATATACTCCGGGGCATACACTAGGGCATGTATGTTTGCTTTATAAGGATATAATGTTTGTTGGTGATTTATTTAGAACCAAAAATGGGGAAATAATCATGCAGCCATCATTTACTAATTGGAATAATCAGATTATAAAAGAATCGATAACTAAAATAGATGAGTACGATTTTGAGTGGATTTGTCCCGCTCATGGTGAACCAATTAAAAGAGATAGTCACTTGAAAGATTTTATTAAAAAGATAAGTGATTAAGTTAAAAAAATTAAAGAACTATTTCAGGATTAATTTGAAATGTTTGATATTAATTTAATTCTGCTTCCATTATTCGGATTTATTATAGGCCTATTAGTGTCTACTTTAGGTGGTGGTGGTGGTGGATTATATGTACCGGTTTTGATACTGATTTTCGGTGTCACACCACAAGTAGCTGTAGCTACCTCTCTAGCATCAGTGTTACCCACCACGGCTGTAGGCGCCTTCAGTCACTATCGTCAAGGCAATGTAAATATCCGTACAGGATTAATTTTAGGAATCGGAGGATTAATAGGTACATTAATAGGAGCTAATATTGCCAATATTATTCCTCCTAACCTTTTACAAAAAATTCTTGGAATATTCACGTTGATAATGATAATTCCAATGTTGAGAAGCTTATTACAAAGACGTCAAAAACTGAAAGAAAAAAATGATGATAAAGAAAAAACATTAACCCTTACCGGTCCTAAAAAAGTTATAGCCTCTCTTTTTGGAGTCGCATCCGGATTAATGGCAGGAGTTTTCGGAATAAGTGGAACACCACCAGTTATTGCAGGACTCTATAGTTTAGGCTTACCCGCTGCAATGGTTGTAGGTACCTCCGTATTCGTACTTATCTTCAACTCAGTAGCAGGTATAGGAAGTTTTTACCTGCTAGGAAGGTTAGATCTGACCTTGATAATTCTCCTTGGCGGTGGAGCTGCTGTAGGTGCATTTATAGGACCAGTACTACTTAAAAAAATTAATCCTAAAACTATTGAAAAAATCTATGGACCTTTACTTCTAAGTATAATGCTTATTTTTGGCTTAGGACTAATACTGGCATAAAAAAAATATATTTATGAGAAGATAATTACTAAACCCACATTTTTTTTTAAGATAATGTTTAGTCTTTATAAGGTTCTATATGTGGGAATAAATTATTCTTAAAAAAAATGAGTCGAAGTAACATTCTATTCTAACTGGCTCTGAAACTGATTTAAAAGCCCGATCTTAAACTAATTGGGCTATATGTAATTATCTATTTTTTACCATATTTGCTATTTTTCTTATAATCTTAATTTAAGATTGAAAATTAGTTAATTAATTCTTAGTAATATTAATAAGAGAATTTTTATAGTTGAATCAATAGAGTTTCAACTAAATTAGGGATATTATAAACTAGAGATCATTTATTATTGGTTTATTGATCTCTTACTTAATTACATGAATTTTTTATAAAGCAATATGAAAAGATTCAAGGAAAAATTTTTTTGAGATTTGTGGGATTAAAAAAAGAAGTTGAGTAGTGATGGGAGAACTTAAAGTTCTTATATTGGAAGATGTTCAGTATGATGCTGAATTGATGGAATATGAAATGCGTCGTGAAAGTTTAAAATTTTTATCTAGGAGAGTGGAAACAGAAGAGGATTTCATCAGAGAACTTAATGATTTTAAACCAGATTTAATATTGGCGGATCATTCGCTACCTCATTTTGATGGTGTTTCTGCCTTAGAGATCACAAAGAAGAGATCTCCACATACTCCATTCATTTTTGTCAGCGGCAAAATTGGGAATGAATTTGCAGTTGACATGTTAAAGAATGGTGCTAAAGACTATGTTTTTAAAAATAATCTTACAAAATTAGCACCAGCAATTAAGAGAGCTATCACAGAACGTGATGAACTAGAAGAACTTATAAATAGTAGAAATCAGCTTAAAGAAGCGTTGGAAGAAAAAGAGATGTTTCTTAAGGAAATTCATCATCGGGTTAAAAATAATTTGATGATTATATCTAATCTTCTCGAGCTTCAATCTTATTACATCAAGGATAAAGCAGATTTTAATGTATTTAGGGATAGTAAAACACGCGCTGATTCAATGGCCCTGATTCATGAAAAACTTTATCAATCAACTAACCTTAAAAAAATTGATTTTGGGGAATACATCCATTCTCTGGCAATTGATATATTTGATTCTTATAATATTGCTCCTGATCGAATAAAGCTGGTTATAGATGTTGAAGAAATCATGTTAGATATTAATACTGCAATTCCTCTTGGTTTAATAGTTAATGAATTATTAACAAACAGTTTGAAATATGCATTTCCAGAAGATAAAAATGGTATTATCACTATAATATTCAGTAAAACTGATGATATATTCACATTAATCATTAAAGATAATGGAATCGGACTTAAACCTGGTATTGACTTTAAAAATACCGAATCTTTAGGATTAGAACTTGTAAATAATTTAACCCGTCAAATAGATGGTAATGTAGAACTTGATTATGACGACGGGACCGAGTTTAGAATTACGTTCAAGGAATTAGAGTATAAAGGAATTAGTTGAAATGTCTGGTGAGAGAATATTAGTGGTTGAAGACGAGAGCATTATGGCTATGCTTATTAAACGTAAACTGGAAAATTGGGGTTATAATATTGTAGGTTGGGTGGATACCGGTGAAGATGCAATTAGTAAGGCCAAAGAAACCAAACCAGATTTGATACTAATGGATATAGTTATAAAAGGTAGTATGGATGGTATAGAAGCAGCTCAACAAATAAGGGAAAGTTTGAATATTCCTATCATATATTTGACAGCATATTCAGATGATGGAGTGTTGAAGCGTGCCCGTGAAACGGAACCTTATGGATACTTAGTTAAACCTTTCAGGGAAGGCGAAGTGAATGCTAACATTGAAATGGCGGTTTATAAGCATAATTCAGAAAATAAAAAACAATTTGAACTTAAAAACAGAGTTTTAACAGATTTTGACGACCTTGTTCAAACATTAAAAAACTGTGCTGATCAATCAGATGAAGAGATTGAGGAAATGCTTTTGAATATTTTTTCCAAGCGGATAGAGAATGATACACCAAGTTTTGATGATCATATAAATAAATTAGGGTTAAATTATGAATCTGATAAACCTGAAGTGATATTTGATGCTTATCTTGCTTGGATGTCTGATTTGCTCTCCAGCTTCGGTATTATGAGTAAAATTGGTTTTAATGAAGAAGGGTACTATATTGAGGTTTTAAATTGCCCTTGGAAAGATGAATCAGAAAAGAATCATATATTCTGCTTTAATTGTCAGGCAATACTGAATTATAGCTTAAAATGGACAGATATCAAGGGTAAACTGGATTTAAACGAGACTATAGCGGAAGGATCACCTTTATGTGTCTTTAGATTGTATTAATCAAGATTTATTATTCGTTTGTATAAAAGTAATTTAAAATTGTTTAGAAGTTATATTTTAAAAATTATATTCAAATTGCTTAAATTTTTTATAAGAATTTTTATTACTACACGGATTCTATCTAAAATCTGGTTAATTTTATTGTTTTATTTTAATTAATTATTATAAAAGTTTATAAAGTAACATAATAAAATAATAATAGATATGATTTTAATCTGATTAGCTTTATGGGGTGGGGTTTTTCTGTGATTAAATCAAATGAAGCAGTTAAAAAGGCTGATAAAGAATCAGATGTTGTAAATAAAGATTTAAAAAAAGCTAATAAGGAATTACAATTGTTAAATGAAGAGCTTAGTAAAAATAATGAAGTTTATAAGCAATTCTTTGATAATCCTTTAAATGGATTTGTTTCATATAAAATTATCACAGATAATAAGGGTGAACCTGCAGATTTTGTTTACCTGATCACCGAGCGCAAGAAGGCTGAAGATGAAATTATTAAATTGAACATGGATTTAAGTCAGCGTGTAGAGGAGCTCATTACATTAAATAATTTATTGCCAATGAGTGTTGTTATTACCCAAGATAAGGATTGTAAGACTATGTATGCTAATCCGATCATGGAAAAATTGTTAGACATCTCCCCCGGGTCTAACATTTCGCTAAGTGCATCGCCTAATGAGAAACCTAATTTTACTGCTTTTTTTAATGATCGTGAGTTAAATCCTGAAGATTTTCCTATGCAAAAAGCTATAGCTACAGGGAAACCTGTGTACGGCTCAGAATATGATATTATTCGTCATGATGGCAAAGTATTAAATTTTTATGGGCATGCCGTGCCTTTATTTGACGAAAAAGGTAATGTTCGTGGTGCTATTGGTGCTTTTGATGAAATCTCTGATCGAAGAAAAGCTGAAAAAAAGCTGGAAAGAACTATGGAGGAGTTAAAACGTTCTAACCAGGAACTTGAGCAGTTTGCTTATGTGGCTTCTCATGACTTGCAGGAACCGTTAAGGATGGTTTCCAGTTTTACTCAGTTGTTAAAGGATCAATATGAAGATAAACTTGATGGAAGCGCCTTGGAGTATATTAATTTTG
>PMWA01000010.1 GCA_003166335.1 Methanobacterium sp. | reverse complement strand
TCCCAGATGTCCTCACGCCCGCCACCGAAACCGAAGGTCTTGAAACCCATCGATTCCAGGGCGACATTGCCAGCGAGAATCATCAGGTCGGCCCAGGAAATTTTCCGGCCGTATTTCTGTTTGATCGGCCAGAGCAGTCGGCGCGCCTTGTCGAGGTTGGCGTTGTCGGGCCAGCTGTTGAGAGGTGCAAAGCGCTGGTTGCCGTTGCCCCCGCCGCCGCGGCCGTCGCCGATGCGGTACGTGCCGGCGTTGTGCCATGCCATGCGGATGAATAAAGGTCCATAGTGGCCAAAGTCCGCCGGCCACCAGTCCTGTGATTTCATCATTAGTTCATGGAGGTCCTTCTTCAGGGTCTCGAAGTCGAGACTCTTGAATTCTTTAGCGTAGTTGAAATCCTCGCCCATTGGATTGGACTTCGAGGAATGCTGGCGTAGAATGTCGAGATTCAACTGGTTCGGCCACCAGTCAAGGTTCGTCATGCCACCGCTAGCAGTTTGTTTGTTATTTTCATCCATAATTTTCACCCTCTTTTTTTCCATTTTTAATTCATCTATTTTAAATTTTACAAACCTTCTCGTAAGTTAATTGTGCTATTCGTCCAGTGCGGTGAGGAAAAGGAGACAGTGTCCATTACCGTAAAGAAGCCGGCGAGTTTTGGTCTTCGTAGCCACAGCGAAACCAGCCCGACAAGCGGAATCAACAACCCCACGGTTTATGAAGAATCCTGCAAACGCCAGGGTCCTTAGTTCAGGTATACGAGTCTCGACTCCTAACGGAGTCAACAGAAAGCCTAAAATGAAGCCAACCCAAACATGACTGCCAATACGCTCTCTGCACTCGTGAGAGGTGCTTTTGTTGATTTAGAGTTGGTTTTTTTCATAAATTACCTCTTATTATTTTCATTTTATGTTTATATGATCTTGGAGAATAATAAATTTACCGATTTAAAGATTTTGGTATTGAGAAAAAGGGTTCAAATTGGTCTGACTAGATGGACGTTTACTTTATAGCTCATCCAAAAGTATTCAGATAAAAAAAAATTGTCTGATTTTGTAGAGACGGTTCAAACTGATAAAGAATTATTAAAGAAATTTGTTGAAACCATTAAAATCCGAAAAAGCAGTTGTAACCGCCGGTAAGCTAACTTGATAAATCATTCTTAATATTTCTTTTATCATTGAATGGTTCAATTGAACTATGTCTAAGTTAAATTAACAATTATGGGAATAGTTCATAAGATATATGGGATGAGTCTTTTTGTCTTCTTCATATACTGAATATACTCGCCATTAAATTCTGAAATTAATAATTTCTCCTCTATGTGAATTCGGTAGCCAAATGTGCAGCCAAATACTAAAATCAGTATAATAACTGCTCCCCATGATTGCAGTGCTAATCCGATTCCAATTAAAGTTAAAAGTAATCCCGTGTATGAAGGATGTCTCACCAGTTTGTAGGGTCCATTTTTCACCACTTTTTGACCTTTTTGAGTGCCAACGTTTACTGAAAAGAAACGTCCCATCTTACAATAGACCACTGCCGGATAACTATTCCAAGAATCATTAAAAATATTCCAGGATAAAAAGTACAGCTGGGTGGTAATATAATTAAGTTGGATGTTAAATTTCTGCTTATTTCTATTTCATGGTATTTTTTTGAAGGAACTAGAAAACTTCTTTTGTTTTGTAAAGAAGGTTTCGTTTATTGCTTACTTCGCATTTATTTAAATAAAGAAGCCATTATTGATTTTATTAGAGGTCACATTATTGGTATCTTTATTAAGGATCTCTTTATTGAATTCATTAAAGATCAATTATTGAGCACCCGTTTTTGCAAGTCAAAAGTTCATTTTAAATGTTTGATTTGGAAAATAAGGGGATTTATAGAGCTTTAATACAAATTTGGGGTTAATTGTAAACTTTTTCTTTAAGAAAAATATAATTTAGAATAAAATATTTAATTTCTTGGATTATTTTTTTGCCTGCCTTTAATTGAGGTGAATATTCCTATGAAACATAGTATTGAAATATAGCGAAGGGCTATCTGTATACTTTGGTGGAGTGCCGAGCTTCTATTGATTTCCATGCAAGTACCATAATTATATAAGCCAATCAGAGAGGTTTGTATTTACTAATGCTTTGATGAAAATATAAAATCTTTAATAATAACTATCAACATAAATTGTTATACAATGAAATAGATTTCATTTTAATAAAATTGAATCTGGTTTTGTTACAGTTATTAGATTGAAGAGAATATACCAACCAACAGAGTATAGGTGAAAATATGAACTGAATAGGCCTACCCTGTTATATACTATGGTAGTTTATAATTGCGTTAATCATCCTTTTAAGATTTCTAATTAAAGGCAAAATTTTCAAGCCCGAAGAACCATATATTGCATTTTTGAAAATTTAATTTATTATTTTTTTTATTATTAATAAAAAATTTGGAGAGGATAGAATGGTAGATAAAGATGAAATGACAGATAAAATGGATGATATCAAATCTAATGTTTCTGATAAAAAAGATGATGTTGCTGATAGTATAAATCAAATAAAGGAAGATACCCAGGATAAAACGGATGATATGCAAGAAGAAGTTGGAAAAAAGAGGACACAAGCCGAGAAGTTGTTGAATAACATAATGAACACTGTTAAAAACAAGCAAGAAGAAGTTGGAAAAACTCTATCAGATTACACAACAGCCCTCCAAAAACCATTAACCGACATTATAGAAACCAATGAGAATATAATACTAAAAATAGACCTTCCTGCTGTGAAAAAGGAAGACATTGAAATTGGAATTGCAGGTGTAAGTATAGATATCATGGCAAAGTTTGAAGAGGAAAGTGAAGATGAAGACATCAATTACATCCAAAAAGAAAGGAGTTACGGCGAAACAACAAGAACAATAACACTTCCGTCAGAAATAAAGATTAAAGAAGCATCAGCTAAATTCCAAAACTCTGTTTTAACCATTAAACTGCCTAAAATAAAAGAAGCAGTACATAAAATTGATATTAACTAAATAATTTTTTAATGGAGATGGTTATATGGTTAGTGTTGGTGCTGTAGTTACTGGATTTATTTTGGCAATTATATTTACGGTAGTTTTATCTATTCTAGGAGTTGGATCAGTTCTGGGATTGCCAGTTGCCCTGGTTGGTTTTTTAGTGGCAGGCATAATTGTGGGTTACATTTCAAATGGCGACATTGTTGATGGGATTATTAATGGAGCACTTATGGGTGTTGCAGGTGCAATAATCTTATGGATATTAAGCTTATTCAAAGGTCAAATTGCTGCATTTTCTGCACAGTTATCCACTTACCTCCCATTAAACTCACTGCAAGAAATAGTACTTGTAATAGTGGTGGGCGCCATAGGTGGAGCAATTGGCTCTTTAATACTAAGATTAAATCAAAGAAACCGAAGAAACTATAGAGATGGAAGAGACAATAGGGAAAATAGAGATGATAGGGATCGAAGGGATGATAGAGATAGAAGAGATTAATCATTATTATGGTTAAATAGTGAAAAGATGAAATTTAGAGAGTAATAAAAGATGGATAGCATTCTCTATTATATTATCGTCATAATCATTATTGTAGTTGTTTT
>PMWA01000041.1 GCA_003166335.1 Methanobacterium sp. | reverse complement strand
TTTGATTAGAAGTCCCATTTGTAATATTTGTAGTGGCAAAGGCTGTGCCTGCACTAAAAGGCAATATTATAGCACTTAGCAATAATACTGCCATAATCGATTTACTCTTAATTTTACCGCCTCCATGTCCGAGAGATTCAAAAAGGTTCAATATTGGGAATCTTTCTGGACTTATCAACTATCACTTAGTAATTACTTATAAAGGTTTTGGTTTTAAACCGGGAAAAAGGACGTTTTAGAGTTGTTTTAAAGATTTAAGACCTTCTTAAAAGAGATTGAAATAACATATAATCAATATATACTATTGATTCTTCTTTTAACCAATCAGCCCTTAATCAAGACTCTTATATCAATAGATTGATGATTCAATACTACCGGTCAATGTACGTCAATCTCTAAATTCACTTACATTCTTACGTTGAAACATTATTTAAATTAAAAAGATTTTAAGGGATTAAATTTAAAATTAAAGAATATTAAAAGAATATTTTAACGTTTAACGATACAAATAACATAAAAATCTAGAATTTATAATTCAAAAAAGAATATAGTAATGAATTATGTAAATAAACTTTTTATAAAAATTCTAATTTTTATATTTACATCCAAAAAAAAAATGAATAAATTACCTTTTTTTAAAAGAATTGATCCAAAAAATGTTGTAGAAATATTATTTTTTTTAAAATATTTAATTCATGAATTTCAAAAAAAATAAATTATTTTTATTCATTCATTTTTTCAGATTTTTTTAGTATAGTTTTTTTAGCTTCTAATGCAGGTTTATATTCTGAATCTAATTCTATGGCTTTATTAAAATAATTTAAAGCTTCATCGTATTTACCAAGTTTTCCAAGGGCTGTTCCTTTGTTGCTTAATGCTAGAACTTGATTGGGATAAAATTCTAAGGCTATATTAAAACTTTTTATAGCTTCCTCATATTTCTCAAGCTTACCCAATGTAATTCCCCGGTTAATCCAAGCCATCACAAACTTTGGATCTATCTCCAATGCTTTATTAAATGAATCCAAAGCCTTCGAATACTCCTCATATTTTTCAAGGATTAATCCTCTACTATTCCATGCAAAATCAAACTCTGGATCAACTTCAACAGCTTTATTAAAACATTTCAGCGCTTCCTTATAGTTACCCTGTATCACCATTTTAGTACCTTTATTATACCATGATTTAGCACTCTTTAATTTATCTAAAAATCCCATTTTCAACCCATCCCAAAAAATCTTAAAGAAAAATACAACAAATTTATTTAATCAAAAATTTTTCTTGTTTAGAACCTGGTTTTTCACCTTTTAAAAGAGCAATTATAAAAAAACCAACAATGGCTATTACAAGAATTATTATACCCGTAATGATGGTACGGAAATAAGAAATATCCAATATTATAATTAATATAAGAGTAGTTTAACAACCCAACCTTGCCAAGTAACAGGACTTAAACCCCAACAAACAGTCTTTTTACCAAACCAAGGTTATGATGATTCTTTTAATAAAACTAATTATATAAATAAAGATTAATAAAACTTTCTTATTTAAATATAAAAAAACTACACATATATTCCTCTAATAAATATCATAAACTTTAAATTTTTGATATAATTAGGGAAAGCTTTAAAAAAAAGTAATTTAATTGGAAAAATAAAGAAATTGTTTCCTTTAGTAGTAAATCCAAGATTTTTTTTAATCGTAAGGTGCATATTGTAGATCAAGCTGTCCGCTGTTATATGCATCTTGGAGTTGTTTAGCATTCGTTAATTCATACCATGTATATGGACTATTGAAATAAGGAAATAGAATTCCAGTTATTAAATAGTAATATGCTGCTAATCTTCCATCTTCATACCAAACGATCTGAAAGTATAAGGGTGCTCCACATCCTAAATTAAAATTGGGATTTCCTCCTCTAACAGTTCCATGCCATACTAAAACTGTTTTACCTACTTGTCCATGGGCTGCTGCTACCTGATCCAAATGATTCATGGCACTGCTTAAATTATTAAAGACTATACCATCGGAAACATATCTAAATCTACCATCGGGTACTCCAAATATTAACATTTGCAATGAACTTTCAATCAGCCAAGTATATGAATTATTTTCTACATAATTTGACTCACTGTCTTGAAATCCTAATTCCTCTATTAAAACATTACCATTTGTATAGCAAGGATAACCATTGGTATGTCCAGCTAAATGAACAACTAAAGCCGTATTTGATCCCCTCTCTTGGGCATATTGAGCCAGAAGATTGGAGTGTGGGCTTCCAGTATACATGTCCGGATTTGATATTTTAACAAAACTAAGCCGGCCTAAAGGTTCTATATTACTATTCGCAGTGGTAAGAATAACATAGGTGGATCCTAGTATTAATAAAATTATAATGGAAGCTAATATTTTATATTTCATATTATATCTTTTACTCCAGTGAACTGTAATTAGTGAACCATCTTTATTCAGGGTTTTTATGTTAAATACTTATTCCCGAATCTCCCCCCAATAAAAAGAAGTTATTAATTACTATTACATAATTGTACTATATAAAAAGTTTTATGAAGAATGCTTATTATTCAATAAATAAAACATCCAATCATAGATTTCTTTATGAGTATTACCAAATTGATAGGATCCTTAGGCACTATTTACACTCAATTTATCAAATCTAGTGTAAAAAATTTTGGTTTAATATTAATATTTTAGATACTTTCAGCATATAATATTTATTTAACGTGTTTCTATCCAGTCTACCTGGGGGTATCCGTCTATAAGATCAGCATTTATCATGAATGAGTTCACATTATTAAAGGCAGAGGAAGGTATTTCTAATATTAATCCATTATCCCGTATTTGTAATTCCGGTTCACCACTATAGTAACTGTAGTTACTGTATTTTTCATAATAAGCTCTGCCATCCTAGATGTTAATATCAATTCTCTCATGATTAGCACCATTTAAAGCTAATATATGGATTTCATAAGTTTCATTACTTGAAATGTTATCTTTAGTTCTTAATGATATCCATGTATTTTTTTTATCCATTTGAAAACCGATTGCAATTAATTCTCTAGACCGGATGGATCCTTTACCACTGACATTCTTTTTGGTTCATTTACCACATTATCCGGATAACTTGTATTGGAGAAAAAGTTTAGGGTTTTACATTGGAAACGTTGATATTTGTAGGGTTGTTAACTGCGAATAACTCGTTTGTCCTTATGAATGATCGAAGATAGCTCTCTGAATTTATTTGAGAAATATAAGAATTAAATGCTGTTTCTTTAAGCCCTTCTTCATAGGGTGTAAGGGGAAATACCACCCATTTATAATCTAATTCCGTGAGTTCGGGCGGAGGTGTTAAAGGATAATCTGGATAATAAACGCGTGGTGAAGGCTAATCCGGTGGATTATGAACTATATATGTATAGTTAGTGCCAGTGTAATTCATTTGACTTGCTGCATAATCTATAAATGCATTGGTAGCCCAGAGATCCATTTGTTCATCCTCGCAATCAGGATATATAATTATGGTAGGTTTGAAGTTACTTAATATTTGCTCTAGATTTGCAGCTAAATTAGCACCGCAATATGTGGCATTCTTCTGATAGGAAAAGGGGTAATTAATGTTAGTAGTTGTTCCGTTAACACTGTATGGGTTATTATAATTCTAATTTTGATTTAATAGACTGGATAAAGTTCCATAACGCTACCCTAAAAATAGTATGTCATCTTGGTTAAGTCCTAATACTTTCATTGCATTTACACTTTCATTATGCCTTTCAACAGTTATATCTATACCATCACCTGTATTTCCATCAGTCATCACTATTACTTTCATTGGGATGTTATGTTCTACACAATAACTAATAATCCACCTGCACCAATAGTTTCATCAGCAGGATGAGGAGCTACTATTAGAACTCGAGATGAAGAATTAATAAAACTTCCTGTAGAATTATTGAATGTTGTAGTATTACTTCCATAAGAATGTGATGAGAATCCTATAATCAGAATTAATCCAATCATTCCCATGAATACAATGAAATACTTCCATTTATGCATGAATACTCCTCTAAAATGTGGAAAAAAATATAAATTAAATAAAGTAGAAGAAATAAAAAAATATATTTACTCCTTAAAGTTAATTTAATAATTTAATTTTTGTTTAGGATAACTTTAGATTAACAAGTTAAATCAATCTTTTCTTGAAAATCATTATTAATATTGATTTAACCTTAAAAAAAAAATGTATACTATAGTTGTTAATGATTTAATTAATATATTAGTCTAGAGTTATTTTCTATTCGATCTAAATATAATAAGACTTATTTTAGTCTTATATATACAAATTTCTGGACTAATATATTTAGGTGCATATAAAAAAATTAGTATATAAAAATCTCTTTAATCCTTTCTTAAAATAATATTAATTTTTTTTAATTAAGGATTGCTCTAAACAGTATTAATTTAACAATAAGTATAATGTAAAAAAACCCATAATATGATAAACGTTGCAAAAAATTTAGATGGATTTTTAGCATCTGTTATGTTAAGGTATTTATTTTTAGCCAATAAATTTTTCCCAAATTTATTTTAGCTTAAAAATGAAAAGGATAGAACAATAAAAAGCGAATAATCCTTATGTAAAAAAAAGGAATATGATAATCTGGAGGTGTGACTAGATGTTATCTGAAAAAAAAGATTTGGATAAACTAAAAAAATCTGAGAAGGAACATAGTAATAATACAACTGCTTATGGGAGCAGATATTTTGATAAAAGCATACCAAAATACGAGTTGCCTGAAGACGGAATGCCTGCAGACGCTGCTTATCAATTAATACACGATGAGTTGAATTTGGACGGTAATCCTGCATTGAATTTAGCTAGTTTTGTAACTACTTGGATGGAGCCTCAAGCTGATAAATTGATAATGGAATCTATTGACAAGAATTATGTGGATAATGATGAATATCCACAAACAGAGAAAATACAGGAGAGAGCAGTTAACATGTTGGCTAGACTATTTAACGCACCTGAAGAATGTCAATCCATGGGAACCGCCACAATAGGATCATCTGAAGCAATAATGTTAGGTTTATTAGCTCATAAATGGAAATGGAGAGAACGAAGAAAAGCCGAGGGTAAACCTTCTGATAAACCTAACATTGTTATGGGTGCAGATGTGCATACTGTATGGGAAAAATTCGCCCGCTACTTTGATGTGGAATTGAAGTTGATACCATTACGAGAGGATTTGTATACTATAACTGCGGAGGATGTGGCGAAGGAAATTGATGAAAACACCATAGCAGTGGGTGCAGTTATAGGAACAACTTTTACGGGTCAGATGGATCCTATAAAAGAAATTAACGATATTTTAATTAAAATCAGGGAGGATAAGGGTTGGGATATACCGATGCATGTTGATGGTGCCAGTGGAGGATTTATCGCGCCATTTCTGTACCCTGATGTTTTATGGGATTTCAGATTAGAGCAAGTTAAATCCATTAATGTTTCCGGACATAAATATGGTTTAGTTTATCCCGGCATAGGATGGCTGATTTTTAAGGATAAAGCAGATATACCTGATGATCTAGTTTTTAACATTAATTATCTAGGTGGCAACATGTCTAATTACAGTCTTAATTTCTCCAAGGGAAGCAGTACCATCATCGCTCAGTATTATAACTTTTTAAGACTGGGATTTAATGGTTATAAGGCTATAATGGATATTATGAGTTTCAATGCTAAATATTTAGCATATGAATTAGAAAAAACCGGGAAATTTGAAGTTATTAATAAAAACGTAACCTTTCCACTGGTCACTGTTAAGTTAAAAGATAGTAATTTCACAGTTTTCCAATTATCAGAAAAACTTCGTGAAAAAGGATGGATAATACCCGCTTACACCTTACCTAAAAACGCAGAAGATATAGCAGTACTAAGAATAGTTATCAAAGAGAATTTTGGCAGAGACATGGTAGAATGTTTACTAGAAGATATAATGGAAGAATATAAAAACTTAGAATCAGTAGAGAAGGAGGAAATCCAGAAAGTAAGGGAAAATCCATCCTTATTATATTAAAGATTACAATAAAGTCTTTAAAAAAAATGGATTCAAAATATGAATAAGATTAATAATAAAATTCAATTACTGATAGGAAAATAATTCAAACTTTTGAATTAATTTTTTTCTTATTACCAATTCTTTTCTCTTTAACTTGTAGATCCATTAGTTTTTTTTTAGAAGTAATGAAAATGTTTAATGAATAAGATCTCTGAGGGTTGATTTTAAATGGAGGATGATTGTACTAATAAACCCTATGTTAAACCCCCAGAAGGATGAGTATGTAAAAAAAGTGAAGGACCAGGTCCCTTCGTAACTCGTGCAACCCTTTAATAATCCTGAAGGTAATTCCATAATTTAGAGCTCTTGTCATCATCGTAAGCATCATTTAAATTGTTTTGATGGTGAGGAAAGTATTGGTTCAACATGGTGGGCGCCGGGTGCTATGGGTTGGTGGATTGGAATTTTATTTGCAATTGGTTCCGCCTGCTTTGCACTGGGAGCATTCTTGATTACTTTAATATTGTAAGTAATACTGTTGATGGTGAAACTTTTTTTCATTGGTCAGTCCTGATGTTTATGGTTCTTTATGTTTCCTCATCGCTAGTTATTTGGCATGGTCTGAGGTAGGTCATGCTTTTTGATCATTGAAACCCACCAATATACCATGGTGGATCGCAGTACTTAATTTAACTGGTTCTGCAGCTTTCGGAGTGTCTGCAATGGCTTCATATGTTTTACCTAATACAGGGGTTCTCATAAGTTTGACTTTGACGAATCTTGGAACTTTTTCAGGAGCCGTTTGCTTCTTAATAGGTGCTATATTATTATTACCTGAACGTACAATCACTAAAGAAGCTAATTAAAAATTATGATTTTTATTAAAAGTAGCAAATTTTCAAAAATATTTATAATATTAATAATTTAAAGTTCATTGCTTCATAGTTTTAACTTTGTTACCGGTATTAATGGTAACATATTAAGATAAGTGATTTTATTAGATTGATTTAAGATTATAATAAACTTTATTAACTAGTTATGCTATATAAATAATCTAGATATTTTTTTACTAATTAGAGGTTGGTAATTTTGATGGAATGTCCCCATTGTGGATCAAACACTTTATTCAAACCAGTGTTAGGTGGATTCAGGTGTTTAAAATGTGATTCTTTCTGCACCTTGGACGAGATTAAATCAGAATCAGTTGAAAAACCTAAAAATATCAATATGGGATGGTCAATCCGGAAATTAATACATCACTAAAATCATCCCAAATTTTTTATATCACTCAAATTAAGTTATTAATAATATAATGTGTAAATAGACCAAATTTAATCTTATTCTTGTAAAATAAGTTGTATTTATAAATTTTAGGTTCAATTCATTTTTTTAAAAAAATTTTTATCAACCTACTACTGATTTTAGCTCAGCAAATAAATATATTCCAATTTTTATTTATGAATATAATTTAAATTAGAATGATAAACAAATTATATTAAATAAAGAAATAAGAATACATGAAACGTAATAAAATTATAGGTGTCAAGGAAATTAAATCAATTGAAATAACATCTTTTTCACTTATGGCATCTTCTATAGAGGCTATTATAGCTTTCCTCACTGCAGTTTTTACTTTAATAATTTTTGAAGCATCAACAGTTATCAGTCACTTTAACATTTATAGTAATGTAATAACCAGTTTTGATGTGGCATTCATAATTATCAGCCCTATAAGTGGTTTTTTCATAATTTTGGCTGTTAGTTATTTTAGTATATTACTTTATAACACTTTAACTCCAAGGATAGGTGGTGTAAAACTGGGTTTGGATGGTAATGAAATAACTGAAATTCCATTATTATCATTTGCATTGATCTTAGCAATTATCGAAGCTATATGGGCTTTTATAATCGGATTACTTATTCTATCAGCGCTTCCCGCATTAAATACTCTCTTGCATACTTCTACTCCCATAATATCAACTATTATTAATATCAATACTCTAGGATTAAATCCAATCAGGGAAACAGGTGTTATGAGTCCCCTTTTAATTATAGGATTACCTATAGCAGTTTTTATAATGGGTTTCACTTATAACATTCTAATTGCATTATTGTACAATTATTTAGGACCTAAAATGGGTAAATTTAAATTAGAATTTGTTAATGTCGATGCATCATTATATGAATTAAAATCCATACCTGTAAAACTAGTACCTATTGCAGTAGCAAGCGGAATTGTATTAGCGGCTTTAGGATTTCTAGTGGAATTAATGTCTCTAATAGGATTAATAGACTTAGTAACCCTAAGCACAGTGGGTAACCTGTTAGGTTTATTCGCCTTCAGGGGTGACGTTATAATCTATTTTATACCTACTTTTATAATAGTTACATTAGTAGCAGTATTTTACAATTATCTAGTACCAATAATAGGTGGAATAAAAGCGGAAATGGAATAAAAAATTACATTTTCAACTATAATAACTATTTCATTAATCACTTTTTACCGAAAAATTTATTGAACTATTAAGATCATAATAAATGCTAATGAAAAAAAAATTATTGTGTTTTGTTAGTTATGACTGAATCAGCTTTTTTAAGGAGGCTAAGTNNTTAGATAAACACGGAAAATTAGCTAAACTTCTATTAGATAATGATTATCAACATAGAAAAATTAATAACATATTTTAATTAAAAAAAATACAAGTAATAAATTAGCATTATAAATTTTTTGAATAAATTTGGTGATTTTTTTATGGAAAATACCTTCATGAAAAATTTAAAAATAATTGCTATTTTAGCTTTTATAATCGCATTAATAGGTGCAGTTCTTTTCTTGATTTATAGTTTCACCCTCGTCTGGCAGGCGATAGCTGCAACTATTGTTGCGTTATTTCTATCATTATTGGTAATAATATTTATTATCCTAGCAGTCTATCTCTGGATTAAAATATTAATTCTTAGAAGAGAGTTAAACGCGTATAAAATGGAATCAGATAGACTTAAAGTTGAATTACAGAAATGTAGAAATAAATCTAATGAAAAAAAGAATTGATGAAAAGTAATTTTAAAATAAGAAAATATTATCTAGGATTTTATAACAATGAACGGGCAAAACAGAGTAAATATTAAATCTGGTTCAAGAGTTTATATTGTGCTGAAAAAAGACCAACGCACAGGGAAAAAAATTAAAGGAGTAGTTAAAGATGTACTTACACGGTCATCCTTTCATCCTCATGGAATAAAAGTAAGACTGGAGAATGGACAAGTGGGAAGAGTGCAGGAAGTGTTAGAATAACTATTCCCTAAAAAGGAAAGAAAAATACCAATTTTTATTGAACATAATATCATCCATTGTATTAGCTGTCCAGGTTTCATTTAAATTATGTGTTACTACTTCCAGGATTGGCAGTAAATTTATAACTGGGGTTCCATTGTCTATGTTTTGTTGAAGGTCTTGTTAGAGTCATTGTTGTACTTTTGCATTGAAGCCATTTAGACGTTCTGATTGATCTATGTTATCGGATATGGTTTGTGTTAGTTATGTTTATTAGTTGGGTCGAGGTTTAAATCAGTACCATAGTAAACTAAAAACTACTTGTAGGGCTTTAGGTTCTGCTGGTGTAATTATTTGGATGTTTGAAGTCTGGTACATTTAATAAATTTTATATTATTGAGTAATATTATTATCCAGAATATCAGAATAAACTGTTAATGGGATCATAATTAATAATAAAGCTAATATGGATATGATAAATTGAAATCATGCTTCATAAAAAAAAATTTATTTAGAATATGATATTATATTAAATTTTCTTTAATTATCTTTCAAAATATTTAATAATTAGTAAAAATGAGTTATCAACCCTAAATATTTGGACTTCTCACTTTTTTTTAATAGAAAATTATTTTAACTGGTTAATAATATTATATTAACTGGTGAGTAATTAATGAGGCAATTGAATAAAGCTTCAAAACCTAAATCTAGTGGATTACATATTATATTTATAAAATTAATGTATTATGTGATAATCCCTTTAATAAATGGTTTAAGCTATAAATTAGGCTTTAATAAAATAATTCAGGAAATGGTGGAAATTGAATTAGTGCTTAACAATAATAACACTAAATTTAACAAGTATAAGAATGATAAAAAGCCTCCTAGAATAAGAATAAAATAGAATTTATTACTAAAAATAAAATCTTATTTTTATTCAAAAAAACCTACTTTTTTTTAATTTAAATTTTATAGGATTCTATAAAATTATATGTATTATTAATTACCATAATATTATAATATGAGATCTATATGGTCAGGATTCATAGCATTTGGCACTATATTAATTCCTATCAGGTTATACGCAGCAAGTGGAGATATTCATGTCCACTTCCATCAAGTACATAAAAAAGATTGCGGCAGAGTCCGCTATAAAAAAGTTTGTGAAAAAGATGGAAAAGAACTCACACCTAATGAGATTGCTAAAGCCTACATTATCGCAGGTGAATGTATAAAATTCACCGATGAGGAGATTGAAGCTTATAAACCAGTAGATAATAAAACCATGCATATTGAAGGTTTCTGCAACTTTGAAGATATACCCGTAGTAGCCCTAAGTAAACCATACTACTTAGGTACAGAATCACCACATAAAGGAGGAGTCGGTAAAAGCTTCCACCTCTTAAAGAAGGCTATGGAAAAAAGCGGTAAAGTAGCCGTGGTGAAATGGGTTTCAAGATCCAATGAATATATAGGAATGATAAAATCTCACTACGATGGTTTCCTGCTAAAACAACTTCTCTATAATGAACAAGTCAGATCACCCGAAGAAATGGAAATCATAGAAGGTGAAATAGATGAAGATATCATTGACAAATGTGTGAAGGTTTTAGAGAAGATGAGCTTTGATTTCAACTGGAATGAGTACACTGAAACTTATACCCAAGAAATACAGGAGCTTATTGAACGAAAAGCCTTAGGTGAAGAAGTTGAAATACCCGAATTTAAGCCTCCTGAGATTAAGTCACTTGAAGCTGAACTTGAAAAAATGCTCGTCACAGTCGAGGAAGAATCAAAATAAATTTACTTAACATATTAATTTTGGATTTCTAATTTTTTTTGAGGTGAAAAAAATAGGCTATGATTGAACCGATGCTCAGTAAACTCACCAGAGATGAAGAATTACATTTAACAGGTGATTGGATAAGTGAACCGAAATATGATGGTCAAAGATTAATAGCCGTAAGTAAAGAGGGTAATATAAGTTTATGGACTAGAAGACACCTTCAAGTAGCAAAGAAATTCCCAGAATTAATAAAAGCCTTAAAAGCGAATGTCAATAATCAAAATTGGATTCTAGACGGGGAATTAACAGTACCTGGAGGACTAAGCAATCTAATAAAACGTAACGTAGAAGATAAATTCAGGATAAATATACTATCCAAAAAAATTCCTGCCACATTTCACATATTTGACATCATATGCTATAATAAAGAAGACTTAATCCCGAAACCCTTGATTGAACGGAAGAAAATATTAGTGAAAAATGTCAAAGTAGGTGAACACATTGAGATGGTCCCCTTCACGACAGTGAATGATGAAACCGCAATAGATTACTTCCAAAAAAATGTTAAGAACGGATTTGAAGGAGCAATACTTAAAAATCTTCACTCCACTTATAGATCTGGGAAAAGATCCGGAGAATGGCTTAAAATGAAGAGAGAAGACACGGTAGATGTATATGTTATCGGAGCTACCAAAAGTGAAGCAATACCCTTCGGTGCATTAATCATGGAGCGAAATGGAGAATTCTTTGGAAAAGTAGGTACTGGATTTAGTGATCAAGATAGACGCGACATTCTGAAATACTTAAAAAAAAACAAAAGTTCTCAACATGTACCAGTACCTCCTGATGTGGAATCGGAGATATTAATCACTACTAAACCTCTCTTAGCTGAAATTAGAGTTAATGAATTAATTAAAGGTAAATCACCTAGAGCTCCCGTTTGGGTAAGATTTCGATTGGATTAAAATATCATGTAAGAAATAGAATAAATAGGAAAATTTTAAATATTTTTTAAGTTAAATTATATTATAAAATGTAATTTCATGAATAAAGAAGGGGGAATTTTTTTTTATGAGAGATTTATGGGAGGTTAATATTCATGGTTAAATGGGGACCTGTAATTGTAGGGTTTATACTAGCTATAATACTAGCAAATCTATTTGCACATTACGTGGATAGTTATTGGGGAGCTAATCTAGGACTCTTCATAGCCGGATTTATTGTAGGACTTTGGGTTCATGATGGAATTATCGGGGGATTATGGAATGCTACTGTAGCCGGAGCATTTGGTGCTATAGTATTAG
>PMWA01000070.1 GCA_003166335.1 Methanobacterium sp. | reverse complement strand
CGAGTTCATTATGGAAGCGCTGTTAGGAGAACCGAACATTCCACCCCCAAGACCCATCATAAACAAGGCTAAACCAAATTCAATGTACGTGAAATTATATGGTAGAGCCGCTAACACTAGGAATGCTAATGTAACAATAATCATTCCAATGGTAGCTATCCAGCGTGGTCCATACGTATCGGATAATATACCGGATATCGGTCCCATGATTATTATTCCAGCTGTGAGTGGTAACATGTAAATACCCGCCCAGAATGGGGTGGAACTGTAACTGTAACCATGAAGGGGTAGCCAGATGCCCTGCAATAGTAATATGAGCATGAACATCATTCCACCACGACCTAATGCACCTAATAAACCCGCCAGATTAGCATACATAAAACTTCTATTTTTAAATAAGTCTAAGCGGAACATGGGTGATTCAACCCTATTTTCAACAATTGGGAATAGAATCAACGAAATTAATCCTAGTATCATGGAGGTTATAACCCAGGGGTTGTTCCATCCCATAGGATTGCTGCCGTAGGGTATTAATCCATAGGTTACACCGACTAGCAGGAGGGTGATGCCTATAAGAAATGTAAGGTTTCCCCAGATATCAATTTTAGTTTTCGCAGACTTGATGGATAGTTCTTTTAGTTTATAATAGGACCATACGGTTCCAATGAGTCCGAATGGTACACTGACTAAGAATACATACCTCCAATCAAATATGGCTAGTATACCTCCTAATATTAAGCCTATGAACATTCCAGACATTACTGCAACCATATTTATACCTAATGCTTTTCCCCGCTCATTAGATGGGAATGCATCGGTAATTATAGCTGCACTATTCGCCATTAAAAGTGCGCTGCCTACTGCTTGTATTATTCTGAAAATTATAATTTCCAATGCACCCGCATTACCGGTGGATGGTGTTAAGAATAATAGGATTGAAGCAAAACTGAATATTAGAAAACCCAGTCGGAACATTTTTACTCTTCCATACATATCGGAAATCCGGCCGAAACTTAACAGTAGCGTAGCAGTAACTAATCCATAACCCATTAGAATCCATAAAAGATATTGGAAAGAATTTAAAGGATTAATATGAATACCATTAAAGATGGCGGGAAGAGCAATCAGAACAATACTCATATTTATACTTCCCATTAAAGAGCCTATGATAACGTTTGACATAGCTGTCCATTTATACTCCAAAAAATTCACCACCATTTTTTTTATTATTAACTTTAGTATTATTTTGAATCATTATTTTTTTTCACCTAAAATTATTCTAAATAAAATCATTATTATAAAATGTTAAATAATTATTATAACAAATAAAAATTCGGAGATAATAAAAACACATTTAATTTTTAAGGTATAACCATAACTGGGACTCGTGCTTCTCTGATTACTCTTTCGGTTACGCTTCCTAATGTAAATCTATCTAGGGCACTATGTCTACCGGAAGCCCCCATAACCACTAAATCAACTTTTTCTTCATCAATTGTGTTAAGAATCTCAATATAACTTTTACCTTCCTTAATTAACGAGTTAATATGAACATTTTTACACTTACCTTTGCACTGATTTTCTTTTAGCTGATTTTCGAAGTCCTTAATTATCTTTTTCCCTTCTTCTCTCACTTCAATATAATAATTTTCATCAGGAGTAGGTAAAGTGGAAATTGGTAAAACCGGGAGTTTGGGATAGTAAGGTTCCACAACAAATAAAACTGTAATATCACCCTCACTAATATCAGCAATATCTATAGCATGCTCAGCAGCTCGCTTAGAATTCTCAGACCCATCAATGGGTAATAAAATTTTTTTATACATAAATTTTCTTTCCTCAATCATTCTTATCTAAGTCTTCCAATACTTTAAGGGCAAAATCTCTCATCATATCTGCTTTCATAATTTTAACTACCTTTTTATCGTCTCCAAACACTACTAAACTATCTCCAGGTTTAATACCATATTCATCTCGAGCTTTTTTGGGAATAACAATTTGTCCCCGCTCACCCACTTTAACAGAGCCGTAAAAAGATTTACCTTTATTATCAGTCATTTAACTACCTCACTAATTCATGTTATTCATCTTTTCATGTTTATATGATAAATCATATTTAAACATTTTGTAAATATTGTAATTTTAAATTATTAATAAAAAATTTGACTGATTAAGAATCATGAAAAAAATTAAGATTAAATCTCACAGGTATATGAAGCTGTTCAAATATTTCTTTAATTTATTTTTCTTTGATCTGGTTCGCATCCACCTGATCTATCTATTTTATCCTTTAATCTATTCCAGAAACCGGAGTTATCCAATTCGTTTAAGGATATGTGGCTAGAATTTTCATTCAAAAAATTGTCGAATAATTCAAATAGGAATTGTTTATTCTCTTCTAAAAAAGTTTCCAGAATCTTTTGAGTTGAAAATTCGCCTTCAATAAGAAAATTTCCTAATTTTTTACCATAAGGCTTTTTTAATGGTGAAAGAGATTTGAATTGCTCTTTGGATATTAAATCATTCTCTAAAAGTTTATTAAACATATCAGGAATCAAATGAACTAACATTATAAAATTTTTTTATTCGATTTATTTACATAATTGATATTTGAATCATAAAATATATAAATTATGCTGTATATAAGTTTATTAAGGTAGAATAGGTTGATATAGGATTATTTATAGGGTTTAATCAATTTTCTGCTTAAATTAAAAAAGCAAGAAAGATAAGTTTAGAACTAAAGGTGTAATAATATGAAAGATCTTCTAAAAAAACTTGCAAATGCTCCAGGAGTTTCTGGTTTTGAAAAAAACGTGAGAAATTTGATCATAGAAGAGTTAACAGATTATGTTGATGATATTGAAGTGGATAATCTTGGAAACTTGATTATAAGAAAGAATGGAACATCTAATAGTAAAAAAGTGATGTTAGCTGCGCATATGGATGAAGTCGGGCTTATGGTAAGATATATTGACAAAAAGGGGTTCATAAAGTTCTCAAAGATTGGTGGAATAAACGATCAGACCCTTTTAAATCAAAACATATATGTACACACCACAACGAGGAAGATTTCCGGTGTAATAGGTTCTAAACCACCTCATTTAATGAAAGAAGAGGAAAGGAAAAAGGTGGTTAAACATGATGATATGTTCATTGACATTGGGGTTAGTAATAAGGAAGAAGCTGAAAAAATAGTGAATATTGGCGATCCAATAACCATTAAACAGGAGTTCAGCCAGCTTCAAAATAATATGTTTACTGGTAAATCATTGGATGATAGAGTGGGTTGTTGCATTATTATAGAGGTGATGAAGAGGGTTGAAAGCAATGCCACAATCTATGGGGTGGGAACTGTCCAGGAAGAAGTTGGACTCAAAGGAGCTAGAACATCAGCATTTAAAATAAATCCTGATATGGCTATAGCATTAGATGTTGGAATATCAGGAGATCATCCCGGAATAAAAGAAGGTGAAGCACCTGCTAGTGCAGGTAAAGGGCCTATAATAATTTTAACAGATGCCAGTGGGGATGGAATCATAACTCACCCCAAAATCAAGGAATTATTAATTTCAACTGCCGAATCAGAAAAAATACCTTATCAACTTGCGGTAACTGAAGGGGGTACAACTGATGCCACCGCAATTCATTTGACGAGAGAAGGAATACCATCAGGAGTTTTATCACCTGCTGTAAGGTATATGCATTCACCAGTTGAAGTTGTAAATCTTGAAGATATTGAAAACACGGTTAAACTTATAGTAGCTGCACTAAAAATAGTTTAAATTGATTGAGATTTAAAAATAAAATATATTTGTTGTATTATTTTTTAATTCAATTTTTTTTTATTTCGTTTGATTAAACTCTGCCATTTTCCATCATGAACTCTTCGAATTCCTCGACTTCCATAGGTTTGGGGATTGTGAATTCCTGATTACAATAAATGGTTTCAGCTAATTCTCTGTAAAGATTAGCCTGTTCGGATTCTGGGTATTTCTCTATAACGGTTTTAGCTTCTATTTCGCTTCTCTGAACTAACTCGCTTCGAGGGATAATTCCAATAATTTTACTATTAATTCTACTAGCGAATGCATTTACTATTTCTAATTCATTTTCAATTCCACGGCAATTACAGATTACTCCACCTAAACGGCTTTTAAGTTTTTGTATTCCTTTACTAATGTTATTAGCCGCGTATAAAGCCATGTATTCTCCAGATGTTACTATGTAAACTTCGTCAGCGTAATCTTCCCTTAATGGAACTGCGAATCCACCGCATACCACATCACCTAGTACATCGTAGATGATCACATCTATATCATCAGTAAATGCACCTATTTTTTCGAGATAATTCATGGCTACTATAACGCCTCGTCCAGCGCATCCTACTCCTGGTTTCGGTCCACCACTCTCCACACATTTCACGTCATTATATCCAATATAAATGATTTCATCTGCAGATACTTCTTTTTTCATTTTAAGCATGTCAAGTATGGTGGGTATTCTACTTCCCACTAATGTGCGGGTGGTGTCAGATTTGGGGTCACAGCCTATAACTAGTACTTGCTGATTTTCAGCATAAGATGCAGCTATATTGGAGACTATGGTGGATTTACCAATTCCTCCTTTACCATAAATGGCGATTCGCTTGGTTTTACTCATTTAACTTCTCACCAGAGCACTTATAAGGTCACCCCTTGTTACTATACCTAATATTTTTCTTTCATCATCCACTACTGGTAGTCTATTGACGCTGTGAGTATCCATTAACTGGGCAGCGTCGGATATATCATCATCTTCTTTTATGGTGATGACTTTTTTAGTCATAATTTCACTTATATGTACTGATGCTGCTTTATTCATGTCTTCTGCTATTTCATCAAATTCATATTTCATTCGTATGGGTAATTCAATCCAGTCTAATGGTGATGGTAATATAAGATTTAATCGGGGTGAATGAACCTCAAGTAGCCTCATTATATCTCCTTCACTAATTATTCCAATTACTTTATTATCTTTATCAACAATGGGTGCTCCGCTGATTTTATTATCTCTTAAACTCTGCGCAATATCGGTTATCTTATCATCTGTATGAAACTTTATCACATATTTCTCCATGGCATCTTTGACTTTAACCATTTCATCATCTCCTTTACACTGAATTAATCATTTTTTAACACTGAACTGCTTTATATTTATTATTTTATTCGTTCTTTTATTTTAAATATTTTTTAAATAAAAATTCGTTTAAATTGATCGAATAGTAATGTGAATTTTTATTTACTTAAAACTGTTTCTTTTTAATCCGTTTATAAACAATATCATTCCGTCGTACTTTATCTTTAACTTGAATTGCGACACTTTCGCCTTTAAATGCTTGACTAACATTTAATTTATTAATTTGCATGGACTCAATCCGTTGAATAATGACTCCAGTGGTAGGGCCGATGATAATTAACTCATCATCTAACGCTAGATCATCATAGAGTTTTAATTCTGCAGCTGAAACTTTAGAGTAATAATTAGTAACCGTACCTATGTCCTTCTTCGTATGAGTTGATTGATTATATTCACTAGTTTTATATGGTGATTTAAAGTAGAATCCCGTGTCAAAACCACGATTATACACTTTTCTAAGCTCCCGTAGCCATTCTGGATTCACACTCCACTCATCATTAAGGTAAGCTTCTATAGCTTCCCGGTAAACACGGGTTACGGTAGCTACATAATCTGCCGCTCGAGATCTTCCCTCAATTTTAAAAGCATCCACCCTTGATTCAATTAATTCAGGAAGATGCTCCACCATACAAATATCCCGGGGACTTAAAAGATGAGATTCACCCATTACATTATGATTAATTTCCAAACAATCTTTATCTAATTCTAATTCATCTCCCAGTACTAGCTTCCACTTCTTCCGGCAGGGTTGGAGGCATTCACCACAGTTCGCGCTTTTATCATAAAAATAAGAACTCAAAAAACACNNGAAACCGCGAGGCACATGGCTCCGTGCACAAAAACCTCCACTTCCAATGAACTTTCATTTTTAATCCGTTTAATCTCATTTAATGATAATTCACGGGATAATACAATTCTAATTACACCTAATTCTTTTAAGAGTTTTAATGCCTCTAAGTTGGATATGTTTGACTGTACACTCATATGCACCTTTACATCATTATCACGGGCAACACTTAAAGCGCCCAGATCAGATGCGATGATTGCATCTGCCTCTGCAGATTTTATGTGAGGCATTACTTTTTTCAGGTTCTCAATGTCTTTATCCTTCATAATAGTGTTAGTGCAGACATATAACTTCACATTAGAATCATGGCAGCGTTTAACCGCCTCTTTTAAGTCTTCAATTTGGAAGTTACCTCTGTGAGCTCGCAAGTTAAACCCCGAAATACCAAGATAAATCGAATCAGCGCCATTAATGATTGCAGCGTTTAAAGCTGCGAAATCACCAGCAGGAGATAATAATTCCACTGTTTAAACCACCATATCATTCATTCAAATAAAAATAAAAAAAATTAAATTAATTATTTCTTAGCATCGATGTGCTTCATATTCGTCAATATTCTTTGGAAGTGGAGTGGGATACTGGCAGGTAAGGCATCCAATGCATAATTCACCCTTCTTTATACCAATACATTTAACCAATGATTCTAAGCTGAGGTAACCAAGAGAATCCACGCCTAATATTTTCTTGATTTCATCCACATTTTTATCAGAGGCTATTAACTCCTTTCGAGTTGCCATGGCTATTCCATAATAACATGGTGATATTATGGGGGGGCATCCTACTCTTAAATGGATTTCTTTAGCTCCTGCATGTCTTAAAACATTGACTAAAGCCCTTGAAGTTGTTCCTCTAACAATACTATCATCAACCAATACTATTCGTTTACCCTCTAACTCTGATTTTATAGGGTTCATTTTAAGTCTTACAGAGGTTTCCCTTTCCTCTTGAGTGGACATAATAAATGTTCGGCCAATGTAACGATTCTTTATAAGTCCTTCACCATAAGATAATCCTGATTCACGAGAATAGCCAATGGCGGCGGTAATGGCTGAATCCGGTACGGGCATAACTACATCAGCTTCTGCAGGGTATTCCCGCCATAAAGCTCTTCCAATATTTAATCTTACATCATAAACATTTCTTCCATCCAAAATACTATCAGGACGGGCAAAGTAAACATATTCAAACATGCAATGTGCTCGAGGAGTATTTTTATCTCGAAAAATTTGATAACTTTTTATTTCATCATTGATGACTAATATTTCACCAGGATCCACATCACGAATATATTCTGCACCAACTACATCAAAAGCCACGGTTTCAGAAGCAACCATAGTCATTCCATCCATTTTACCCAATGATAATGGTTTAATTCCAATTGGATCTCTAACTACCATGAGTTCATCATTTATGAGTATAACAAGGGAGTAGGATCCTATAAGTTTTTTGGAGACTTTCTGCATGGCTTCAACCATATCGCCATTTTTAGAGTATTCTATGGTTAAAAGATGACATATGACTTCAGAATCAGTGGTGGAGCGGAATTCATGCCCATTACATTCTAATTCTCTTCTAAGCTCCATTGAATTAATTATATCTCCATTATGAGCTATTGCTATGGTGCCGGATTCAAATTCGCTGACGAATGGTTGAGAATTTTCAATTAATGATTTACCCGTAGTGGAGTATCTTACATGACCTATACCTACATTTCCCCGGAGTCCATTCAGGTTATTATTATTAAAAACATCACACACCAAACCCATACCACGGTAGGTGGACATTTCCAAGCCATTATATGTGGATATACCTGCAGATTCCTGTCCTCGGTGTTGTAAAGAGTATAATCCGTAATAAATTTGTATGGAGACAGTTTCATCCTTGTTATTTGAGTAAAAACCTACAATACCACATTTATCCTGCAATTTAGAGTTCTCCCTGAATATTATAATCAAGATTCAAAGTAATTTATAAGTTTAAATAAATATTTAAAAAAATTAGATTTAAATTAAAATCTTTCTTTTCAACTATTATTACCTAAAATAATTTGATTTATAAATATTAAATTATTTACTCTTTAAGTAAATTGGGACTGAATTTATCATTACTAATTTCTTCTTTTAAGTCCTCAATGCGGGAATCATAAAAAATTAAGACAGTTCTAATTATCTTCAGCCACTCCACAGCATCATCACGAGAAGACGCGGCTATAAATCCTTGACCTAGAATTATATTATCTGGTTTAAATTCAGAAGTTATAAAATTTACATGGTCTTCTTCATCTAAATCTTCATTAAATAATTCATTCCAAAGTTCATTGAGTGAAAATGTTTCAAATAAATTTTTATTCTGCATAATCCCATATTCATTCTTTAAATCAACATATCTCTGTTTGAAAAGTTTTAATTCATCTTCTAATTCTTGGATTTCATTGACGAATTCTTCCTTTTCTTCTGACGAATTCTGAAGCTGGGTAATTAATCTTTGTTTATCAGAGGATACATCCTCTAATTCATTTTCAAGATTTTTAACTTCCCTCTGGGACTCCCATAATTCATCTTCCTTCTCTCGCAGTTCCTGAATATGAGTTATAGATGTAAGACCTGCTCTAATTATAGCGTTTTTGATCTCATCTCGGATAATGCTGGGGTTAATATATTCCACATCATGTCCATAAGGGAGTTTTATGCGTTCTATATGTCCCACTTCATCTTTAAGGGTTTTCTGGAATTTATCTGCAAGCTCCCTTCCGGGAGCGTCAACGTCAGTAGCTATTAAAAGAATATCAGCGCCTTTAACAACTTTTTTAGCTATCATTGGATTGGTGGTGGGTATTATAGATGAAATAGTGATGTGATATTCCGCGCCTAATGCAATATTCTGCATGGCTCGGCTGACATTCTCCACATCAGAGGC
>PMWA01000015.1 GCA_003166335.1 Methanobacterium sp. | reverse complement strand
GAAGAAATTTTGCTTTTGCAGAAGTAGTAGAATAAAATAAAAAAATTCTAAATAACAAACTTTTTTTTAATTTAAATATCCTGAAAAAAAATGTTTTCTTGAAATTTATAGACTAAGAGAATTTTAGTTCTTTAGTCAAATTTTCATGAAAACAAAAACCATTATTTTTTTACATTAAACTTTTTTTAACTAAAAATTCCTAGACAATAAATATTACTATTTTTAAAATTATAATTACTAATTTACTATTCTTAAATTAAATTTTATCCTTTCCATTCCTCCACAATGGGATCTATGAATAAAATTTCTTCATCACTCCTCTTCTGCTTGAAAACAATTCCACATTTTCCTTATTTAAAAAATCTAAATATTTAATCATTAAAATAAAAAAACTTCTCTGTGCAATTTCTGATAAATCTCTCTTATCCAACTCCCCTATTAAATATATTAATTTTTAACCAAATAACGTTATTTTCTCCTCTTTACTCATATAAATATTTTTATAACAGTGATTCTAATTTTGTGAATTTTAAATTAGCTATTTCATTCTCAAAATCCTTACTCCAAGTAATAAGAGTCAATTAAAAAAAACTATTTATGCTTGACAGATTCGAAAATTTTTTGAATCAAAAAAAATTAATATCTAAAATTTACCTTCAAATGCAACTCAAATTCGTTTATGAACCATTCTAACGTAACCATCATAGCCAAATTTATTTATAAAACAGAGAAATCCTCTCAAAAAAAATTAAATTAAAATTTGTAATCAATTTACATCATTCCTCATTTATAATATGAATCTCTCCATTGCTTCCGCCACTCCATCACCATAAGGCTTGACAGTTATATAATCTGCTATATCCTTAAGGTTCTCATCGGCATTATTAACAGCCACTTTCACACCAGCAACCCTTAAAAATTCTATATCATTCTCACCATCACCAATAGCTAAAATCTCATCCGTTTTTAAACCCAAATCAGAACATACCATCTCCAAAGAAGATCCTTTATCCACCAAAGGATCAGTTAAATGAATCGCGAATTTAGAATCATACACCACCACATTAAAATCCTTAACCGCTTCCCTAACAAGTTCTACTGGTATTGTTCGTTCAATAGCCACTTCAGAAACTCTATCATCAGATAAAACCCTCCTAGTAACATCAAACTTTGATTTGAGAAACTCATAAGCATCTTCACATTCCTTAACATTACCCAAAATCTTATTTCTAATCCCGGATTCAATTACACCACCATTTTCAGCTACCAAACCACCCGTAGTACCTAAAAATATAGATAATGCTTTAGCGACACACAGAACATTACCTGTTACAAATATAATGGGAATTCCACCATTTTCAGCCCGATAAATAGCATTAACTGCATTAACACATACTCTTCTTGTTTCATCAGTTATAGTACCATCCACATCAAGCGCTACTGCCTTTAATTTACACTCCATTTATAATCACTCCTACTTTAAAAAAATGTTTTAAGAGAAATGTGACTTATTTTATAAAGAAAAAATTATCATTTGCTAACCATTTTTTTCTTTTAAATTACATATAAAAGAATCAATCTAAAAAATTTGCATTTCTAGATTTATAAATAAATTTCCTATTACTAATATTTTTTTTTCTAAAAAAAGGAACCCTTTATTGCTGGGTTTTATAAACTCTACAGAACCCTTATCTTGTAATGATTTAAAGTTAAATCTGTTTAATAAAAAACAGTTTATAATATTACTTATATCCTATAAAATTAATAATTAACTTTATAAGTAATAATTATATTATTAGTATTTAGGGTGCATTAAGAAACTAAATTTATATATTTAAATTATAAAATTTTAACGCCTTCCAAAAAAAAATATAATAAAAAAAATATAAAAAAAATAAAAAAAACAATAATGCACCCAACTTTTTTTATTTTCATTCTAGGTTTTTTATAACTACTAATAAAATAAAGCAATTTCATAAAAATAACCTATTAGGGTTTTAAAATTCTTAAACCACAGAAATTTCTTATATCTGCAAATTTTTAGTTTTCACCAAATGAACTTATGATTAGTCATTCAAGAATGTAGTCAAAGTTCAAATTTTTGTAATAAATTATAAATATTAAATTATATAGAACATAGAAAGATTTCATAAAATTATTTTTCAGAATGAGGTGTGATAGTTTTATGAAGATATTTAAGCCAACAGTTTTTGGATTAACGACCATACTTATGCTAAGTTTAATGGTTGGAAGCTCTTTTGCAGCCTCAACCACTATTACTGGGCCTATAATAAAGAATGTTAAAGTTGGTCAGGAATTCACTATAGTATTACCCACCAATCCATCCACAGGTTATAATTGGAAAGCCAATTATAATTCCAAGTATTTGAAGTTAATTAAACAAACTTATCAACCAAATACTCCTATTCTAATTGGTTCAGGTGGTAATGAAGTATTCACTTTTAAAGCTCTTAAATCTGGAGAAACCCTGATTACATTGAATTATCAGAGATCCGGGTCTAAACCCATCCAAATTAAAGAATATAAACTGAAAATAATTAAAAATTGCCCCAAAGATTAAATTAAAAAAAAAATTCTTTTCTTCTAATTTTTTTTAAATATAACCCCCCCTCTGAAAATAAGTAACTTGAGATTTTTTATATTTTATCAGCCGAATAAACCGCTATATCAATATCTTTATCAATCATATCCTCAATAGCCTCTATATACGCTTGAAAACGCTCAGTTTGCATATGCGACTCTAAATCCTCAAAATTATCCCATTGCTCAAACATCACTAAAATATCATCATCTTCAGTGCTAGCAAATAAATTATAACTAATACAACCCGCTTCTAAACGAGTAGATTCAATTAAATCATTACTTTTCAAAATAATATTATCCCTCTCACCAGGCTTAACAGCAATAGTAGCATTTACTATGATCATTTTTGTGAATCCCTCCCACAATTCCACAAGTGAATTACATTAAATAAATTTTTTACTAAATAAATTTTAAGTTATTCAAAAAAATTTCTTTTAAGGAATAATCAAAAAAAATGTATTTAATCTTTAGATTTATCCTTCTTCTGATATTTTGATACGAAATCTGGAATCTCACCTGTTAACTCATAATTCCGATAAATCAAACTCTTCAATTCCTTAACAATATAATCCCTAATAACTACTTCATCATCTGATAAATCATTAATTGAAACAACATCAGAAATAAGAAGTCTGATTTCATCAAGTTGCTCAGAAGAAAGAGTATTACCTTCAATAAGATATTTATAATAATTTATCAACGCATAACTCGAATCTTTTTTAAAATATTCCCAATCCACATCACCACAAAAATACATATTTACCACTTATAATACACCCCTTCAATCTTAACACTTTACTTCTCCTAAACAATTGTATCAGGGAATTAATATGTTACCGGTGGGTTTAATCGGTAGAATATGCAAAAAATTGAACATGATTATTATTTTATATGTTCAATCAGCTCTATTTCCACACCATCCGGACCATCCAAAAAGGCAATTCTAGGACCGCCAGGTGCACCGAACGGTCCACGAGTTAATACTACTCCTTTTGACTTTAAAACCTCCAATTCAGCATCCATATCCACTACTTCCATACCCACCATATATAAGCCTTTCTTACCATCTTCTTCACCTTCAATAAGTTCAATCGTGGCTTCCCCTTCCCCCTGGAAGAAGGCAATGGTCAAACCAGGCCGAGGACTGAATCGTCTAGTCTCATCCATTCCCAAAATGTCAGTATAAAAACTAGCAGACTCATCCAAATCTTCAACAGCTACAACAGCATTTTTAACTTTCATTTAAATTAACCTCCAACAAAAAAAATTTCAATTTAATAATTTAAATTTCTATTTTACCTCAATTCCCAAAAAATAAATGTTCAACTATTATATTTATAGTTTTATTCTTCATTAAATTTTCTACTAAAAAAAAATCTTTCAACTCTTCCCCGTAAAAATTTATAATCACCAAAATTCATTAATCTATTAAGAACTTTTAAGACAAATCACAACACTATAAGCAGAGTTTAAGATGTGCAGAAGAGAAATCTGACCTTAATCCTGAATAAAGTAGTATGTGAGAATTATTGATTAAAAAACATATGAAAACAGAGAAAACTAAAATAGGTTTATTAAGATACTTAAAAAAAAATAAAAAAATAGATAATTAAAAATTTATGTTGCTGCGCTAACGTAGTTAGGTAATTCTTTGTTTACACCGTAGTAGTTTATGATTTTACTGTAACTGTACACTAGTTTACTGAAGGGTATAGTACCCAGACTGGTAGTGGCATTGTTAGGTACTTTTCCATTAGCCGAGATATAGTTTTTAATAGTCTGAGCAATGGATAAGTACTCTGATTTGTAAATTTTACCTGTAGTAAAGTTTCCGGATGGATTAGATGCCGGGTTAACTGTGAGTACTGGTAATGGGTTTAAATTACCATTTTTAATGTTTAATGTTCCAGTAACCAGTAATGTTAGGAATTGAGGCATGGTTATAGTTTGACCAAAGATGGTTATATGGGAAGGTAAAACACCATGTAACTCGTAGTAGTTTTTAACATACGCCGCTGAACTTATCAATTGACTGATGGTTGCACCAGTAACATAAACTTTTTTGGATACGGTTTGATGGTCCACTGTTGTAAAGACGGTAACCACTTCAGCTGTGGTCAAATCAGTTAAAGTAGATCCAGATACTCCATTAGAGAAATTACTGTTTTTAATAGTTCCCTTAGTGGTTTTAAAATTCGCTGATCCTGTGTAAGGTACTATACCGGTAGCTGGATAATATTCACTATTACTAGCAAATAGTAGGGCAGCGTTTATAATGGGATGTCCCCCTACAATTGCATTAACTGGATTGGCTTGTATGGATAATACAATCCAGGGATTATAGGTTAAGCTAACTCCTTTGTTGTCTATTTGATTAGCAATGTTAATTTGGCTGTTGTATCCCCACCAGTTAAGTGTTGCATTCATTTTTCCGCTATCGAAATTGTAGATATCATTACCTTGACTTGCAGAGTTATCTACAATTCGATTGAAATGTACTGCAGCATTACCTACATTGAAGATAGCGCCACCCTCACCATTAGAACCGGTTATAGTGTTACTTATTAATGTGCTGCTGCTTAAAGTTAAGTTACCATTATTCATGATGGCACCTCCACCTCCACCAGCAGTGTTACCGGTGAAATTGCTGCTGGTTACAGTTAAAGCACTGAAATCACTATTGTAGATAGCACCAGCACCATAATTTGCTTGGTTACCCGTGAAATTGCTGCCCTTTACATTCAAAGTAATTCCATTATTGAAGATAGCACCACCTACTCCACCATGAGTATTATCTTTGAAGTTACTGTCGGTTACAGTCATAATAGCATCATAGTCATTGTAGATAGCACCACCGTAGAATGCTTTGTTACCGGTGAAAGTGTTGCCTGATATTTTCACGGGTTGATTCAAAGCACCACCATCATTGTAGACAGCACCACCCTCATAATTGGCACTGTTACCTGTGAAAGTACTACCGATCAGAGTGAAACCCATCGGTTGATTATAGATAGCACCACCATCACCATTAGCACCTGTTGCAGTGTTACCCGTGAAAGTGCTTTTATTAACAGTCAAAACACCATCATTACTGATAGCACCACCATCACTAGTTGCAGTGTTATCTTTGAAAGTGCAGTCTTTTACCGTCAAAACACCAACATTACCGATCGCTCCACCATCAGTTGCCTTACCATTTTCTAATATTAAATTCTCTAGTTCGACAGTTACACTACCCACTATGAAGAATACTTGCCCTTTACCTTGGGCGTTTATAGTAGCTGTGCCATTGTTAAATACATTGAAATCCAAATTTTTACTAACGGTTAAGCCGTGTTCATCAAAAGTTGTACCACTTGCAAGCCATATGGTGTCCCCGCTTTTTGCAGCATTAATAGCATCAGCGATTGTATTGTAAGTACCTTCATATGTGTGACCATTATAAACCTGCGGATCCGGTAATTTTGTGTTTGTAGTTGTATTTAATTGGTTTGTTGTATGGTTTACGCTCTGATTCAAATTAACGTGCGTAGAATTCGTTGGGGCTGCAAATGCAGCACCACACATCACCAAAGTAAAAGCCAGGCCAAATATCAGGAAACCTAATCTTTTACTATAATTAGATGTAATCATATTATTTTCTCCCCTATTTTACATAAATTTTTTTTAAATTTTTTAGATCTTCACTTAGCATGTCTTCACTGACTTATATAAATAGTTATCTAAAAAAAAATTTATTATGTAAAAAAAAATACGGACTCATAAATTCAAAAATAAACAAAAAATTTAGAAGTTAGGAAAATAATTAATAAATATAATACTAGTTAATAATTAAGGTTTTTTTATTTAACTTCCATATTAGGGGTGTTTATGATTTGGATGTTGTTATTAATGAATTTCTCTAGGGTTTCCTCATAATTAATGTAGTTGCTTCCTTGAAATCTCTCAGTATTTAAAGCGTATATGAATGCGTGTATGGAGATGCCTAATGTTTTGTGATCAATTTCTTGATGGGGGATATTTTTTTCGAAATATTCACTTGTAAAGTCAACATTGTCTTTCATAACCGGTTCGATTATTCCCTTTGATTTTTGTAGAGATAAATTAACATATTCGAAATTATTCCAATTTACTTTGGCTGAATTTTTGATATAATGCTCTAAAAAGTCTTGGGGTGTATCAAATTTTCGATCGACAAATAAGTATTCATAAAGCTCTTTTTTATACTTCTCTGCATTCAGTGATAAAACTTGGTCATAAAGATTTTTTTTAGTTTTAAATTTACGAAACAAAGTTTTCTCATTAAAACCTGCTTCATCCGCTATAGCTATAGTTGTAGCGTCAGTATATCCTTTTTTAGAGAATATTTTTAATGCAGCATCTAATAATTTACGTTCAGTCTCATCAATCATAACAATCTCTAATGGTATGTCTTCACGCACCCTATATAAAGTTAACTAAAAAAATTCACTTATACCAAAAAATGATTAATAAAATATTAATCGACAATTACTAAATTTTAGAAGAGTTATTGGTAAACTCTAATTTATTTCGATTTATTTAAAAAAAAGTTTGATATGTAGAAATAAAAAAATTATTATGAATTTATTGTTTTTATTGTTCAAAACATAGCATAAGATTACCTATGAATTTTTGTAATGTTTCTTCATAGGTAATATCATTAATCCGACCATGATACTTATCTACATCGATTGCGTATACAAATATACCTATGGTTAGTCCCAGGACGTTAGGATCTACTTTAATGTCTGGGATATTATTTTTAATTAATTCACTTATAAAATAATTAACTTCACCCAGTTTAGAATCGTATTGTAAATTATCTTCATTGACTAATAAAGTAAAAATTTCAATATGATCTAATCTAATCTTGGCTAGTGTTTTAACAAATGCTTCTAAAAAATCTGTTGGATCCTTATATTTTTGATTTAAAACTTGAAGTGAATAATATGCATATTCAAGTTTTTTCACACCATAACCTATAATTTCATTATAAAGATTTTTTTTACTTCCAAATTTTCTGAATATAGTAGTCTCAGTGAAACCTGACGTTTTGGCTATAGTTCGGGTGGTGGTGGCATCGTATCCTTTTTTTGCAAATTCTTTTAAACCAGCATCTAAAATTATCTGCTCAGTTTTATTAGTCATAATAAATCAACTTTTCACAATAAATATTAATTTTTTTATTTCAAAAGAGAAGATAATAAGGAGAAATGCAAACCAAGATTTAATAATGTTTAATTAATCATACAATATAAGAGGTCTATGAAGTTTTCTATAATATTATCTTCTTGTTCACCAAAAGTAGCAGTACGTCCGTGATATTTTTCAAGATTGAGTACATATACAAATGTAGTTATAGTAATTCCATAGGTTCTGTAATCTATTTTTTGGTTTGGCAAATTTTTTTTAATATATGCAGCTACAGCGTCGTTAACTTCTGCTTGAAAAGATTCACCCATTGAGCTATCTTCAATGATTGTTAAATGAAAGATTTCAAAATTATCCTGAGCAAATTTCAGAATATTTATGAGATAAGTTTCTAAGAAATCACGGGGGTTTTCATATTTTTTATCTATAAATAACAGTTTATGGGCATCTTCTTGCATCTTTGTTATACCGCGAATCATGACTTGATCAAAAAGATTTTTTTTAGTTTTAAATATCCTGAACAACGTCATCTCCGTATAACCCGATTCCTCGGCTAAAGCTATGGTAGTGGATGCATCATAGCCTTTTTTAGCGAATAGTTTTAAAGAAGAATCTAAAATTTTCTGCTCCGTTTTATCAGCCATAATATTAACCTATTTACCAAACTTAATTAAAATAATCCATTTTTTTTATTTTCAGCTTTAATATTTTTTTTTAAGGGTCTATCGAGGGGATGTTTGATATGCAGTGGATAGTGTTGCTTATGAATTTTTCTATAGCATCATCATAGTTAATGTAGGTGCGTCCTTGAAATCTCTCAACATTTATAGCGTATATAAATGCATGAATGGTGATGCCGAATATTCTGTAATCTATTTTTTGATTGGGAATATTTTTTTCTAAATATTCACCTACAAAATTAGTAGTATTCTCCATAGTAGGTTCAAGTTTTTCATTTGGTGCATTGATGGATAAATTAAAAAATTCGAAATTATCCCAATATACTTTAGTAGCATTTTTGATGTAATGCTCTAAAAAGTCGGTGGTTGTATCAAATTTTTTATCAACAAATACAAATTCACTAAGTTCTTGCATAAACTTCTCAGCATTCAATTTTAAAACTTGGTTATATAGATTTTTTTTGGTTTTAAATTTACGGAATATAGTTTTTTCATTAAAACCTGCTTTATCCGCTATAGCTATAGCGGTAGCGTCAGTGTATCCTTTTTTAGCGAATAGTTTTAAAGCAGCATCTAAAATTTTACGTTCAGTTTCATCAATCATAAAAAATCACTTTATCAATAAAAAAAAATTTATTACTCCTTATTTTTGAGAATGGATTAAAAATTTAATTCCTTAATCTTTTCGAGTAGTAAATTTTAAAAAAATAATTAATTATTTTTTTTAGTATAGTCCTACATTATTTTTTTTGTTTTTTCCTTATTTATATAGTTTTTCTATATTTTAGTGAATTAAACATTTTCACTGACTTGTTGAATAACGCAGCTTACTGGAAAAGTAATATAAAAGAATAATATTAGATTAAAAATCAAGCAAATGCCAACCAATCAGAGTCTAATTTGAAGTGATCAAAAAGTAATACCTGATTGAATTAAATTTTAGCGATGAATAATAAATATGAAAAGAAAAGTATTATAATAATTAGTATTATACCTATTAAACTACTTCTTTCTCGTCTCTTCTTCTTAGAATAATCTTGAATTGCTTCTTTTTTATCATTATCATCCAAATCATCTTCTATCACCATTTTTCACACCATAATATTAAGATAATTTGAACATTCTAAAAAATTATGAATATTTTTAATTATTTAAAATTCATATTTTTTAAGATTTAATATGATCCTGTTTGTTTAAAGTTAACCCATTGTTCCCTTTTCTCTTCCTTGTTAACGAAATATCCTTCATATAAATAACGTAAAACATCTGAATAGATCCTAAATATCTCATTAACATAACCATGTGCAACAGAATCATCATCTATTGTATCAATAAAATTCAATATTTTTCCTTTTTGGTTAGAATCAAGTTTATCGTTCTTAACGATAGAAACCCAGCAATCCTCTATAAAGTCAATAATTTCTTTTTCAAAATCATCTGAATCTTCCTTATCAAAATTCTCATCATCAGCCATAGTTTATAAACACACCTTTTTAAATCTCTAATTAATATTTAAAAAAGTCATTAATATAAACTTCACTATTTATTTTTGAATATATTATTTTAGAAACATAAACCCCCGAATATTTGTTAAAACAAAAAAATTTAGTAAAAAATGTTAGGATTGAACAAAAGAATTATTTAAATTAACTTACTAATTAAAAATAGATTCAAATGCATAAAAAAACGTGGTAGGGAAAATAAAAAAATGGACGCTTGGAAGAACCCATCAATTGTTGATAATTTCTTAACGAATACTAGAAAATCTTTACCTTTTGGGATTGAACAGTTCGATATATTACTCCGGTTAATTTCAAAATCTCAGACTGTTGTCAATAACTTTATTGACCTTGGTTGTGGGGATGGAATTCTTGCAAATACCTTATTGACACGGTATCCTGATGCTCATGGATTATTACTTGATTATTCACCTAGCATGATTGATGCTGCTAAAGATCGGATGAGTGCTTTCCCCAATCAGATAATTATTCAATCTGACTTATCAAAAAGTAATTGGCAAGATAACATTATAAGTAAACCCGATGTAGTCATGAGTGGATATGCTATTCACCATCTGAAAAACGGACGGAAATATGAATTATTTGAAGAAATATTTGAAACATTATCACCAGGTGGTATATTCGTAAATATAGATCACGTGGCGAGCGTAAGTAAATTTGGGAATTCTCTTTTCAATGAACTTATAGTCGATACACGCCACGCTAAATTGAAAATGGAAGGTAAAGAGAAGAGTAAAAATGATTTAATGAGTGAATATGTGAATCGACCAGATCAATATGATAACATACTTTTACCGGTTACGACTCAGTGTGATTGGTTGAAGGAAATAGGATTCAGCGATGTTGATTGTTATTTTAAATGTTTCGAATTAGCTATTTATGCGGGAATTAAAAAATAAATAAAATTAGAAAATCCTTCAAAAAAGGAATTTAAACTCTTAAATAGGAAGTATCGGTTTGTGAACAATGTAACACTATTTTCATGAAAATATTTTAGAACTTTTTTTGATAATTTTGTGTTTGAACTAATTTTTTTGATTAATCACAAGAATAAAAAAATGGAATGCATATCCACTGATATATCTTTTCATCGGATTTTAGATTACACCTCTAAATTTTTGGATTAAAAAGATTAAATTAATTAACTTAATAGAACCAATTATATTATTATGGGTATACTTCAAAGCATAGTTAATGGATTATTTGGTGCTGCAGCCTTAGTGATATGGGGAATTATCCTTATCATTGTAATTACTGTAATAATACTATTGTTAGTTAGGTTCAGAAACCGCTTGCAAAAAAAATCTAGATAAAACTTTATCAAAAATTAATGGTATTTTTAAAAGATTTATTTTATAATTGAACCTATAAATTCCCTAAGACTATTTATTTGGAAAACAGAGTTTTATAACTAATTTTTTTTTAAATGGGAAAGAGTTTATTTCACTTAAATATAAATTAATATTCATTATGAAATCTTTTTTTTACGGTAAATATGCTGCTAATTTTTTTGGTTTGTTTAAAGATAATTTAAATTCATCTTTGATATCTTTTTTTTCTTTGATGTTACTTTTAGGTATCCTGTTGTTTATTCTGTGGAATATTTTACCGTTAATTAATAATGGTGGACTTTCCTTGCTAGATAAAGGTGTTTCTATTATTTTATTATTTTCTTTTGTTTATAGTGGATTGCATTGTGTGGGTTATTTGGATCATCTTTTAAAGTCTTTAACCTTGTATAGTAAACAATTCCTGGGTGAGAAGTTTAAATTAATTGGTAAAGCACCATCTGTAGCTATTATAATTCCCACTCTCAATGAAGAGCCAGATATGGTTAAGCAAACTATTTTAAAGGCTAAAAATGTTGATTATGATAATTTCCAGGTTATTTTAATGGACAGCTCCACTGATACTGATATCAAGCGGGAGACGGCTGAAATATGTAATAGTCTTGATATTAATTATATGTATCGGGATACTCTTAGGGGTTTTAAGGCGGGGTCTATTAATGATACTATTAAAAATTTGAATGACGATTTTAAGTATGTATTGATTTTGGATTCGGATCACAGGCTTAAAAAGTCAGTTTTCCAGGATTTGATACCAATTATGGAGAATGATTCATCTTTAACTTTTATTCAGACACCTCAATATTTTGAAATACCCAGTAAGGATCGGTTGGCTTTGGCTTATTCTTTTCAGCAGCATGTTTTTTATAAGCATATCTGCCGTGGATTATGTGTTAATGGATCATCCTATATTTGCGGAACTAATGTTCTTATAAAGTTAGATGATCTCAATGAAATCGGTGGAATGGATGAAGAGTGTATAACTGAAGATATAGCGACTTCTTTCATTTTCCATACTTATGGTTATAAATCTATTTATATTGATAAGGTTTATGCTGTAGGATTGCCCCCGCCGTCTTTATCAGCTTATTATGGTCAGCAGATGAGGTGGTCTTATGGAACTTTTCAGAATACTAAGAAAGTGTTAGGTAAATTATTTAGTGAACCGAAAAGTTTAAAGTCTGTACAGTGGTGGGAGTATATTGTTTTGATTGGGACCTGGTATTTTATTGGGTTGGCAACTTTTGTATGGCTCATGTATCCAGTAGCTGTATTGTTATTTAACTTAAAACCTGTTTTTTTAAGTTTTTTAAACGTTCCTCTTTATGTTTTTTTAGTAATGGTTCTCACTCAAACTTTAACTAGTAGAGGTGAAAGAGGATATCCACTTAAAGAACTTTTACTTTCACAATCTTTGTTTCTCAGCCTTTTCCCAGTTTATATTCGGGCTTTCAGTTATGGTTTGTTTAATAAAAAGTTAAAATTCAAGGTAACTCCTAAAAAAAAGGTAAATAAAATTTCTTTTAAAGAAGTATTTCCGCATATCTTCTTAATCATCATTTTAGTAGTTTCTATTTCTATTGGTCTATCACGACTGATTAAAGGTGAGAATATTATTACTTATCCTTCTATAATTTTTTGGGCAGGTTATAACGTGTTTATGCTTTCAATATTCTTATTATATTTTTATAGGGAAGATAATGAAAAGGCATCTCGTTTATAAATAGATTTTATAGAATTTTTTGTTCATCGTTTAAACTAAACTTAATTTTATATTATTATATTAGGAATATTTAAAAAATTTGAATACTTACTCTAATTTTTCAATGGAATAGGAATAATACGAAAAATTTACTTGTTAGTAGTTTTTTAAGTTATAGTATGATTAATAAATTCTTCAAAGCTTTCAATAAACTTTATATATAACCTCGGATAATATGATGTAATAGGGTGTATTAAGACCAGTAATTTATATTGATAAGTTTTTTACCGCCTCTAAAAAACGAAAATAATATTCTTAAGGTCTTAAAAAATTTTTTAACACCCTATTACTTTTTTTTATTAAGTTACCAGTTCATAACATTATAACATCCATGAAAGTATGATAATTAAATAAGTAACTTTTTTTTAATATATCCTGAATGAATCCTATTTTTTTTTTTAGATTAAAATATTATTAACTATTTGCTTAATTCACAATTATTCCGCAAGCTTCTCCAGTAGTTTTAACTCAGTCCATTGAATTATCCCTATAATCCTAAAAGAGTAGAAATGAATAAAAAAAAATTTTTAAATATAATAATTTTTATTATTGATATCTTCTGCGTGGACGGAAAATTATCAATCTGAAAAGTAGTGATAATATTAAAATAATAATTATTGCAGGCAAAAAAAGTCTTCCGGTATTTATTCCAAATACAAATGAGAGTAGGAATACGATTAGGATGATAATTATCAAAACTCGCCAAAATATAAATCCTCTCCGGTATCGATGATATCTTTGGCGTCTTCTTCTACGGTGTTCACGTTCATCCGTATAATCATCATCCCTATATTCATCATTATTATACTCATCATCCATAAAAATAAATCCTCCACTGCGATAGTTTTCTTTAATATTAATTATCTATTTTGAAGGTTAAAAAAATTTTCTAATTTCAAGCTAAATGTATCGTAAATTTAAATTTTAAAGTAAAATATTATTTAAATAAATGATTCACAGGCGATTACTCCCTGTAAATTAAATTTACGTTTGATTTCAAACTTCTCCGAGAGCATCTTCATAGACTATGTCTCTGCTCTATTTCATTAATCATAAGCAAATCTTTTAGGAAAAAACATAAATTACTGCTATAATGAAGGCAGAAGTATTCTGGTCGAACTCATCCCAGAAT
>PMWA01000018.1 GCA_003166335.1 Methanobacterium sp. | reverse complement strand
ACAGTATCCAATTCTTGCGCAACTTCAATGCTAAGATCCTCATCTCTTTCAATCAGTTGCACTTTATGTCCATCTTTTAAAAGATCTTTAGCCAAATTAAAGCCTAATCTCCCAGCACCCATAATTACTACTAACATTTGCACATTCCTACCTAATTATTAATACAAATTTAATTAACAGTTAAAATATCATTTAAATGGAAAATAACAAAGTTACATCTTTAATAATAATAAGTTTAAATAGTGATATAAATTTTTCTCCGGAAAACACCGGAAAAAATTATTTCAAAATAAAAAAATAAACTAAGATAACCAAAAAAAAACAATTTAATGTAAATTTATAGGTTAACCCCAGAGAGAGTTTTTATCATGCATTGAATAAGTTAATTTAAATAAAATAGATTAATTTATACAAATCAAGTTTATTAAATTTTAAAAGAAGTGGAAATAGTGATATTTAAATTTCTTTAATCATAACTACCCTATTCTCATTATTAACAAATCCATTCTTAATATAAAACCATTGAGCAGGAATATTCCTATTCGTAGTTAAAATCAAACGTTTATAATCATTTTCAGATAAAATATCTACCATATAATCCATTAATAATGATCCGATTCCCTTTCCCTGTCTATCATTCTTAACATAGAATTCATCAATTATGAACTCCTTACCCATCCACCATGATTTTTTATGACCAAAACAAACAGCTGCAATCTCATCGGAATCCTCACGTGCAACAAATCCCATAAAAACAGGATTTAATATTAACTCATTCAAATAATCATTAACATAATCAAAAGATAACCAATTATCAAACCATGGATCACTGCTAAATACTCTCATGAATAATTCCACACATTGAAATACATCATCACTACTGAATCTCCTCAATTCAAGGTTAATATCCTCCCAATTAGTATTTTTAATTGTTATTTCTTGTGCATTAAGAAAATGCTTATTTAAATGTCTTGAAATGGGACTATGCGAAAAATGTTCCTTAACTACTGCTTTTATAGACATTATAGTAAACCCCTCCACATAAATTAACATCAGTTTAGCTACTAAACTGAAATTTTAATTAAAAAAACTTATGATAATTCATCACTTAAAAAAGTATCGACATAATCCTCAATACATCCCATAACCATCAAAAAAGAATTAATCTGATCCGGAGTAAAATCTTCTAAATATCTTACAAACTCCTTCTCCATCCTATCATGAAATTTACCCAGAATATCAAATGCCATCCAACCCTTCTCAGTCAAAGATAAAATAATTTCTTTACCATAATCCCTATTCCGCTCCTTACCAACAAAACCTTTATCAAACAGCTTATTAACAACCTGAGAAACAGCACCCTTAGTAATTCCAAACTTCCTACTCAAACTTGTAACATTAACTGCATAATTATATCCAATAGCCTCAATAACATGAAGTTCAGAAGGATAAAGCCTAACCCCATCCCCCACATCAATAGCATGACCTTCAATACGATTAAATTTTTTATTAATCCTAATAAACATAACTAATATTTTAAAAATAGTCTCACGAGAAATATCATCAGCTTTCAAAGAAATAAAACTCCAGTTTCCCTTATATTATTAGAATTTAATATAAAATTTTAACTTAAATTCATCTATTTTCATTTACTAATCTTTTTGGGCATTATCCCTTTCAGCAGACGCTTGAACAATAAATTTTTTAGCCAATAATAATCCATCAGCAATCTCCTTAAGATCAGTTTCCTTTCCCCCAATAGAAGGAGGTTTATACTCAATTTCACCCGCATTAGAAAAATCATCCTCAGAAAATAAAATACCAAATGTACGCCCAATTTCAGGTTTAATTATATCATTTAACGGATTATCAAGCCTTTCCTTCAGATCGATTCGGAGTATCTCCATAGGATCCTGATCAAGAGTCACCTCAACAACGCCAATAACAATAATTTCCCGTTGATCAAATGCATTTATCATAGTATATAATTTACTAGTAGTCCCAAATCCAGTTGAATGATACCACGCCTTCCGGAAATCATCATAAGTTTTACCTTCCTTCAACCTTCTAGTAATAATTGAAACAACTTTCATATTCCCATCAATCCCTCATTATTCCAATTTCTTTAGTTATACTATATCCTTTGATAGTGCAATCAGTTAATAGATAAAACTATGCGAATTCAATGGTACTAGGTGGCTTATCACTCACTGAAAGCGCCACATGAGTCACCTCAGGAACCTCAGCTGTAATCCTCTGTGAAATCCTTTTAATCATAACCCAAGGTAACTCCGGTACATTAGCAGTCATAGCATCCATAGATTCAACCATTCGCAAAACCACTAAATAACCATAATCCCTAATATCACCCTTAACACCAGTAACTTTACTATCAGTTAAAACCGCGAAATACTGCCACAATACTTCATCCATACCTTCCTCTTTAATCTCCTCCTCCACAATAGCATTAGCTTTCCTACAAATATTTATTTTCTCCGGTGTTAAAGCACCAATAACTCGCACCGCTAAACCCGGACCCGGAAACGGCTGCCTATTAACAATCTCATCAGGCAAACCCAACTCAGAACCTAAAATCCTAACCTCATCCTTATAAAGCTCACGTATAGGCTCCACAATCTCTAACACTAAACCATGAGGCAGGGCAACATTATGATGAGATTTAATCTGCCCCTGACTTTCAATCCAATCCGGAGCAATAGTCCCCTGCACCAAACACTCCGCACCTAACTCCAGAGCAATCCGCTCAAAAACATTAATAAACACTTCACCGATAATCTTACGTTTCTCTTCCGGATCCACTACACCCTCTAACCGTCCTAAAAATTCACTACTAGCATCAACAATTCTAAGATTCAATCGATCTTTAAAAGCCTTCTCAACATATTCAGCTTCACCCTCACGTAAAAGACCATGATCAACAAAAACCGCCACCAAATTACTTCCAATCGCGCGTGAACTTAAAACAGAAGCAACAGAACTATCAACACCCCCACTTAAAGCGATTATAGCTTTCCTATCACCAATTTTACTTTGAAGTTCCAAAATAGAATCATTTATAAAAGTAGACGGATCTAACATAACATTTTTCACCTAAATTTTTTACATACATCAAAGAAATTTTTGAAAATCATATAACCCTTCTCCGTGTGATGCACTTCCGGATGGAATTGAATTCCATACACTGGCTTAACCTCATGCTTCATAGCCTCAATATCACATACCGGTGAAATTGCCAATACTCTGAAGTCGGGAGGTAAGATTTGAACTTCATCCTTATGCGAAGACCACACATCCATAGTCTCCCCCATACCTTTAAAAATATCATTCTCATCAACTATGCTAATCATCGTTTTAGCATAACTCTCAATACCCGCACTTCCAATCTCCCCACCATAAACTTCTGCAATAATTTGATGACCCAAACAAATACCCAATATAGGATAATCCAAATCATTAACAATATCCATGGAATAACCAGATCTATCCACGGAAGGACCACCACCTAAAATAATACCCAGAGGATCCTTATCAATTATCTCATCAACAGTGGTTGTATTAGGAATCATTTCCACGGGAATATCTAAATAATGCAAACTCCGGTAAATCCTATGATTATACTGACCATGATTATTAATAACTAATATTTTCATTGAATGAATATCTCCATATGCTTTTCTAATAGTATTAAACTAAATTATCTCTAAATATCATCAATTTTAATTTAAAAACACTTAATTACAAATAAAAGATTCATCAATCATAAATCTTACCATTAATAAACTTTAAAAATTTTTGTAAGGTGTTAAACATCAAAGATTTTCCCTTTTTATTAAACTATTAAGATTCTCGATAAGTGTATACAGTAAATTCAAGTAAATTATAATCCTGTCTAAAGACAAATGATTGGGATAACTCCTCACTGACAAAGGGGATTATATCATCAAACTTACAAGCATAAGCTCCCACATCCCAATCATCATCCTCCATTAAAAAATTAACTGAAATCCCACCCCGACAAAGCGTCCACAATTTAGATAAGACTTCCCTAACCCAAATCTTATGGATACCCACACCATTAACATTCCAACAACCATTAAAAACCCCGGATATCATGATAAAATCATAATAATCTATAAAATCTGATAAATCATCATTAAGAACATCAACCACCTTAAAATTACCCTCAGGATGCCTAATCTTAGCGATGTCAATCATCTTCTCCGATATATCCCAACCAGTATAACTACAATTTACATTATTAAAATCCAGGAAATCCTTAAGCAACGCATTACCACACCCAAAATCTAAAACTCTCTTATGGGTTAAATCATCTATCCCCGTTAAGATTTCAAATCTAAGATCCAACTTTCTCAATTCCATATCATGCTGCTCAACCGTTCCCTTACCCTGACCCCAATACACCGCTTCCGGAGTATTAAAATCAAAATTAACTAAATGCTTCTCATAATGATTTTTAATATTACGTAGATGATTCACTAATTCTACTTTCTTAATATTACCCTTTTTTTTTAACATAAACAAAAAAATCCTATCAAAAATTTTTTATAAATTCCGTTTTATTTACATCATTAAGATGCTTGATGAAGTTCAAAAAATAAATAAAAGGTTTCATGTGATCATAGAGTACATTTAGTTAAATTTCAAGAATTTATATTAAATTTATATTAAATTGAAAATTTATTTAAGTATAAAACTCATAACATACTGATATGGTGTTAAGAGACATTTTATTTATAATAATAGCAATTATACTAGCAATAATTGTATTTTACCTAATCATCTGGCTACTACCCATAATAATTATACTTATACTAGCTTATATCATATATTTATTTTTAAAAGGATACTCCGAAAACAGACACTAAAACACTATTTTTTTTTGAAGGGTAATATAACATGATAAATTTAACATCAATCGGCATGGAAAAAGGATTACTCTACGAAACAATCATAACCACCAAAAACCCCGATAACGCACCAAACGCAGCACCCATTGGCGTCACATGCAAAGACACAGATGAAATAGTAATCCACCTCCACCAAGGATCACACACAGTTAAAAACATCAACAACAACGAAACTTTCATAGTAAACATACTAAACGATCCAATACTATTTGCCCAATCCACACTAGGAAACCCCCCCTCAGAAAGTTTTATACAATACCAGGATAATTATGCTATTAAAAACTCCGAAGCATACTTCAAAGCACAAATCACAAAACGCCGAGAAATAGAGCGAGAAGACCAATTCGGAATCTCCAAAACCACCATAATCAACGCACACGTAAATGAAATAATAAAAAACCAAGACTGTGTAACACCATTAAACCGAGCCATTTATGGATTAATGGAAGCACTAGTATACCTCACACGAATAAATAGGGTTACCGGTGATACCGAGAAACTCTACAAACTCAGAATCAAAGAAATAACAAGAATAATAAATAAAGTAGGCGGACCAGACCATAAACAAGCCATGAAAATGATATTAAAAGAATTTAATAAAAAAAATTAATTTTCTAGATAAAACTCCTTACGATGAGCTTCCAACAAATTAGGCTTCTCACCAATAACCTCAGAAGCCACAAGTACCTCATTTTTTGTTTCATTTTGCACTGATTCTATAAAATCAAAACAACGCAAATCCCGTAAAAGATGATGATCTACCACCACCTTAGGAATCTCCTGAGTTAACTCAATAAGATTACGCTTAGCATTATCAATATCCTCCTTACTCAAAGCAAAACCTAAAAGATAAATCGGAGGCCCACTCAAAATCAACATATCCGGATTCAAATCCAAAATAAAATCTTTAGTACCATCAAAAATAGGTCCCTGAACATCCGACGCATGCATCACACATTCACCCTTCCACCTACAGTCAACGCCACCAAAAAACCCAACCTACTACCACCAGGACCATGAGGAAGAGCATCCGAAAACTCAATCCGAGTATCACCAATATCAACCGACAAACCATCAGAATAAGTAAAATCCCTATTTACATCTTTAACATTCTTTAAAAAATCCTTAGCCCGCTTTATCTGACTCTTATTAATATTAACTTCCGGATTCTTAATAAACAACCGCTTATCACGATAAATCTCCTCAGCAAACTTAGGCGACGAATCCAAAAACCTCCCCAACGAAAAAGGAGTAAAATGATCATAATGATAATGACTAACAGTAACAATATCCGCAATCTTAGCATAATCCTGAATCCTAGCACGAGTCATATGCAAAGCATCAAACTCAGTCTTCCACGGTGGAAGACCAAACCTCTTAGCACCAAGAGACGTACTAGGATCAACTAAAATCTTAACATCAGTCTCAATAAACGTACACATCGAACGCACACCAAAACTCTCAAAAGCCAAAGGAGTAACTTTCATGAAAATAATCTACCATAATTTTTCTAAAAACTTGTTATTATTATTAAATCATTATTTTTCATTTTATACATATCGATATTATTACAACCATTTTATTACAAAATGTTCTATTTAACCATGTTTTTAATTTTATAGGTTTTCAGTGAATTTCACCTATTCTAATGCGTCTTGTAAGAATGCAAAGGTCCCAACTTTTAAGCAACTATTATGTAGCGTATTTAACGTCATATGTTATCACAAAATGTACTGTTATCATTAATTATTAATGTTTTCTTAGATATTTTTTTATCAACAGTAATTATAAACCTTCTAACCATCTCCCATACTTTTCTTGTATTTTCCATTACCAATCTTCCCACTAATTACCAATGAATTATTAATATATTATGTGCTTTTGGCTAAAGAACCTGCAATTTCCTCATAATAAATCAAATAATAGTATTAATTGATTGCTATTTATTTTTAATGTTTATTTAAGGGACAAATTCTTCATCAAATGGTTGGTAACTATTATCTTTTGGCTGATGTACTTCTTGAACACTTCTAAAAGGAGTTCTTCTAAGATTAAAATACATTAATGTTTCATTGGGGTATTGCTTTGATAATTTATTTGTATGGTTACGGAAAACCTCGATATACTGAAAAATATTATATCTAGTTATTTTTTCCCATAGTTTCGTAGTGGTCATTAAATCAAGGTTTAAATCTCTATGAGCTGAGATTTTATTGCGAACATCTATAAATTGAAGTTCATCGTTCAATTTATTAACCTCATCCTTAAATTCAAGATATAAATTATCCTTATACTCATCATCAAGCTTACTTAATTTTATAAAACAAGGAAATAAACTTCTTAATTCTATTATTATAAATTTACCAATCAATTTCTTAACATAATCATTACCATAACTTAAAACATATAAAATATCTTGTAACCTTTCTATATCTTCCCAGATACCCCCTATAATTTGAATAATCTTCTGAGGACTATTCTCTTTACCAGTTACATTCCCTACGAAACTAAAAGAGATGTTACGTTCACCAAATCTCAAAGGATTTCCTGAAGGATAAACACCCTTAAGTTCACCAATATGCTCAGGCAGGAAATCGATATGACCTTCAACATCCTTATATAACTTTTTCCGGTCTTCCCAATGAATAAAGGATACAAACTTATGTTTAGCCGCATCTTCTGAGAAAAATACATGATTTTTGGGCAACTGACTTAACAATGTTTTCCCATCGGGAAAATACACTGAAACTTCAAATTTTTCATCATCAACTTCCCTTATAATTTCCCCTTGTAAAACCTCATGCCGAGTATCAACAATAAAAATATTTTTTCTACCCTCATTAGACATCAAATCTCCCCTATACCTATAAATAATATCATTCATCGATTCAAAAATTATAATCTTTGCTTATTATAAAGCTTCAATTATGAATAGGTTTTAGAATCTTTTGGATTTTTTCTTCTAATTTTTTGAAGTTGTAGTCTGGATAAACATAAATTAAATGACAATTATTTAAATTACATTTTTCTTTTTTTTGAGCGTTTAATGCCTTTATCTTTTGGAATTCTTCTTTTCCTCCAAAATATTCTATAGGAGAATTATGTTGATCTCCTTGATATTCTATTGCTATATTTCGATTAGGAAAATAAATGTCGAGGTGTTGTCTACCTAACCATGATGGTCTTCCGTGCTAAATTATTTCTTCATTAGGGAACACTTCTTTAATTTTATGATATAATTCAGTTTCACTTACCCAACCTTCCCCAACTCTAGGAATATTTTTCTCTTCTCTAAAAATATTTTCACTTTCCCTAAATATCCGTTTTACCTCATTTTTAAAGGCTTCCATTACAATTAGAGGCATATAGATTCTTTCATAGTCATAATTTTGATGAAAACGTTTCATCGATATCGGATGATTATAAGGATAACTTATATTAGGTACGCCAGTGAATCCCTTAAATTCATAGTTAAATAATGATTCACCGTAGTAGAGCTCTTTACTTTTTCTTTTTTCCTTTTTTGCGTATATTTTTTTAAATTCAAAAAATTGTTCTTGATCACGGAAAAATTTTTTTAGAGTATTAAAATTAGTTCCTGTTAGATCTTTGAGATTGAAATTTTCTAAGAAATATTAAGACTGTTGATATGGGGCTTTTTGGTAGTGTTTATGACCCTAATGCTAAGCATGGGTTGATGTATAAAATGACTACCGGATTCATTAGAAAGGATTTAGAAAAGAAGGGAATGGATACAAGTAAACGTATTGATCTCCGGAATTGGGAGGAAATTCATGCTTGGGCTCGTGGCTTGTCTGATATGATGAAATAATTATTAAATATTAAATTAATTTTTTTTTTAAGTTAGTCTATTTTTTAATCAGAATAATCGAAAAGATTATTCTTTAATTCTAATTAAAACGAATTATAATTAATAATTTAATACTTCTTCTACAATAATATTATTAAAGTATCTTTACAATGAATTAAAGGATTTATAAGATGGATGAGGGATAGAAAAATGGCTTGGCAAGAACACTTTAAGGTAGATCCCACTGAAATTCTTATTTCATCAAAAAATGAGGCGCTGAAATACTTTATCAGACGTGATCTTTTAGATGAAAAAGTTAAACCAATAAAAACGCTATGGGAACTTTCAGAAGTGGAAAAAATTCTACGTAGACAACAAGACAATGGATCATGGAAATATCCGGGTGGTAATGATATAAGGTTACCGGAAAATTATGATCAATTGGAAACCTATCGTAATTTAGGAGAACTAGTGGAGAAGTATGGATTTAACAAAGATCATAAAGCTATACAGAAAGCAGCTGATTTTCTTTTTCAGTTTCAAAGCGATGAAGGCGACTTCAGAGGGATATACAACAACCAGTTTTCCACAACATATACTCCGGCCATTATGGAACTTTTAATTAAAGCAGGATATGACAATGACTCTTACATAATAAAAGGTTTTGAATGGCTTTTATCTATAGAGCAAAATGATGGTGGCTGGGCTCTGCCTTTCAGGACTGTTGGTAAAAATTTAAAAGATGCATTAAATGATCCTGTTACCATATCTCCTGATAAATCAAAGCCTTTCTCTCATTTAGTAACTGCTATGGTGCTCCGCGCATTTGCAGCTCATTTCCAATACAGGAAATCTGATAAAGCTATAAAAGCTGGTAAACTCTTAATCTCACGTTTCTTTAAAGCAGATAAATATCCGGATAGACAAGATAAAAAATTTTGGGAAAGATTTTCCTTCCCTTTTTGGTTTACAGATATTGTTTCTGCACTGGATTCTCTATATTATTTGGGGTTTAACGTTAATAATCCTCAGATAAATGAATCATTAGAATTTTTAAGGGATAAACAAAATCGAAAGGGCACCTTTGATCTTAAGCTGGTGAGAGGTCAAGATAAAGATCTTCCTTACTGGATTACTTTAGCCATATGCAGATTGTTTAAGGGATATTACCATTAATCTGATTAATGTGTCTAAAAAAGTATTTCATTTAATCCGAAAATGAGAATTTAAATATTTTTTTGTTTAATTTAATTGTAATATAGTTTATTATTAAATTTTATTTCTAGATACTGAGGAATCTTGAATTGAATGCTACAATTATAGTGCTGGCGGACATTAATATTGCCCCTTCTGCTGGGGTTAAGATGATTCCATAGGAATAGAGTATAACTGCTGCTAGTGGGATGGCGAAAACATTATAACCCGTACCCCAGGCTAGGTTTTGAATCATTTTCCTGTAGGTTGACTTAGCAAGCTTAATTATGTATAATGCATCAAGTGGATTACTCTTTACAAGAATCACGTCTCCGGTTTCAATAGCAACATCAGTACCGGCTCCAATGGCAATACCCACATCAGTCTGGGCAAGTGCAGGGGCATAATTGATACCATCACCAGTCATGGCCACAACTAATCCGTTGGACTGAATTTCCTTTACTTTCTCCGCCTTTTCGTGCGGTAAAACTTCTGCAAAATATTCATCAAGCCCTAATTCATTTGATACCCACTCTGCAACCTCTTTCTTATCTCCAGTTATCGTTAAACATTTAATCCCCCATAGCTTTAAATGCTGAAACAGCTTCTTTGATTGCTTCAGGACTAACTCTTTGTCCCTGCACATTTTATTATTCTTCCTAATGGAGCTAATGGTAATTCACCCATATTTATCACCTAATCATAAATTTATGAATGAAGCTATTTACAATATACCGAATTCTAAGCTGTTTTTTCCTTACATTAACTTATTCTGATCTTTAAAAATTCATTAAATAATTTTCTTTGAGCCGATTTTTTTTCATGACTTATGCTGATGAAGACAAAGTAAACCAGTATGTTGAAGGTATTGGATCAGACTGTTAAACTAGAGAACATGAGCTTAGCCCTTGAATTTGCTGATAAAGGAATAAACAGACAGTTGAAAAAGAAAACGTGCCCATATCCACTGGTTCGATGCTGACAGGAAATGATGATCCATTACAATATCTTTCGATGTGGAGAATTTCTACGCAGCATCCTATCTCTACGATGTCAATTATGTCAGTCCGGAAAGCCGCCGACCTAAGCTAAACTTATTTTACTCTCAAGAAAAGTATTCTTTTTCATTGTTCCATGTCCATCATTCTAAAATCATAAATATGAGTCAAAATAAATTAAAATACATTGACGAAAATTTTCTTTTCTCAAAAATTGAGAATTTGATTTTAACTTAGGTAAATCATGGATCGAAAGGGTGAAATGTCATGGATTCCATTTTTGAATTGGAATACAATGTTAATGATTTAAAAAAGGTTGATGAAAAATCTTACAAGTTATTTAATCGAATTTATTCATTCTACTCTGAGGTTGGAACCTTGAAGATAGTTCCATCCATGAAGCCGCTTGTTTTAAGTTACTTTGGTGAAAGAGATGATTCTGGCCAGTTAACTTCTAAAGTAGAAGATGTATTTGAAAACTTGGAGAAGCAAAGGATAATTAACATCTTCAATGAACGGAGTGGACAGGGAACTCTCTACAACTCCCTCAGATCTAACAGGCCAGGAATGAACCGTGATCTTTCTGAAGAAATAATTAAACTGCAGTATCTTATCAGAAATTCAGAAAAAAACTGCGATTTCTGCAGCCCTGAAGAAAATACTCCTGAAGACGTTTTCGGCAGGGTTAGAGGTAAGTATTCAATAACAGCAGCCAACATAGCCAAATACGATGTTTGGAGTAGTCTGGTAATATTTAAAAAACATAACCCCCTTGAATTTAACCTGAAAGAATTGTCCGATTACCTTGACACTGCCTTCAAATGGTTTGATATGGTGTTCAACGAGGATGAAAACTACAAGTTTCCATTTTTTGTATGGAACTGCCTTCCCCGAGCTGGTGCTTCGCAAGTACATGGCCATGCACAGATTCTGATGACAAGGGACAGATCCTACGCACGGGTGGAATCATTAAAAAGGACTAGTCATGAGTATAAAAAAGAAACCAAAGAGGAATATTTCAACGACCTTTATATGATACATAAATCCCTGGGGCTTTCTCATAAATCGGGAAATGTAAGGTTATTTGCGAGTATCACTCCCATTAAGGAGAAAGAAATTATTATAATCTCACCAGGATCTCCATCAAAAATGGATCAAACTAAAAAGGTTATTTTTAATATTTTAAGGTGTTTCATTGATGTTTTAGGGGTACAAAACTTTAACATGTCCATTTCATGTCCTTCAATGAATGAAGATGATGATATCCCATACATAATTCAAATGGTAGATCGTGGTGACATATCCAAATCCACAGCAGATATTGGAGGAATGGAACTCTATGGAAGCACAGTGGTAGCTGATGATCCCTACAAGGTAATTAAAAAATTAAGAGAATATTTATAATGTCGAAATACCTTTTTGATTATTTAGAAGAATTTTATGAATTTAAAAATGATAATACATCTGCTATTTTAACAGATGTCGATGGAACCATCAGTGAAATCGCAGCAACACCGGAAAAGGCTGTTGTAACTCCATCCATGAAGAAAGAACTATCAAAACTCAAAGAAAAGTTCCAAATGGTAACCGTGATCAGCGGCAGATCAGTCCAGAACGCCAAGGCCATGGTGGGGGTAGATGGAATACTCTATGTTGGAAACCATGGAATGGAATATATAAACGATGGTGAAATTTTCATTGACCCCGAAGCAGTAAAATATTTGGCGGATATAAAAAAAATTGCTGAAAAACTGAAAAATAGCGAATTATCCAAAATAAAAGGGTTGATGTTTGAAGATAAGGGTATCTGCATTTGCATTCATTACAGGAAATGCGAAATACAGGAAAATACCCGGAAGAGAATAATAGATGCTATAAATAATTCTATTAATACAAGCGAACTCAAATTAACTGAAGGACGCAAACTTGTGGAACTTAAACCCCCCATCAGTAGGGATAAAGGGTTCATAGTTGAAAAAATTCTTGAAAAATACGATCTGAATAGGGTTATCTATTTGGGAGATGATGTTACCGACTTCGATGCATTCACCAAACTTAAAGAACTTGAAAAGACAGGCAAGATTAAAACTGCCAGTATATTAGTGCTTTCAAATGAAATTCCGGATTATGTGAAAAGTAGTTCATTATTTTATGTTAGGAATGTGAATGAAGTTCAGAGATTTTTTAAATGGTTATTGAAGTAAAAGAACCATTACAATATGTTATACCACGAAATAAATATGGATAAATTTTTTTGGCCAAAATTATATCTACATTGAATAAGAAATAAAATATTACATATTACTTCATGATATTGTGGGAGGAGACTTCATGATAAAGGCCGTGATCATGGCTGGGGGAAAAGGAACAAGAATACGTCCCCTAACCGCTATAAGACCAAAACCCATGGTTCCCGTGGTTAATAGGCCTCTAATTGATTATGTTATAGAAACAATAAAAAATTCAGGATGCAAGGAAGTAATTGTAACTCTGAACTATTTTCAAAACCATATAAAATACCATCTTAAACACAACGATCTAAATATAAACTATTTAGTTGAAAACCGTCCAATGGGAACTGCAGGCGGAGTTATGAAAGCTATGAAATACATAGATGATACTTTTTTTGTTTTAAGTGGTGATGTTTTAATTGATCTTGATTTGAATAAATTGTTAAAATTTCACAGGGAAAAAAAAGCCATAGCAACCATTGTTTTGACAGAGGTGGATGATCCCACCCACTACGGTATTGCAGTTCTTGATGAAGATGATCAGATCGTGAAATTTCTTGAAAAACCTTCCCCACAGGAAGTTTTCAGTAAACTGGCCAACGCTGGGACATACGTTCTGGAACCAGAGGTATTTGATTACATTGAAACTGAAAAGGGTGAAATTGATTTTTCAAAGGATCTATTCCCAGTTTTAATTGAAAAAAAAGCAGGGGTTTTCGGATACAAATTGGATGGTTACTGGAACGATGTTGGAAGACCAGAAACATATTTAAAGGCTAATTACGATGTTTTAGGGGAAAAAATTAAGCCAGAACCAGCGGGCCATAAAATAAAAGAAGGTGTTGGTAGATTGGGGAACATATGGGTTGGAGATGATGTTAATATCGATGAAAGTGTCAGAATAGTTGGTCCGGTGGTTATAGGAGATAACTGTTTTATTGAAAAGGACTGTAGACTGGGGAAAAATACAGTTTTAAACGAAGATGTGTATGTGGAAAAGAACTGCACCATTAAAGGTTCCGTAATATTTCCCAATAATCTTATAAAGGCCAATTCTCACTTAAAGAATTGTATAATTGATAAAAAATGTATTTTGGAAAGATGCAGTGTTATTGAAAGGGGAGCTATTTTAGGTAGTTCCGTGTTGATTGGCCATCACAGCACTATTAGATCTGACACGTCCATATACAACGAAGTGGAAATTTACTCTGATTCCGTAGTAGACTCAGATATTCACTAAATTATTTAAATTAATTTTTGAGAGGGTTAAATGGTTAAATACGTTTATGATATCAGGGGAAAGGTGAATTCAGAGATCACCAACAAGTTTGCATCACACTTAGGCACAGTAATAGGCAACTACTTGAGCCCTGGTGAAAACGTGGTTTTAGGCAGGGATATTAACACACCCTCCCAGATGATAAAAAGATCCATAAGCACAGGACTGATGTCTGCAGGAATTAACGTCATGGACTTTGGAATTGCCCCGATACCAGTCATACACTATGTTATGCGTTTATACCAAACCAAAGTCATGGTCACAGTGGCAGAATCGGATTTGAGACCTCAAGATGTGAGTATAAAAATATTCAGCAAAATTATAATTCCTTTAGAACAAAGACACGGTGATAAAGTTGCATGGAATTGTATAGGTGAACTGAGATATGCCCATGAATACAAGGAAGAATATATAAAGGCTGTTTTAAAAAAAGCTGCCACAAAACTCATAAAAAGTAAATCGTTCGTGCTGATAGCAGACTGTGAAATGGGGATGAGCGCACCCTTCACACCAAAAATATTGAATAAAATGTGTTGTGAAACAGTTACTATAGGTTTTAAGGATACAAAACATGACTTAAACTTTTCTGAACCGGGACCTGAGAGGTTATCACTTGATAGTGAAGTTACAACTACTGTCGGAGCTGACATGGGCATAATCCTTGACAATGACCTCGATGGTGCCATCTTCATCGATGAATGTGGAAAGATTATCAGGGACCAGGCCATACTTGGCATTTTTGCAAGGGACGCCTTGAGCAGGGAACAGGGAGGTACAGTTGTATCTTCAGTGGTGGCATCACAATCACTGGATGAAGTGGTATCCCAGTATGGTGGAAATCTCATAAAAACATCCGTAAACCAAGTTTTAAAGGAGGTAATTGATAATAATGCAGTTTTTGGTGGTGATGAACCTGGAATGTATGTTTTCCCAGAATTCCAGACATGCTACGATGCAATCTTTGCTGTGGTCCGCATGCTTGAGATACTTGCCAGGGAGGATACAACCCTTTCAAAACTGACCCAAGAAATAGCAGAATATCCTCGCACATTTTTCACGC
>PMWA01000063.1 GCA_003166335.1 Methanobacterium sp. | reverse complement strand
GGCAGTACATTTCTCCCGCTATTTTATTAGCAGCATAGGGTGATAGAGGATTTAAAGGAGCCTCCTCGTTTATAGGTAATGTTTCATTATTACCATAAACCGCAGCTGATGATGCAAAAACCAATTTTTTTATACTACTATCCCTTGCTGCTATCAAAACCTTTAATGTACCATCAACATTGACTGTGTTATATTGGAGAGGATTTAAAATACTCCCAGGTACACTAACCAGAGCTGCTTGATGAAATACGTAATCTTTATCTTCAAAAATATTTTTAAGGTCTAAATCATTAATACTTCCCTTAATTAATTCTATATTCTCCTTATTTAAATGTTTAATATTATCTAGTTTACCACTGGATTGATCATCAATTATAGTGACCTCATTATTTTCAATTAAAGTTTCTACAATATGAGATCCAATAAAACCAAGACCACCAGTTACCACTATCTTTTTATCCTTCATTAGAGTCTTTCCTGAATAATTTTTTATAATAATTACATTAAATTTTTTTTATATCAATACTTTTTACTAAATTTTGATGAAAAATGTAACCATGTATTCGTAATTTTATTTAACTGACATTTATTAGTAGATCAAGGTAGCGATAAGACTGCTTATTATTCGGAAGTTTGTAGAGTATAAATTCCAATTTCTGCTGATTGCCAGATTGTTTTGGTTGGAAAGTTAAGGGAATTTCTTTTTTTTCACCATTAGCTAAAATAAAGCTTTGATTTTCCAGAGTCTCATTTTCAAGATTTACCACTAGTTGATAATTAGCTGTACTACCCTCATTGTTTATTACATTGATTGTTAGATTACCATTTTCACCTACACTCAGGTTAGTAGGATAGTTCCCAGCTTTTCCATTAGAACCTAAAATGTAAAATTGAGTGAATTTCTCGCTAGGTGAGGGATTAACTATTATGTAGATAACAGAGGCTGCAGCAATCACTATTGAAATAATTAGGATATACGATAATATTTTATCAACTCTCATTTAAGCACCATTCAGTAAAGTTTTCAACGTCTTTTATTAAATTATTTAGTAAATACTATTAAAATTTTAAGCCGGCATAAAATGCCCAAAATCTCTTTCTATTTATCTTATGGATTTTGTTATTGCTCTTATAATTCAATCAAGTGTAATATATATTTTTGTTTATTAAATAAAGTAAAAACATTTAGTGAATAATCCATAGATATCATTAAATAGTTAAATGTTTAACTCTTAAAATGAATTAATTGTTGTTATTCAAAAAATTGGGATAATGTTTCAGAATTATTTAGACTTCATTGGAATAACTTTTAAAAATATGAATAAATAAATCTTCTATTGGAAATTTGAGAAATAACACTGAGATTTGAAATATTTAATATAATCAAATAAGAATTTGAAAACATTTATATATTCAGTTTGATCTATCATGATTATTCATGCTAAAGAGAGTTTATAATGATAAATTATATAGGTTACATAATAGCCATAGCATCTGCAGTGATTCTAGGATTAATATTAAGACTTCCATTACTTCCAGAAAAGCCTATTAGACAATCTTGGACAATTAGTGTAATATTTCCAACAGCAGTGCTTGCTATAGGATTTACAGCAATCATATCAAAACTGGGATACCATTTAATTGGATACCAAGAATATTTAGTAGCACTAGTGATTGGTGTGCTAACTGCAATATTCTCTAAATTTATACTTGAAAGAATTCTACCCCCACCAGTCCAGGAGGAAGTCTCTTGAATGAAATAATAGGAATAATCATAGCAGCCATCATATCCTGGTTCAATTTCGTCCTAATAGATACATGGATGGGTCTTCCAGAAATGCCGGGTGTTAAAGGAGCAGATGTACTTGGGCGGGATATTAAAAAAAGAGGTGGAGATCTCGCGGGTGGATTCTTCCAAGGAAACATTGTTTGTTCTCCAGACGCTTCAGCAGGAACTCTATTAGCTGCTATCGGATGCTACTCCATAGGCACACCTGAAGGTGGATTTATAGCAGCTACATTGGTTTATATAGGTAACAGGCTTTGTGCAGACCCGGGATATGCTGGTACTACTGGAGCCCTTACCATAACAGTTATAATAGTAGCAACATCCTTTATTGGAATAACCCCTGCTATGTTTATAGTTGGGATGCTCTTAGCTATAGTCACTATTCAAGGAATTTATCATTCTGGGTCATCTAAATTATTGGGTAAGATAGCCCAGAGGATGGGAAGGTACACTAAATTAACTTAAATTAAGAATCATTGAATTAATAAAAAGTTTCAACTGGATTAAAAATAATAGGTTTGATGAATAAATGTCGATTTTGATCGAAATTGTTGGTGTCATAATAATTTTAATGGCATTTAGAGCCCTTGTTGCTCAGGATAGATCCGAGAGGATGTTCTACTTGAATGCGATGAGTTTTGGATTCTCTGCTCTTATTGCATTATCCATACCGACACCGTTCGGAGCTATAATTGCCATAACTTACTTTGTAACCTCTACTTTAAGTTCCAATGTTATAGCTTACTCCATTGGAAGAGTCAAAAATGAAATTATTTTAGAGGAGTGAAAGGTGGAAAAATTATGAGTTCAATTTTAGATCTTATAACCATAACCAATGTTTCAGCTGTAGTATTGGTTATTGGTACATTGGGTGTTATAGCCCTTCCTAAACCTATTGATAAAGTTATAATGCTATCAATACTCCAAGGCGGATTAATAGGCACGATAGTGGCTGCTAAATATCTGGATGTAGCCATGGCGGCTGCTATATTTGATCCTATTGCAACAGTTATCTTTTTAATTGGAATAATTAAAATAGATGAAATAAGAAAGAAGAAAGAGAAAGAAAAAGCCGGGGAGGAAGGTATCCTTGCTTGATATTTACACATGGTTTTATACAGGTGTTGCACTGGTTATAATAGGCAGTATAGGTACTGTAATAGGTCCTGGGGTAAATGATCCTATCATAAGGACTCTTAACACTGAAATACCAGCTATAGGACTTTCATTAATACTTCTAACTTACAATAGTACTATTGCACTTTTAACTTACATAGCAGCTACCACGATCATATCGATGATACTTCTAAGAGCAATTGTAAGACTAGAAGAATTGGGGGCAGAACTTTGAAATTGGGAAGAATCTGGAATACACTAGCTAATCCTAAAAGAATCCCCCGATTTTATTCAGTGATAGTAGGTTTAGTATTAATAGCAGGTTTCATAGTACCAATGGCATATGATAATCATCAATTATACCCTAGACCAACACCACAATTACAGATTGATGAACAAGACCCATTTGCTCCTTATGATAGGGGGGGTGCACCTTTAACAGAGCCGGGTATTGTTAAATCACAGTATCCACAATTTGCAGCTAAGCAAGGTTATGTAACTGGATATCTGTCACCTATTTCCATCCTTGTAAGTAATACTACCCTATATTTCGGTACATCCATTTATTCATCTCCAGGTGGATTAATAGATGAGATACTTTATTATAGCCGAGGTTTCGACACCGTGCTAGAGTCTAGCATATTAATGATGGCATTCGTGGTAGCTTCATGGGTCGCACTTAACTTCACTATGAAAAGGAAGGAGGACTGAATTTGACAGCAACAGTACTCGTACCTAATGTAGTATCACCTGTTGTAGTGGGATTATTTTTACCAGCCGTATTTACTGGAATAACCGTTGGTTTAATTGGTTTATTAGCAATATCATATCAGAAAAATGACCTCCATGCACTGATACTCACTGATATAGTGGGTATTGGAATGCTCATAATCGTGGCTTCAGTAGGAACAGATTTAGCAGAGTCGCTGGTTCTTCCTGGTTTAGTGGTGGAATTAGCTGAAATAATGGCTATATCCGAGATTCTCATGAGCAGAGAAATAAGAAAACAGGGTAAAAGTGTAGAATTATTCCCGTTACCTCTAAACTTGGATATGGAAGTTTTAACCACTGCTCCCGTATTTTTCGCGGTTATTTTAGTAGCATATGGGGCATTTCTAAGTGGTTTTACTGGAGGAGCTATAGCTGGTGGAGGAATATTATTCTATGTAATTTCCAGAATTGCTAGGGGAGTTCCATCTAACACATGGGAAGGTTTAGCTGGCGCATCCGGTATAGCTTGGTGCCTATGGCTGGTGGGATTCTTAATATTCTTCGTAGCGCCAGATTACTGGTTATTAGCATTATTCCTATCAGCATTTGGAGTATTCATTAAAGTTACCTTTAAAGCAAGTTTAGTTGGTGTTATGGGCCGAGAAGAATTCAAAAAGGAGTAAAATTTCATGGATATATCAATATTAGGCGGACCAATTCTGGGTATAATTCCTTTAGGAGACATTGTACTATATTTCACACCTTTTAACCTGTTCATGTTTGCTGCTGCACTTGCATTTACTGCACTTATTGCAATTAGTAGTACAGAAAGCCAAGTTGAAGCAGAATTTGGAACTCTTAAGAATAGAGAAGTTAAAGTGGACAAAGCTGAATTTAAATTAAGGAGATTCTTAGCTATAGTCTGTGGTTTAGCGACTGCGGGGGCTATGGTGACTGGAGACTTGTTTGATTTCACCCTTTTCGTAACTTTAATCGGAATCGTTAATATAGGTATTGTAGCAGCAGTTAAAGAAATAGATGTTTTAGATGCTGCATTCCAGTATGGATTAATCGCAATGATAGGTACATTACCTTTATTCGGCGGGGCGGCATTGGTACTTGCCGCAACTGGAACTATTAGTCTACTTCAGATTGTTCAAATTCCTTACACCACCAGTTTGATGGCTTTTGGATCTATACTTTTCTTCCTTGGTGTCGCTGGCGAGACAGGGGTAGCACCTTTCTTTGCCACTAAAGCAGAGATGTTCAGAACCCCAGGTTCTCCTTTCCTACTAATAATACATTTAAGTTCTTTATTAGTGATTGTAAGGACTATTGAGATACTTTTAATCATAAATAAACCATTCTAAATTGAAATGTTATTGTTTCATAATTTCCCAATTCTTTAAATTAAAATAAAAAAAGGTGAAAAAACTAATGGATAAATTAAAAGCAGTCAGCTGGTTTATATTTGTAATTTCAGTGGCTAGCATTTTGTACGCACTAATAATCAATCCACCAAATTGGATAGTTTATGCAATTTCCATTGTATTTATACCATTATCAATACTCTCCTTTGGATTATTATCCATGGCTAGGGGTAAAAAAGAAGAAGAAGAGGATAAAAGAAAAGAACCATTTATTGGGTACTGAAAAAATATAGAAAATTCTATCATAATATACGTACAATAACCGGTGATATAAAATGAATTTAATGGCTAACATCCTTCTGAACGTTATAATTTCGTTCTTAGTGGGAAGCGTCCTTCTCGGGCTTCAGAGAAAGGTTATGGCTCGAATACAGATGAGACCGGGACCCCCTATAATTCAGCATTTATTGCACACCTTTAAATTCTTCCTTAAGGAATCAGCATTCCCTAAAACGGCAGCCATGCCTTTTTACATTGCTATTACTGCTATGTTATGTGTTATATGGGTAGCAGCTGTTATAGTAGGTCCCGTAACCGAAGGATCGCTTTTACTGTTCTTTGCCATATATGCAATTCACAAGATTGTGGAACATAATGCTGGATCTTCTTCAGGCTCACCTTATGGTAAATTAAGTTGTGTAAGGGCGGTATTTTCTGCAGCAGCTGAAGTACCTTTGTTTGCTGTGCTCATAATAATATACCTTAAAACCGGGACTATGATTCTCAGTAATATCGTTACATATCAAAACCAGCATGGGGCCTTACTTTTAAGTATACCATTAGCTGCTCTCATGTTTTTTGTACTGATACTTTCTAAGTCTCCTTATTCCCCATTCGCCATTACAAAGGGAAAAGATATAGTATCTGGATATGAAACCGAACATTTTGGCCTTTTAAGAGGATATTTAATGTTTTCAGAATCCATAGCTTGGTATATGCTTTTATGGATCTTTCTAACTGTATTTATTGGTGGATTAAATCCGGTGGGTTATCTAATTGGAATGGTGGTTATAACTGCATTTGTGGCGTTTATTAATGCCTTAACTCCTATATTAAATCCGAATCATTCGGTAATGACTCAAGTAACACTAGCCTTTATAGGGATTGTGGGTTCAGTGATATTACTTCTATACTAAAAATGCTAAAATGAATGAAGGGAGAATTTTATAAAATGGAAGAAAAAGAAAAAGATACATTGTTTCTGATGGCTTTAGCTGTATTCGGCGCGTTTCTGATGAGTGTATTGGCAACTTTTCTACAATTGATAATAGTACTGCCTTTAACTATAGCAGTTTTCTTGATTATGATCCTCACCCTGTTATTTTATAAAAAAACAGCCATCAATTTATCTGAAAATTTAGAGAATTGGGCCATGATATTAGTGGTTATATTATTCGCGATTTCGTTTATATACCTTTTCAGACCAGCTTAAAGGTGAATAGAAAAATGTATGATCAAATCTTTTATTTACTTTATATACTCTCATTTGTAATTGGATCTATAGCGGGATTAGTTTTCAGCTATAAAAAATATACTGAACCATTTATAACCCGTAATATAGATTTAATAGCCTTAATATTGGCTATAATTGGTTGGATGTTGGTATTAAACTATCCATTAATATCAATAATTCCATCATTTGTTACCATCGCCATCGGTGTGTTTCTAATAGCCATAGTAATTGGTATGAGACCGGGATATGGAAGATATGAAACCATAATTGGATTTGCACTTGCTGGACTCATCTGGATTTTAAGGACGGTTATATTATGACTGAAGAACAATTCGGAGATGAATTAGAAGAAGAATTCGAATATGTTAAAGAAGAAGAAGCAGTTAATGATGAAGAACTTCTCCTTAGAATGAAAAAAAGAATAATTAAAAGTTACACTTGTCATAAAGATGTTATCATTCCATTTTCGGAGGAACTTAAAATTTCACCAGAAGAACTAGAAGAAATCCTCATGAAAAGACTGGATATGTCTAGTCTAGAGGCTTTACAACCCCGATTCGAATCATCCAAATTTAGATGTACTAAAGAAAGAATACATACTGATTTAAGGCTTTGTTGGCTCTGTGATGTAATTAATATTTTAACTGAAGATGAAGCAGAGGAAATAAAAAATAAAATAACATTTGAGGTTATTAAAGAAAATAAATCTTATGAAAATGCATTAGAAGACGGTAAGAGAGAACTATTAGAGTATTTAAAGAGGTAAAGAAATGTTAGATGCGCTTAAAGACGTTATACGAAAAAGTTCCATCCATGTTTGTCTAATAAATACTGGAGGCTGTAATGGCTGCGATATAGAAGTAGTAGCTCTGCTTTCCCCTCGTTACGACTTGGAACAATACGGGATCTACGTGCACAATAATCCCCGTGAAGCAGACGTCATACTCGTTGCCGGCGCTGTAACCGAACAATGGAGAGAAAAATTGCAAAGAATATATGCTAAAGTACCTGAACCTAAAATAGTAGTGGCTATTGGAAATTGTCCATTATCTGGAGATGTATTCAATCAAGAAGGATCCAGTGTTTATGCTCCTGTATCAGATTTCATACCTGTGGACGCTGAAGTCTCCGGATGTCCACCTCGACCTTCAGAGATCTTAGCTGCTATTTTAAGTGTTGGACCTAACGCGATAGCAGCTAGAGGGAGGCAGAAATTATGATATTACCGATTGGACCAATACATCCCAGTCTCAAGGAACCCCTTCGTTTAAAACTTAAAACACAGGGAGAGAAGGTTTTAAGTGCTGAAATTGATTATGGATACGTTCATCGAGGTATTGAAAGAATAATGAAAGGTAAAACCTGGCAAAAAGGTATATACTTATCTGAAAGGGTCTGTGGGATATGCTCATACATTCATACTCAGACTTTTGCCGAGACATTTGAAAGTATCGCGGGTGAAACAGCACCATTGCGTGCTCAATTCTTAAGAGTATTAACTAACGAGTTGGATAGGATTCAAAGTCATTTACTAGCTAACTCCACATATTTCAAATCTTTAGAGCATGAAACTCTTTTCATGTACATGTTATATCTTCGAGAACCAGTTATGGATGCTATAGAACTTTTAACTGGTAACAGAGTTAATATGGGTTGGAATGTGGTGGGTGGAGTTAGAATGGATGCTAAACAAACCCATTTGGATAGTATAATGAAAATAATGCTTAATCTAGAGTCAGAATATGATAGATACGTGCAGATGTTTGAGAAAGGTCCATTAGTTGGTTTAAGGTCTCATGATGTAGGTAAAATGACCAGAGATGAGGCTATCAAAGCACGAGCAGTGGGACCTATTGGAAGAGCCTCTGGATTAGAACATGATCTAAGAGAGAATCATCACACATATAGAGATCATTTAGATTTAAAAGTTATCTGGAGAAAGGAAGGAGATAACTTCGCTCGTAACATGAATAGATTTGATGAAATCACACAATCTATTAATCTTATCAAACAGGTTATTGAGAATTTACCTGAAGGAGAAGTAAGAAAAAAAATCGATATACCAGCAGGGTATGGTGATTGGAGAAATGAAGCACCTCGAGGAGAAGTGACTTATACGATTGAAACTAACGGTAACCTTATAAAAAATATTTCTATAAGAACCCCTAGCATAATGAATATTGATGCTTGCGCTAAATATATGTTTAATGATGTGGCGACAGTTTCAGATGCAGTGGCCACCTATGCCAGTGTAGATCCATGCATAGCCTGCACTGAAAGAGTAGTTATAGTGGATGAATTTGGTAAGAGCCAGGAATTTGATTATCCAAATTATCCAGGAAATATGAAATTAAAGATTTAAAAAAAAATTTTAATCTAATTTAAAAAAATGGATTATGTGATGATGATATGTCCTCAGTGATATGGTACTTATACGAATTCGCCAGAAAATCTTGGGCTGAAAAATTTACCGTGGCTAAAACAGAACAGGAGC
>PMWA01000030.1 GCA_003166335.1 Methanobacterium sp. | reverse complement strand
GTTGTAGATGGCTCCACCATTACCTGTTGCGATGTTGTCTATGAGTGCACTGTTGTTTATGTTTAAGGTTCCACCATTATGTGTTGCGGTGCTGCCCGTGACTGTGCTACTGTCAGTAATGGTTATTGTCGCATCGTTGTAGATGGCTCCACCATTCATTGCGGTGTTACCCGTGAATGTGCTGCAAGTTACTGTCGCTGTTCCACCATTATAATTTGCGGTGTCGCCCGTGAGTGTGCTGCCGGTTATGGTTATTAGTCCACCGTTGTAGATGGCTCCACCATTACTTGTTGCAGTGTTACCTGTGAATGTACTGTTGATTACGGTTAATGTTCCACCATTAGCTGGTACGGGGATGTCTGTGACTGTGGTGTTGTTGTAGGCTATTGTTGCATCGTTGTAGATGGCTCCACCATTCTGTGCATTATTGCCCGTGAATGTGCAGTTGGTAATGGTTAAAGTTCCATTATTGTAGATACCACCACCATCAATTCCTTGTCCGTTTTCTATTATCAGATTTTGGAGGTTGACTGTTACGCCGTTATCGATTATGAATATTGTTCCAAGATTTTGGCCGTCGATAGTGGCTGTGCCGTTGTTTAATACGTTGAAATTCAGATTTTTATTTATAACAAGGCCATATTCATCGAATATTCCACCGTTTTCGAGCATTATAGTGTCACCGCTTAAAGCAGCGGTAATAGCCTCTGCGATTGTGCTGTAAGTAGCCACATATGCTCCGTTATGCCAAACCTGTGGATCGGGTAATTTTGTTGTTCCAGTAGATTTTGCTGGTTGTGATGCTTTAGTATTATTAGTGTTTTGTGTGGTTGTTCCAGTAGATTTTGTTGAATTTGATGCGTTAATACTACTTGTGGTTTGTGTTGTTACTTGGTTTGGAGTTGAATTTAGGTTAACTTGGTTTGCGCTGGTTGATTGCAAATTAGTGTGCGTTGAATTTGTAGATGCTGCTGATGCTGCTCCACATATTGTTATAGTAAATACCACGCAAAATACAAGAAAACCTAATCTTTTTTCGTTTTTCCATGTAGTCATTTTGATTTTTCACCTCTTTTTACAATTAATAATACAATAAATTTTTTTTAATCCACTAAAATGTGTTTCAGATGATAATTCATAGTTTCAAAGCTCATAATGTGCCTTGGTTACTGTATTTATCGTAGTTAGTTACAGTGGATTATCCATGTGTTAGATTACTTAGTTTGTCGTAGTTGTTACAGTGGATTAATGATATATAATCTTATTTTCAGTAGATATATAGTTATTGATCTTATTTAGCTATTTTAACCTATAAAATTTAGTATTTTGGTGAAAAAGGTCACATTCTTTGTTTCTTTTATTATTTAATCAGCTAATCTCTTCAGTAATATTACGGCATATACTCAAGTTTATTACTAAGGTTAAGTAGGGTAGGTATTTTAAATTGTTTTGAATGGATTTTACCTTATGTGATTAAAAAATAGTGTTAAAATATGAATCTTATTAGAATTCACAATGAAAAAATAATTATTCATATAAATACTTATATGTTGTAATAAAATTTTTTTAAAAGGAAGTTTTATTATTTTATTTTTAAATATAAGGTAATTAATTATCTTTTTCTATGCAATAAGAGCTCAAAAAGTTAGAATATCACTAAAAACTAATTACTAAACAAATTTAGAAACAGTTCAGATTCACAAAAATAACTTTTGTGAATATTTTCATACCATATTTAAGTAATATATTTCTTAGATACCTTAACTTCCTATTTAACTAATTCTAAATAAATATAAACAGAATATAATAGATCTACAAAGTATTACACACTACATCCTTTCCATGTGAAATTCTACACCATCTAATCACTTAAAATTCTTGTGAAAACAGATCAAGAATCTCAACAGAAATTTTTTGCAATTATTTCTTTTCTAGTCGTAATATATTATGAATAAATGAATTTAAATCAATTATCACATTTTTTACTAAACCAAGTTACAGGCATTATCAAAAAATTCACCTTTACAAATTTAAAATGGAACACTTAGAATATAAAATTTATTCAATAAATAATATAAATTATAAATATCTTAATATTCTAATCAAAAAAAATAGAATCTCAATTTTAAGACTACATTAACAAAGAATAAACCCGTATTATAATCTATTAGATAAAAAAGATTCCTAATCTTACAACTTTAAAACAGATGAACCATTCCAATATTGAACATAATATTATTTGTGCTAACTCATCAATTAGGCTATAATAATCAATATACCCACAGCATATTAACTATTTTTCAAAATTTTTTATCAAGGGAAATGTAAATAAATTCATATTCTATAAAAATAATGAATAGTTCCTAACTTAGTTTATTTGTTGTACCATGCTAGCATATATTAGATTTATTTTCAAGTTTTCATCGTTAAGATTCTATTTGCTTCTTGAATTGTTATTTCAAGGTTTCTCATAGTAATAGTTTATAATTCTAAAAGATCTTAATTTTTTAATATCATTATTATCTAGTTAGAAAAAAAAATTAATAATAATTCATTGTTCTTTGAACATATCTAGTATTTCAGTGGTAGTGGTAGCGTCTTCGGCGTTTTTTTCAGGTCTCCATCTTATGAATCGGGGGAATCTTAGTGATATTCCTTTTTTTGTTTCGTCTTGGGCGCAAGTGTGGATGGGGCTTTTTGTTAGTTCTGCTCCTAATACTTCAACTACAATTTTTGGGGTAAAATAGTAGGTAGGTTCTATGATTTTTAATACTTCTGCTCTGGCGGGTTTATTAATTTTTTTTAGGGTTTTAAATTTTTGGGGTAGGTTTTCTAGTTCTTGGTCTGAGAATCCTGTGCCTAATTTACATACTGTTTGGAATGCATCTTTTTCGGGGTTATATGCTGTGCATAGTAGTGAGCCGTAAGTGTTTCTTCTTCGTCCTCTGCCGGGATAGGCGCCTATGACTACTAGATCTAATGTGTCTCTTAATTCGCTTGCGTAATCTTTCTTCCATTTAATCCAATAATATTTCCTGGCTCCGGCTTGATAATATGATGTGGGTGAGCATGATTTACAGACGACTCCCTCTAAATTATTGTCTAAGCATTCTTGGAAGAATTCATCGATTTCATCTAGATTATCGGTTAATCTCCGATTTGCTACTTTAATTAAATTATTATTATCGATTATTTCCTCTAAATTTTTTCTTCTCTCTGGATAACTTTTCTTCATTAGGGATTGACCGTCACGGTATATAACATCAAAGAGCATGTATTTAACGGGGATTTCTTTCATGTACTCTTTTACATTATATTTCCTACGTCTTTGCATTAATTTTTGGAAGGGATAAAACACATCTTTTTTATCATTATAAGCTACGGCTTCTCCATCTAAAATGGCTTTATCTGTTTTAACATATTTTTTAACATTTTCAACAATATCTGGATACTGGGTGGTTACATCAGTTAAGCGTCTTGAAAATAATGTTACTGTTTGTCCATCTTTATGTGCTTCAATGCGTTCTCCGTCATATTTTTCTTCAGCTGCAATGATGGTGGAATTTATTTTTTGTTTAATTTCATTGAATTTACTTACTCTTTGGGCGAGCATGGGTTTCATGGGGATGTGTAAGGTTATTTTTATCTTTGTGATTCCTTTTAATCCTTTTTTATCTAGAACTTGTGCTATTAAGCCTATATCGGAGCATAGGTTATATGCTGCTTCTAGTTTAGGTTTTTCTTTTTTGGATCCTAAGAATGCGGATGCTAATGCATTTAGTACGGTAGCTTCTCCTACACCAAATTCCATGGTTCTAGTTACTAATCTAACTAGATATTTCCTTTCGAAGGGCGATGCAATGGTTAACATTGCAGCTAATATTTTCTGCTTCACCTCTGCACTGCCAGAGCCGCTGGACATGGTAATTTTTTTTAAACCGTTGTCAACGTCTTGGATGGTTAAACCATTTTTGGTATTAAAAAACGTTTTAAAACGATTATCATTATCTTTAATTGTCGTAAACGCTACTTCGCCTAAATCACCTATTTTATTAGTTTCGTCTTTTATTATGTTTATATCCATATCTGCGGCTAGTGAGATGGATTGTTGCACTATTTTTTCAGCCATTCCTAAGGTGACTTTTTTATAACTCGCAGCAGTCTCTCCTAAAGTGTAATAGCAGATTTTATCTATTTCATCTGCGTTGGCCTGTTTAAAGATATCAGCTAATATCTTAATCATTTCTGTTTGAGAACTAACCTTCTCTAATTCCTCAAAAGCTTCAGATAACTCTTTAAATAGCATTATAAAAACCTTTATTTTAAATTCATATAATATCAAATTGTTTTCAGGATTTCACGTCTTCATCCATTTTCCTGATTCTTTATTTTTATGATAAGATTTTTTCACAGCACTCCAGGCAACTTTAAAAGCAGTCTCTTCACGTGAAGCGTTTCCTCTACGTTCTTCAGGCTCTTTATATTCATCCCATGCATTGTTGAAGGCTTCTAAGAATATTTCCTGTGCATGTGTAGGTAAATTGTCACGAACACTACTTGGTAAATCATCTATATTTTTATATGGCAAATTAAATCCACTCCTGTTTATATTTATTATATGGAGTTTAAATTTGATAAAATTTACCCTAGAATTTTCATTTTATAAACTTAACAAAAAAATTGAATCTAATTATTTTTATAAAACAGTGAAATTATTATAAACCTTATATAGATGAGTAAAAAAAAAATAATCTTAATATAAAATTAATTGATATCTATTCTAAGAACAGTTAAAATAGTAAAAAATTTTTTATATCATATTATAATACTAAACTCATAATAATTTACTCTAATTCTAAAAAACGTTTATTTAAAAAAAATTTTGGGGAGAAATCAATTTATGACTGATAATAATATTCCTAAGGATTATGATCATAAAAGAGAAGGTGAATGGCAGGATAATTGGCAGAGTAATGATTTGTATAAGTTTATTGGTGATGGTAATCGTCCCTCGTATATTATAGATACTCCTCCACCTTATCCCACGGGTTCTATTCATATGGGGCATGTTTTAAATTGGCTTTACATGGATGTTATTGCTCGGTATAAAAGGATGAATGGTTATGATGTGCTTTTTCCTCAGGGATGGGATTGTCATGGTTTACCAACTGAAGTTAAAGTAGAAGAAACTCATCATATTAAAAAAAGCGATGTTAACCGGGAGGAGTTCCGTAGAATGTGCATTGACCTCACACAGAATAATATTAATATGATGAAGACTCAGATGCAGTCGTTAGGTTTTTCTCAGGATTGGAGTCGGGAATTCGTGACTATGACTCCGGGGTATAAAAGGAAGACTCAANNGGCAAGCGGTTCATCCTGTGAACTGGTGTCCTCGTTGTGAAACTGCAATTGCTTTTGCTGAGGTGGAGTATCATGAAAATGAAACTTATCTGAATTATCTGGAATTTCCGGAAGTGGATGGTACTGGAAAAGTATCCATAGCCACCACCAGGCCTGAATTGTTATCTGCTTGTGTGGCGGTTACAGTGCATCCTGATGATGAACGATACCAAGGTATGGCAGGGAAATATCTGGAAGTTCCTTTATATAATCGTAAAGTGAAGTTAATTACAGATGAGGATGTTGACCCGGAATTTGGTACTGGGGCAGTCATGATCTGTACCTTCGGAGATAAAACCGATGTATCATGGGTTAAACGTTATGAATTAGATATAATTGAAGCTATAGATGAAAAAGGAACCATGAAAGAAGTAGCTGGTGAATATGCTGGCTGCAACATCGCGGAATGTAAGGAGAAGATTATAGCGGACCTTAAAACCAAGGAACTCCTTATTAAACAGGAGGAGATTGGGCAGAATGTGGGTTTATGTTGGAGATGTAAAACACCAATTGAAATATTAGTTAAAAAACAGTGGTTTGTGGCGGTTAATCAGTTAACGGGTTTGATTAAGGATACTGCTAATGAGATGGATTGGAAACCGGATCATATGAAAACACGTCTAGATAACTGGACGGATTCTATGGATTGGGATTGGTGTATATCTCGGCAGAGAATCTTCGCAACACCTATACCAGTATGGTACTGCCAGGAATGTGGAGAAATCCATATTCCGGAAGTTACCGATCTTCCAGTGGATCCTAGTCAGGATCAACCTAAGGATGCGTGTAATTGTGGTTGCAATGATTTTATTGGTGAAGTTGATGTTTTAGATACTTGGATGGATAGTTCTATTACTCCAATGATTATTGCTGGTTGGCCTGATGAGGATTATTTAGATCGTTATCCATCTAATTTAAGGCAACAGGGTCATGATATTATTAGAACTTGGGCTTTTTACACTATTTTAAGGTGTAAGGTTCTCACTGGATTGAAGCCTTTCCAGGAGGTAGTGGTTAATGGTATGGTTTTCGGTGATGATGGACATAAAATGAGTAAATCCCGTGGTAACGTTATAGCACCCGAGGAAGTAATAGCTATGTATGGTGCTGATGCTCTTCGATTGTGGGCTGCAAATAGTGTACCGGGATCAGATGTTCCCTTCGTCTGGAAGGATGTGAAACATGGTTATAAGTTTTTAAGGAAGTATTGGAATGCCTTCAGATTCATAAATATTCATATAACTGATTATCATATGAGTAGAAGTGAATATGATATTCTAAATGATTTAAACCCATTGGATAAGTGGATTTTATCTAAACTGAATCATTTAGTTAGGGATGTAACATGGGCTATGGAGACTTATAATTTTGCTGATGCACGGGTTAAAATTCAATCTTTCATATGGCATGATTTTTGTGATGAATATATAGAGGCTGTTAAATATAGATTATATAATGATTCAGATGCATCTGCCCAGGAAACTGTTAAATACACTCTCCACATGGTTATAGTTACTTCTTTAAAATTATTGTCTCCTTTAACTCCGCATTTCACCGAGGCAGTTTATCAATATTTAAATGATGATGAACAGGTTAGTATTCATAAAACCATTTGGCCAAAGGAAGAAAAAAATCTTATTAGTGAAGATGTTCAAGAACGTGGAGAATTAGGAGTTAAGGTAATAGGAGATATCAGAAGATTTAAATCAGCTTCTGGAATGTCCTTAAATACTCAGCTTAAACAAGTGATTATTTATACGAGAAGTGAAGTGTTACACCATCAGTTAAATCAACTGTATAATGATATTAAGGGAACGATGCGTATCAAGGATTTACAGGTGGAAACGGGAAAACCAAATAGTAGGGAGAAAGTAGTGGAGATAATTCCCCGCAAAGACAAGATTGGACCACACTTTAGAGGAGATGCACCTAAAATCTTACATTATCTAGAATCCCATGACCCGCAAATAATAGTTGATACATTGAATAAGGATGAAGAGATTTTAATTGGTGATTTAAAACTCACCAATGAATATATTAAAACTAGAAAAGAGATTATAAGCAGTACTGGGGAGAAAGTGGATATATTACACTCCGACGACACTGATGTGGTAATAGAAATAATAACTTAAACAGGATTTAAGAAAAATGGAATTGGAAGTTCAACGAGCTGATAATATACGGGGAGTGGTTAATGCGCCACCCTCAAAAAGTTATTCACATCGGGCTTTCATCATCTCATCATTAGCGGAAGGCACCTCACAGTTGAAGTATCCATTATATTCAGAGGATACCTTGGCGTCTCTTGAATGTTGCCGGGCCTTCGGCTCAAATATTGAAGTAAAAAATGAGGAATGTAATGTTATAGGTACTGGTGGAGATTTCAATACACCTGATGATGTATTAAACGTTAAAAATTCAGGCACCACCTTGAGAATCATTACCAGTGCTGCTAGTTTAGCAGCCAATTATACGGTATTAACTGGTGATAATTCTTTAAGAGAACGACCGATGCAGGATCTTATCCAGGCACTCCGGAAACTAGGTGTAAAAGTTTACTCAACTAGAAATAATGGTAAAGCTCCTATCATCATTAAGGGAGGATTAATTGGCGGTGAATCTGTTATAAAAGGTGATGTTAGTTCACAATATATTTCATCTATCTTACTTTCTGCTCCTTACGCTGAAAATCCGGTGAGTCTTAAAGTTAATGGAGATTTCATCTCTAAACCTTACGTGGATATGACTTTGGATATTATGCGTAAATTTGGTGTAAATGTAGAGTATCAAAGTGTAGATAAATCTTTCCATGTAACGCCTCAAAAATATAATGCAATTGAATATACTGTTGAAGGGGATTATTCATCAGCCTCTTATTTAATAGCAGCAGGGGCTGCTTTAAATTCAGATTTAACCGTGAAGAACTTAGATTCCAAGTCAAAACAGGGTGACCAAATTATATTGGATATTGTACAAGAGATGGGTTGTAATGTACAGGTAAAAAAGGATGAAGTTAAATTAATGAGCACGGGAAAACTTCAAGGAATTGATGTTGAATTAAAAAACACTCCAGATCTTCTACCCACTGTAGCTGCTCTCGGTGCTGTGGCAAGTGGAACCACCCGGATCCGCGGAGTGGAACATGCACGATATAAGGAAACCGACCGCATAAATACCTCAGCAATTGAACTGGCTAAGCTTGGTGCAATCGTGAAGGAGGAAGAAGATGGTCTTATAATTCAAGGCGGAGTTCATGGGGGAGTGGTTGACTCTCATAATGATCATCGATTAGTTATGGCCTTATATTTAATTGGTTTGAAGGTGGGTAAGGTTAGAATTAAAAATGCTGGAGTATATGATGTATCCTTTCCCAACTTCCCCCAAATAATGGATAAACTAGTCTACAGAGATTAGGGGATAAAATTATGAAATTTAAGAGTAAGGAAACTAAGATTGTAATCTTGGGGTCATATAACTCTGGTAAAACCACTACTTTAGAGAATATATGCGAGAAAAAATTGAAAATTGAGTATAACGGCACCACTATCGCGTTAGATTATGGTAATATTATAATTAATAATGAGAAGGTGCATCTTTTCGCAACACCGGGTCAGGAACGGTTTAAATTCATGCGTGAGATACTCTCACATGATCTGGATGGAGCCATTGTAGTTGTGGACACTTCTAAAGGTTTAACAAGTACTGATAAGAATATTATCACTCGTTTAAACGTTAATAATATTCCTTATGTTATATTTGCAAATAAACAGGATGTTAACCCAGGGGATTTGGATCATGATGGTTTAATCCAAGCTCCGATAATACCCACAGTAGCAGTGGAGGGTCGTGGGATTATGGAGGGTTTAAATCTGCTTTTAGATTTAGTTGAATATAACTAGAGGAATTTGATGAATATAACAAAGAAAATAAATAAAATTATGGCTGAATTGGAGAGATGTTATAGTTTAAGGGTTTTTGAGGGTAATGATCCTTATCGTGTTTTAATACGCACCATATTATCCCAGAGAACCCGAGATGAGAATACTGATCAGGCTTCTGCTCTTCTCTTCTCTAAACATCAAACTATAGAAGAGATTGCAGGGGCTGATGTCGAGGATCTGGAACTACTTATACATAGAGCTGGTTTTTATCATGTTAAAGCACGAAGAATAAAAATGGTTTCTCTAATACTCTTAGATGATTATGATGGTGTGGTGCCGGATGATGTGGATGAACTATTAAACTTGCCGGGTGTGGGTAGAAAAACTGCTAACTGTGTTATGGTTTATGGGTTTAAAAAACCTGCAGTATGCGTGGATGTGCATGTGCATCGTATAAGTAATCGTTTAGGATTGGTTGACACTAAATATCCGGAGCAAACTGAAATTGAATTGATGAAAGTGGTTCCTAAATATTATTGGATTGAACTTAATGATTTATTAGTGCAGTTCGGGCAGACTATCTGCCGACCTGTGAGTCCATTACATGATGAATGCCCTATAAGTGAATGGTGTGACTATTACCGAGATATGATTCAATGAAAATGTGGAATTAATTTTATCTGAAGGAATTAAAAATAATGTTGAATTGTTAAAATTTTTTCTAAATTATGAGGTAAGAAGTTCAAACTCTACTGAACCTCAAAACATAAAAATACGGTGGAGTAGGGGAATAGTAAAGGGTAATCCAGTTAATGGATGGGTTTTACCTACTCCACCAAATATTAATTTTAATTTCAAGTCTTATAAACTTTTTTCTCACAAAAACACATTAACACACACGTTCAATTACACTAAAACACCAATAACAACAAGATAAAAATTAATATAAAAAAAATAATAATGGAAAATCTTTTAAAACATATAACCAATACAGCATATTCTTGAAGTTTTTTAAAATTTTTACAATTATTTTTCATGAAAGTTCGATACATATTTGAATAAGAACATTATTATTAATTATCTAATTTTAACTGCAAATACTTTAACTTTTAATAAAATGCATTATTCCGAAATTTTATAAACATTAAAAAACAATATAATATAATTAGGAGATGATTCTATGCAAAGAAATTGGATTTACGCTTTAATCGTCGTGATAATTATAGTAATAGTTATTGCAGGATATTACTACGCCTATCCTCCTAAGTCCACTGCAAGCGCTAACTCCACTGTGAACTCCTCCTCAACAGGGGGAAATAGTGGTTACGGATATCACGTTCTATCTATACTACCCATATTAACATGTGGACAGCAAGCAGTTGCAGAAAAACTAGGACCGCCCATATAAAATAAAGATTAGAATTAGCGTTTAAAACATAATTACAAAATGTAAAATAAAATGAATTGGAAATAAAGATAAAAATTTATCCATTAATTAATTAAATTTACTTCATTTTTGTTTTTTAAGTCCATTAGATAATAATTTAATCTCTTTCTGATATTTTGCTGGAATATAAATAACGGGTTGCTTAATTGAATTAACTTCATCTTTCAAACCTTTATCTGAAGTTAAGAGAATAGAATTTGTTATAACAGCAATTTCTAATATAAACTCATACTTCTAAATCTATAAGCTCTTTACGACTCTCAGGTAATGATTTTTCATAATCACAGTATAATATGCTGATTATTTTATCGTTTTCTAGTATTCTTAATTTATCTAATTCACTATAAAATCCAGATTTTAAACGATTTTCACAGAGTACATCTACAGTATACCCCACAAAATCAGGTATTACTATTTCAAATCCATTTAAGAAACCTAATTTAATTAACCGGGAGAATATATGTGATATTAAAACACAAATATCCGGCAGGATTCTAATGTTAATACTATTTGAAGATTTCATAAAAAAAAGGATTACTCCCATTTAAATAATTTATTAAAAAAAACAAATAAATAATAATATTTTTTTATTCATCTATTCTCCTATATATCATTTTTTTTTAACTCTTTAAAGATGCTACTTCACTAGCAAAAGCGCTGAGCACTTCCCGTGATAAACCTTCCACGAACTTGAGGGAACCGGCACATTCATGACCGCCGCCATCAATTCCAGCTTCAGGAATTTGAACCATCAACTTCGAAATAATATTATTTAAATTAAAACTGAATATTTCATTAACTGCATCAGTGGCTCTAATAACTGCAAAATCAGGGCCGTAAGCTAATGTAACAATGGGTTGCTCCTCTCCATACTTTTGAACCATATGATCATGTACGTAACCACAAGTTTTACCTGGAGCAGGGAATGTGAATTTATGAGCATATTTCTCCACATCTAAAACATTAAATACAATATTATTATGTAGCTTCTGAGTTTTGAGGTTGGGAAGAGCAGCTTTAAGTTGCCAATCAACTCTTCTTTGAGATTCATTATATAAGGCATCCACTAGTTTTTGATGTTTCTCTCTATTACTTAAACCTAGAATAGTGTCAATAATTCCACGGCCATTCATGAACCTTAAGTAAAAGGCTTCAAAATCTACAGTGGTAGCTATCTTCTCTAAATCATCCCTATCATAACCTTTATCGGCTGCTATTTCAATATATTTCTCTGCTTCTTTTGAACGGGCGTGATCTCCTACTGCAGCTATACCGGGTAGATGTAAAAGTTTATCCCGTACTTCAGGATTGATCATTTTAGCTATCTCCACTGCTAAGGCTCCGGTTGTTATTGATGAATCTCCTCCCACTAAGTAAGGATTTACATGAACATCTACATAATCATCAACCGCTACCCTACCATCATCAACTTCGCCAGGGTAGTGATGATCCACCACTACAACTTCTATGTTATATATTTTAACTTTCATCAACGCTAGAATATCTTCTTCGGTTGATCCATTATCCATAAGAACTAATAATGGTAATTTTTGACCGTGTCTTTCCATATCCTCTAAGGCGAAGGATAAATCTTTTACTACATCCTCTAATTCATAGAATGGCGCTTTACTGGGTGCTCTTTTAAAGAAATGCCATTCCGCATCATTACTATTATTAATTTCCTTTAATAAGGGGACTACAGCTTTCTCAATAGCTACACCCGCACAGATACCATCAGCATCAGCATGATGTCTTACTAGAATGGATCTACCATCTAATACAGCTCTTCTTATAGCCTTAGCTGAAGCTGTCATTCTACCACGTAGATCATTTAATACTTCACTTTCTATTAATAGTTCCGTGTTTTCGGGTTCTGCTTTCTTATCTATGGCTTCATCTATACGTTTCCTAGCTTCTAATGATTCAGGTCCATGGAGTCTTTCTATGGCTTCTGATTCAATTTGAATTTTGCCACCGTGTAGGTTTACTTCACCAGTTACTTCTACAATGTTTCCTATATCTAAGTGGGGGTATACTCTTACACCGGGTTCGTCGAAAGCGGCAGCCCAAGTGGTGTCTGTTTCATCAGTGACGGTAAATATAGTAGGCCCGGAGGTTTGCTGGATTTGAATTAACTCTCCTATTAAACTAACATTTTTTCCGATAGTTTTTTTAGTTATATCACCAATCCTGGTCCTTGGTATATTCTTTTTAAGTTTAACTAATTCGTAGCATTCTTTTATATTTGAATGTGTAAGATCTACTTCTCCTTTCCTTTGTTTAATGTCTATTATTTTTACGATGATTTCATCTCCCTTTTGGTAGGGAGGTGATTTCATGCGGAGTAATCCAAAGAGGCTTTTACTTAGACTTACGAAGACCCCATAGTTTTCTACTCGACTGATTTTACCTCTATAATTTTCGCCTAATTCGAGGTCTTCTACATCGCAATTAGAATGTAAAATATAAACTTTAGGTTTTTCCTGGCATTCAGGGCAGTAATCACCGGTTTTTATTGTTTTACCACATTTTTTACATTGATTTAGTTCGCCCTGTCCCTGGCATTCGTTGCATGTTTCTTTCACTTCAATTTCCCCTCTTCCATTGCATATGCTGCAAGGTACTTCTTGTTCTTCATCTAATTCAAAATGTTTTAAGGCTTGATTTGATATATTTTTAACGTGATTTTTTAAGTTTAATTCGCTTTTAACACCGGTTCCATGACACTTTTCACAAATCTTGTAGCTTAAAACATGGTAACCTTTACCTTTACACTCAATACATGTCTTTTTCATTTCTATATAACCTCAAATAATAAAAAAATTAGAATTTTTAAATATTAATTCCTTAAGGTTTTTTATCTTTTTACATTTATAAATTAAATAATATTTTTTTTAATTAAAAAAATATTTTATATAATATTAATTATGAATATTTCAATCAAAAAATTTTAATTTTTTATCTTTAAAAATAATGTTTAAGTCTAATCATTAAATAGTAAAATTGGAATACTATTCTTATTGCTGGAATTTAGTGGGGTTCTGATTTACTATAGTTTCACTAATATTCTCGTATGTTAACGCGTTATTCATGTAATTGTTGGCTACTGCTAAATGATCATTCGCATCTGAAGTATCATTATTTTCTAAATCAGTTATGGTTGTATTAAGTTCAGAAGTGGCATTTAATTTAGCATGTACTTCATATAAAATATTTTGTAAGTACTCTACGAAGATTGCGTCATTAGAATCTTGTGCTGAATTATAAGCAGCCTGAGCTGCTGTTTGAGCTTGATTATACTCATTACTAGCATTATTATCTTCTGTTAAAGCCTGTGCTAGTAAGAGTTGGTTAGTATTAGAAGCTGACTCATTATAATATTGGTCTCCATTTTTAACATGATTATTTATGTTGATGGCCTGAGCATTGATATTGCTTACATCAGTGGTTACACATCCAGATACAATTATCACTAGGGTTACCACAGACACTACGATAAGTTGGTTAAGTTTATTTTTCATTAACACTATGATTCCCTTTTATAAAGCAAATTAATATAATTCCATTATCCTCATCAATTATAAACTATCTATTCCATAAATATATAAACAAATCTATTATTTTTTTTTTAAATATTATTTGTTTTCTTTTTTTATAAATAATCTAAAGCGTTATTTAATAAGTTAAATACATTGTAAAAAACTTCTAAAAAAAACCGGGATAAATCACTATCTCAAAAAAAATATAAATCCATAAAATAATTAAAGTCTAAAAAACAAAAATTATTAGGGTTTTTTATAAGATTTAAAAAAAATAAGAAAGAACTTAATTCTCGCATTTAAACTAAATCCTAAATTTAAATATTTTTTTTTTAATTCGATTTAGTTTTACTTCCCCTTTAATATTCTTCAGTACGTATTTGGAAATATATCCAGGCGTGATCACAAGCTGGACATTTTTTGGGTGGTTCTTTCCCTTTGTAAGTGTATCCACATTTTAAACAAGTCCATTCCACGAATTCGTCTTTTTTGAACATGGTGCCTGCTTCCACTTGCTGCAGGAGTTTAGTGTAACGTTCTTCATGATGTTTTTCAGCGTGAGCTATAGCCCAAAGTCTGTCTGATATATCTTGTAAGCCTTCTTCTTCAGCTGTATTGGCAAATTCAGGATACATCTCTGTATTTTCATAATGTTCTCCTGCAATGGCGGCTTTAAGGTTATCTGCAGTTTTACCAAGAGTTAATGGGGCTAATGCTCCATCCACTTTTATTTCATCCATTTCTTTGCCCATTTCTTTTTTGACATCCTGGATCATTTTAAAGTTCCATTTTGCATGTTGTTTTTCGTTTTCAGCTGTTTCCAAAAATATATTAGCTATTTGTGGATATCCATCCACTTTAGCTTGTTTAGAATAAAAAGTGTAACGATTTCTCGCTTGACTTTCCCCTATAAAAGCTTTAGTTAGATTATCTAAGGTTTTTTTCATATTTTAACACCATTAATAATATTAGAATTTCATCTTAATAAATTTTTATAAAAAAAACAGATTTAGTAAGGCAGAGTAAAATTATTGAGATTTAAAAGAAAATAAATTATTATTAAAACTAATTTATTATTATGTTTCATAATTTCATAATAATAGTTGAAGTTAAAATAGATTCGTATTTTAATAAATTATGAGTAATTAATGGTTTAAATATTAAAAGTTTTTAAATATTAACCGTGAATTGGATTTAAGTATAGATTTTTTTTTAATAAAGAATTAGTAGATAAAATTCATTTAAATTTATAGTGAAAGTGAATTATATTGTGAGCTTTTAAAATACTATTTAATGGATTTTGGATGCTTTTTAAAGAATTCGAATCAAAACATTTATATAATATTGTTAATTAAAGAAATATACAGTTTAAAAATATTCTATAAACTATATTTCAATCAGTAATGGGGGCCAAAAAAAATTAAGATTACAAAGAAAATCTTGTTAACTATGGTTTTAATGTTAGGATTGGCACTGACTATAAACACCGGATTCGTTTCTGCTACTAATAATTCAACGATAAATCAAACCACATATACTAGTTTTAATCTTACTAATAATACAACTACTTCTAATCAAGTAAAATCTACAATCAACACTACTAGTTATTCCGAAGGAACAAACACTAATAGTAATTCAGAAGTTAAGAACACCACTAGTAATTCAGAAACTTTTAATAGTACAACCAAAACCATTAAAGTATTAATTTATGATGGAATTTATTCCATAGCTGATTGTGTTACCGGAATAGAAACTTCTTTAGAGATTGCTGACGCTGAAAATTTAGTTCCTGGCTACAATTTCACTTATGCAACGTCAACAGTTATTAATTCTGCAACTCTTGCACCCTACGATGTACTGGCTATGCCTGGCGGTACTTCCGGCGCAGACTATTTGAGCAGTAGCAGCATAAGCGGCACTGCTATTAAAAACTTTGTAGCAAGTGGTAAAGGATACCTAGGAATCTGCGCAGGAGCATATTCCGGTTCTTATTACGTGAATGACCTGTACTATGCTTGGGGTGTTGCTCCTGATGTGAGTTGTGAACATCCAGATCAGGAAGGACTCTTAACCGTACAAATAACATCTGCAGGACAACAATTATTTAAAGAAAGTGGAATTATTACCATGGCTCACTACAATGGACCCGCAATGTACGTAACGGGTAACAGTAGTAAAGTGGTTACATTTGCCACTTACGCTGATAATATTCTAGGCTACGAAGGTTACGCTGCTATAGTGGGTGATTCTTATGGTAAAGGAAGATCTGTTTTAGTCGGACCTCACCCAGAATTAACTCCACAATATCCCGGTATAGTAGCAAAATTAATATTATGGGCAGCCAATACCACCACATCAACCATATCCACTGTGACTGTGAAGCAAGTGGCTTTCGCTGCTTCTATTGTAAAAACATTCATTGATAAAAATAATACGTTACCTAATTATGTCACTATCTCTAACCAGCAGATCACCGTACCACAATTCTTATATCAGTTAGCTAAGGCAACAATACAGGTTAATAGTGGTGTTACTACTTCAATTACTATTAGTAACGTTAATTCCTCTCCAGCTCCATCCGGAAACTTTACAAGTGGTAAAATACTGAAATCAGAATATTTATCCATTGCTCAGACTTTAATTTCTTTTATCACTACCAATAGCCGGACACCGAATTATGTAAACACATCTCTTGGAAAAATGAGCTATACCTCTGTAGTTTACCTATTCAGTAAAATCATGAACTTCTACGATACCAATAATCGACTACCGAATTATGTATCAATGACATCTTAACAAAAAACCAATTTTTTACATTTTTTCTGTCCTTTTTTTAATGGAAACTTTTTAATGCGTTTTTTATAAATTATTTAATATTGAGCTGTATTTCATTTCTTCCGGTCTATATAGATGGTTCTATGGGTATAATAAATATCGTACAAATTAAAAAAACAGTCTAAAGATTTACAAATAAAAATGTGGTTAGATACCTTATGAAGCGAAATTATCAAGTGATCTTAGAAGCATTATTATCTGTTTTTATAATAATTGACATATTACTCCTTAGTTTAATGATTGTAGGATTTACAGTAGGTATAAAGAACTATTCTATTGATAGTATCAGCAATTTCGATCTTCTTATAGCAGTATTAATATTACTTGATTTAATATTTTTTAGAATTAGAAACCAAAAAGTAAATGAGAATAAAATACATTTTCTACGAGATAATTGGGCTTATATTGTGTCTATAATTCCCTTAAATTTTATTTGGTTCAATGTTTTTCAATTATTTGGCTATACTATTATTATAGGTTTAATCGGGATTATTAGGATTTATGCACTCTATAAAGTACTTTTAATAACTGGAAGAAGTGTTCGTAAATATCCGTCTAAAACAAAATTAGATTATGCTACAGTAGTACTATTGTTAGTTCTTATTATTGGTTCATATTTATTCTTTATCGTGGAGCGAAGTGTTAATCCCGAAGTTCCTAACTATGAATCTGCAATGTGGTATGCTATTATTTCAATGACCACTGTAGGTTATGGAGACATTGTTCCAGTTACATTAATAGGTAGAATAATAGGAGTAATTCTAATTTTAACAGGTATGGGTTATGTTAGTTTAGTTACAGCAACACTGGCTTATTCATTTTTAGATTTCTTTAGAAATGAAAGTCATAAAGCGGCGGAGAAAGTTGAAAATAGAGTTGTAAATTACGAAGGGAAAATTGATGAACTTATAACTCAAGTAGATAAACTAGAGAAAAAATTAGATGAAAAAGAAAAAAATGAATAAAAAAATAACTCTTTGAACTATTTTTAATAATATTTCTACTAACAAAAATTTGTTCTAAAATGCTGAAATGTATTTTTTTTTATTTTTGAATTTTATCTTTTACTTCATCTTTTGTTAAATTTAGGATAATGTAGTCTCCAATGTCTTGGATGTCTTGATCGGAGATCATTAAATATTTTCTGCCAAAAGTTCCTCCAGTTGAAACTACAACGTTATGTATTAGGCAGCCTTTAGGATCAATGTACATGTCTGCAATTTTACCTACTTCCATACCTTTTTGAGCAAGTACAATCTTTCCTACAATATTTTTGAAGAGAGATCCTTTTGATGTAAAATCCTCAAGTTTATTTAAATGTACTTTTCCCTCCACACCAATTTTGCTAAGATTTAATTGTATAAAATCACCTATTTCAGCTATATCTTCTTCAAATATGCTGAAATATTTTTTATTTAAAGTTCCGCCGGTGGAGATGAAAATATTTTCTACTAAACAATTTTTCAACCTTATAGCCAATTCTGCTACTTTACCTACTTCATTGGCTTCACTATCTAAAACCCTCATTCCGATAAACTCACTAGCCTTCAATTTTTTTACCCCCAAACATTTTATTTTGTATATTTTTAAATTAATTTTTTTTGAAGCTCTTCTTCAGAGCTTCTCCCTTTTAAGTTAAATATAGTTTATATAACCCAGAGCTTATATTTTTTTTTATAAATCTAGCCATAAAAAAAAGAACTGGTTAAGGAACTGTGTTTTCAGAGAGATTGTTTGAGAAAAATCATAAATGTGTAAGCTAGCATGAATGAAGGAAATTTTTGATTTTGGTAATAAAAACGTATTCTCCCAAATTTTTTATATAACTGATTCCATATTTTGGTTT
>PMWA01000046.1 GCA_003166335.1 Methanobacterium sp. | reverse complement strand
AGTAGAAGATGTAAGAGCAGTGAAAAGAAGAAAAGTGGTAGATCGTGCTAAAGAACTCTACAAAGGAATGATGGAAGAAGTAACCCCTGAAAGCCTTAAAATGATAGAGGAAGTTAAAGAAGCCATGAGAATACATGAAATCACAGAATTCGGAGATGAAAAACTCCCCGCAGGTCCTAATGTAATCTCATCTGACGCTATACTAGTGGTGGAAGGAAGAGCTGATGTATTGAATTTACTACGTTATGGGGTTAAAAATGCCATTGCAGTGGAAGGCGTGAGTGTGCCTAAAACTGTGGCAGAATTAACTAAAAATAAAACAGTAACTGCTTTCTTAGATGGAGATCGGGGAGGAGAACTTATTTTAAAAGAACTGTTACAGGTTGGAGAAGTAGATTATGTTACTAGAGCCCCGAAAGGTAAGGAAGTAGAAGATTTAACAAAAGATGAAGTAATGGTGGCTTTAAGAGATAAGATACCAGTAGAACAGTTATTCCATGACATGGGAGTTAAAGTTAAAAAAGTAGAACTACCAAAAAGTGAAGATAAAATAAGGGTTTTAAAGAATATTCTTAAGGATTTGGAGGGTTCCGGAAATGCTGAGATCTTAGATGATGCCCTGAATATTCTGAAGGAAATTAAAGTGGAAAATCTTTATGATGAGCTTAAAGATGTTCATAATAATGTTTATGCTGTGGTATTTGATGGAGTAATCAGTCAAAGACTTATAGATATTGCTCGAGAGAAAGGATTGAAACATATTGTAGCCGTTAGAATGAATGAAATGGTTAAAAAACCTAATCAAATAAAAATTATAACGGGATGAAAATACTCTAAAGAGAATTTAAATTCTCTTTTTTTGTGGGGTTCCTCTGTGTATGTGAATATGAATAATGAATTTTTAAATGATATAGAAACCACTAAAGATATTTTAATACCTAAAGATCCCTTAGAAAGGGTTATAGGTCATGAAAATGTTATAGAATTTGTGAAAATAGCCGCTAAGCAGAGAAGAAATTTATTATTAGTTGGTCCTCCTGGTATAGGTAAATCATTAATAGCTCAAGCCATATCTTTCCATCTGGGAGAGCCTAACGAAGAAATAACCGTGGTACATAATCCGGAAATACCAGAAAGACCATTCGTTGAGGTTAAAACCAGAAAAGAGATGGAAAATGATATAAAAGATTTACAAAAGGCTGAGGGGGATATAGTAAATCCTATGGATGTTCCTGAGGCGGTTGCAGAAAGATTAGGTTTCAGATGTGTTCATTGTGGAAGTTATAACAATGCTTATCGGAGTATATGCCTTAAATGTGGTGGTGACAAATTCTCTCATTTAAATGCCAGACGAAAACATTTAGGTGATCTTTTAGGCATGTTTGAGATGAATAGTGATCCAATAAACGTTCCCCATGAGAGAGTGACCACTACTCGTATGCGGGGTGAACGAGAAGAAGTGGTAATTTATGAGAGAGTGGATGGAGAGCATATTAAGATACTGGATCAGAAGGCTTTAGAGAAAAGAAGGGAAATGGTAGATGAAAAACCAAAAAACGTATTAGTGCCTCTGGAGAGAAAACTATTTATTCAAGCTACTGGAGCCAGTGAAACCGAATTATTAGGGGATGTGCGGCATGATCCTTATGGGGGGCATCCTGATCTGGGGACACAACCTTATGAACGAGTAGTGCCTGGAGCGATTCACGAAGCTCATGAAGGCGTTATTTTTATAGATGAAATAATTCATATTGCTAATTTACAGCGTTATATTTTAAGTGCTATGCAGGATAAGGTTTTTCCTATAGTTGGTAGAAATCCTCAGAGTGCTGGGAGTTCTGTTAAAGTTCAAAACGTTCCATGTGACTTTATTTTTGTAGCTGCTTGCAACATTAGGGATATAAAATATATACTTCCCCCTCTACGTTCAAGAATACAGGGGGAAGGTTATGAAATTCTTATGAAAACCACCATGCCCGATACTGAAGAGAATCAGGCTAAAATAGCTCAGTTTGTGGCTCAGGAAATAAAAATAGATGGTAAAATACCGCATGCTACTCGAAATGCAATTCGTATAGTTTTAGAGGAAGCTAGAAGGAGAAGTAAAGTTATAGATGATCATAAAAATTCTTTAACACTTAGATTGAGAGATTTGGGTGGTATGATTAGAATGGCTGGTGATTTGGCTGTTATGGATGGAAGTGAATTAATAGAAGATAAACATATGTTATTTGCTGTTGAAAATGCTAAATCCATTGAAGATCAGATAATAAAACGTTATAAATCCTTTGAAAATGCAATACAAAAGGATTTTTCCAGTTCACAGCAAATGAATGCTGCGAAAAATCAATCACCTAATGAAAATGTGGATCGTAGTTACATGTAAAAAAAAAATTATAAAAAATTAATTTTTTTTTAAATAAAAATCTCGGAAATGATTTGGAAATAATGGATTATGAGATGTTATAATTTTTATGATTGACGGAATATAATTTTGATAACATGAATCCTTATCCTCAGCAGAGTTGGAGAAACGTTGAAGAAAGTTCAGCGGATATGCAGAAGGTAATTACAGATGAAGATTATGTTAAACGTAAAAGTATGCTGGAAGTTTTTGATTTTCCAGAGATAATGGAAGATTATCTTTTCGAGTTAGAGATTAGAAACTACTCATTAAACACTATCAAAACTTATAAATCTATAATTAACAATTTTAACAAGTTTTTAGAGAATGAAAAGGAACTTTATGATGAAAGGATGATTTTAAGATCATTTAAACGTTATATAGGTTATCTTAAGAGAAAACGGAAGGTTTCTCAGAATTATATTTATTTAGTGACTGTTGTTTTAAAGAAATTTTTTGAATTTGCTGGAATAGGAGTCCTTAAAGAAGTTCAGACTCCTAAAAGAACTAAATCATTACCAAAGTCTTTGAACGAAAATGAAGTTCAGAGTTTAATAAATGCATTGGATAATTATCATACTCTTGAATCTTCATCACCTTATGATGAGTTTTTAAAGCGTAGGAATAAGTTAATATTAGCTCTACTTTATTCATCGGGTTTAAGAGTCTCTGAACTTGTTAATCTCTATATTGATAATGTGGATCTGCGTGAAAGGACTATGAGAATTAGGGGAAAAGGAGAAAAAGATCGTATAGTACTTTTTGATGATATAACTAAGAATCTTATTGAGGATTATCTAAATCAAAGAAGTGATGATAGTGAATATCTCTTTATAAATCGTCGTGGGAATCATCTTACAGCTCGTTATGTACAGATGATGATCAAGGATTACGCTAAGGTTGCGGGAATACGGAAAAAGGTGACTCCTCACATTCTACGTCATTCCTTCGCCACTCATCTTTTAAAGAATGGAGTCGATATTAGAGCTATACAACAGCTTTTGGGACATTCTAATTTGAGTACAACACAGATTTACACAAGTGTGGATATGGAAACTTTGAAGAATGTTTATGACCGAGCTAAGCTAGTTTAATTTTTTTGATTAGTAAACTTATCTTAATTTTTATTCTTTTTTTGTTTAATTTAGGGACAATTCTTTTTTTTTATGAAAAATTTTAAGTATAAAAAAATTGAGCTATTATAATATTCAATATCAATATTCGATAATGTGGTTTGATAATGTCATTGGAAAGAAAATTCTTTTTGGGGTTCATCCGTATCCATATTCTTTATCATGCTAGTAAAAAGGAGATATATGGGGTAGAGATGATGGATGAACTTAAAATACATGGATATGAGGTTGGTCCGGGTACTATTTATCCTATTTTACATTCGTTAGAAGAAGATGGCTTTTTAACGATTAGAGAAGAGAATGTGAATGGTAAAATTAGAAAATATTATAGTATAACTCCTAATGGAATTGAAATATTAGAAAAGGCTCGCTTAAGAATCAAGGAGTTAATTGATGAGTTAATGGATTAAACAGTGAGAAAAATAATATGAGGAATTTAAAATCTATTATAAAAGATATTCTTCGTAATAACGCTCTTAAATTCATCATAATAATTGGAATAGTGGACCTCTTTGCAGACATGACTTATGAGGGTTCACGTAGTATAACTGGCCCATTTCTTGCAATTTTAGGTGCTAGTGCATTCGTAGTTGGTTTTGTAGCGGGATTTGGAGAATTATTGGGATATGTTATTCAATTTTTCTCAGGATACCTTACTGATCGTGTTAGTACTTATTGGAGCATCCTTATTGGTGGTTACATGATTAACCTATTAGCAGTACCATTACTTGCATTAGCTGGAAGTTGGGAAATGGCAGCAGCATTAATCATCACTGAACGGATGGGTAGGGGTATTCGCTTACCTTCCAGAGACGTTATGTTATCTTACGCCACTAGTCAAGTGGGGCATGGATGGGGGTTTGGTTTACATAACGCTCTGGATCAGACGGGTGCAATAATCGGCCCATTAATCGTAGCGGTCATTCTTTATATGCGAGGGAGTTATCAAATGGCATTTGCATTCCTATTATTACCTGCTGTACTAGCATTGATAGTACTGGTGATTTCCAGATTCTTATACCCATATCCGACTAATTTGGAAGTTAAAGTTCCCCAATTAGGTGCTAAAGGATTTAATAAGGCTTACTGGCTGTACATTATTGCCATAGCTCTTATAGCAGCAGGGTTTGCTGATTTCGCTCTTATTGCTTACCATTTCCAGAAAACAGGTCTGCTTTCTCCTGCTTTAATTCCAATTTTTTATGCAGTGGCTATGGGGGTGGATGCTCTAGCAGCCCTACTCTTTGGAAAATTATTCGATAAAGTAGGTATACCTATAATGATCCTCGTGGCTATATTATCAGCACTTTTCGCTCCTTTAGTTTTTTTAGGTGGATTTTATTTAGCATTTCTTGGAATGATAATATGGGGTGTGAGTATGGGGTCTCAAGAATCTATAATGAGATCCTCAGTAGCTGTAATGACTTCTGTTAAAATACGAGGTCGTGCTTATGGTGTTTTAAACACGGCTTATGGTGTTTCATGGTTTATTGGAAGTGTAATAATGGGGTACTTATATGGGATCTCTATACTTTACCTCGTGATTTTTTCAGTGTTGATTCAGATTATATCCATACCTTTCTTTATCTCGATTTTAAGAGTAAAGGACTAAAAAAAAAGTTAATATTATTTAATTTATCCTACTTCAAAAAACTGGTATAAAAATTTATAAGTTTCTATAATCTAAGTAATTAAAGAACTTCTTTTTTGTGTAAAAAATAGGTTCTAAGATAGATTTTATTATTTACAAATTATTCTCAAGTTTATAAAATAAGGAGGATTATAATGGAAATTACCATTGACAATTATTTTAAAAAAAGATATTCGCTGTTTAAATGGCGTTCCAATACTTCTATGGCAAATAAAGCGGTACTAGCATTTATGGTAGCATGCTTCACGGGTATCATGGCGCAGATAATTATACCATTACCATGGACTCCTGTACCAGTTACTGGTCAAACATTCGCTGTTTTGATGGCAGGTGTACTGCTAGGAAGATACTGGGGAGGCATTAGTATGGTTATATACATAATCATAGGACTTGTGGGAGTTCCTTGGTTTGCAGGAATGCATGGTGGATACACTACATTAATAGGTGCTACTGGTGGTTATCTTATTGGATTTATATTAATGGCGTTATTCTTAGGTTATTTCGCTGATAGATATATAAAAGCCAGGAGTTTTCTCCCGATGCTCGTATTAATGATATTTGCCGATTTTGTGCTTTTATATATTCCGGGATTACTTCAACTAGGAATATGGACTCAAACTACAACGGGTTCTATGCCTGGAATCTGGACTCTGCTTTTATTAGGTTTCATACCATTCATAATTGGAGATATCTTTAAGATAGCTGGAGCAGCTGCTCTAACTAAAAGTATTACACCTAAAGAAGCATACAATGGAGAGTTGGATATTGGAAATTCCCGAAACTAAGAGAATATATAAAAGATTTAATTAGATAAGTGTGAATACACAAACTTATTTTAGAATCCTCAAATTAAAAAAATGAGATTTTTAAGGATGTAATTATCAATACGGATTCACATGAAGGGACGTTTTAACAATACGTTCCAATATATTTTTTTTAATTCATAAATTATCTAAACATTCGTCTCTTAAAATTTGAGCATCTTCATTAGCTGGATTGATAATTAAAGCTTTTCTTAAACAATCTATTGCTTCTTCAAAACGGTTTAATTCTATAAAAGCTACTCCTTTGTTGCTTAAGAATACGTCATTTTTAGGGTTTAAAATTAGGGCTTCATTGTAACATTTCAAAGCTTCTTCAAATCGTCCGAGTTCCATTAAAGCATTTCCTTTCCGGTTCCAAGTGGATGCATCGGGTGCTTCCTCAAGACAAAGCTCTAATCCTCGATCATAAGACTTCACAGCTTCTTCAGTACAATCCATTTCAGTTAATATGTTACCTCGAGCATTCCAAACATCCGGATTGTATGGATCGATCTCTAATATTTTATCATAGTATTTTAATGCTTCATCATATCTTCCCAGCATTTCTAATATGAATCCTCTCCAATAAAGCACTAAAATATTCTTAGAATTCAAGTTAAATGCGTGGAGGCTGGCTTGTAAGGCTTCTTCTGGTTTATTAGAGTTTAATAGGGCTATTGCTTTGTTGTTCCAGATGAATTCATTTTTAGGATCAAGTTTTAGAGCTTTATCATAGCATTCTAAAGCTTCATCAAAGAGACCAAGACGGGATAAGTTATCTCCTTTGCGATTTAAAAGATAAATGTCATCAGGATCGAAACGTAATGCTGCACTGTAACATTGTACAGAATCATTAAATTTACCTACATCAAATAATATATTAGCCCTTTTGGTTATCATGGATTTTTCATCAATTTTTTTACCTTCCCATTTATTAATTGGAATTTTTCGAAATCTTACGATTTGAAAAAGAGAATTATCGTCTAAATCAGGATAAAGTCTGTGAAATTCAGTTTCCAGCTCTTGAGCATTGTGAAAGCCTTCTTCACGTGCTAGTTCATCATTTTCTTTAAGTTCGTTAAATTTCATGACATGAACTTCCGTTACTTCTGCTTCAAAAAGCTTTTCACGCTCTTTAGAAATCAAATTCCAGTAACAATGAAGTCTATCCCCTGTAGATAAAGGGTTTTTCCACAACTTTCTAATAGTAGTGGTTTTTTTACCGGTTATAAGATCGATATGGTTGCTTCCAAATAATAGAATTGGTATGATTGAACCCTCCAAAATTTTTGAAAGTTTTTCTAATTTTTTTTGAATCCGGGAAAATTTTTATTTCATAAAAGAATTTTCGTCAATATAATATAATTTTTATATAATTTCATCGCCAAATTCGGCTGTTTTCAACTTTACTCTACCTAATATTGGCGTAATTTCATTTATAATCTCTAATAATTCTTCACGTGATGGATTAGGTGTCTGTTTTAGTTTTTCATCTAAAACCACTCGATTTCTGAACTGTTGAATAGTGTATAAATCACAACGTATACTTTTTGCAATTTCCATTATATCTTCATGATTCAAAAGACCAGGTACATAGGTTGTTCTGCATTCGAGAAAGGTATTTGGATCATTAAAACAAATTTCCATACTTTTCTTCACATTATCACCTATATCCATTCCAGTTACCTCTTTGTATTTACTGAAAGGTGCTTTAATGTCCAGTGCAACATAGTCTGTCCATTTAATAACTTTTGCAATTCTTTCCGGATTAAATCCACTAGTGTCAATTTTAGTTTTTAATTCTAAACTTTTAGAATACTTTAGAATATCATTAACATCTTCCCATTGGATTAATGGTTCCCCGCCGGTTATTGTTATTGCATCTATAAATTCTAAAGATTCATTAATTTTTTCTTTGATGATATTTAGCTCTACAGGATTTCCTCCAAATATAAGCTCTGGATTATGACAATAGGGACATTTCAGGATACATCCTCCAGTAAAAATTACTAAAGATATTTTACCCGGATATTCTACAGATGAAAATATTATTCCGCCAATAATCACTTTTTAACACTACCATAGAAATTTAGAATTTGAAAATAACTAAAACTTTAATTCAAATTCTATTTACTACAACTCAAATTATTTCCTTTAAAACTTCGATAAACTTTTTATCATCTTCTATGGTGCCAACATTAACTCTGATCCAGTAATCATCCAAACCTCGGAAGGAACTACAGTCTCTTACTATTATTCCTTTTTCCATAAGCTTTTTAGTTAAAATTTTAGAATCCAATCCTGTTTTACGGATATCTAACAATAAATAATTTGCTTTGGATTTAAACACATCCAAATCAGATATATTAACGAGTTCAGTGTAGAGATATTCACGGCTTTTTATTGCAAGTTGAATAGAATTTTTTATATATTCCTTATCATTTAGTGTGGCTAGGGCGGCGATTTGAGAGAGTCTGGTAAGGCTGAATGCAGGTTTTATACGGTGCATGTATTGTATAAATTGTGGGTTACCTAATCCATATCCAATTCTCATCCCTGCTAATCCCATTACCTTGGAGAAGGTGCGTAAAATAAAAAGATTATCATAATCATTTAGTAGATCAACATTATTGGCACCAGCATATTCAAAGTATGCTTCGTCCACTACCACAAGGGCATCAGTTCTGTCTAAAATGATTTCAATATCTTTTTTATCAATTAGTCCTCCGGTGGGATTGTTGGGTGTGCATAGGAATATTATACGAGTGCGTGGAGAGAGAACATTTAGTATTGAATCAACATTCACCTTGTTTTGGGGCATGTCCCATTGGGCGAAAACCGGAACTCCTCCATTAATCGTTAAAATATATTCATAGTACATATAACTTGGTATTGGTACTATAAATTCATCCCCTGGGTCGATTAACGTTTTTCCCAGTAGATCTAGTATTTCATCAGCACCATCACCACCTAAAATAACCTGAGATGGGGATACATTTGAATAGGAAGCTAGAACTTCAGTTAAATCTTTTAAATCCGTTTCTGGGTACTGATTCATATATTCAAGATTTTGAGAAAGTGCTTCCACGGCTTTGGGGGAAGGACCTAATGGATTTTCATTAGATCCAAGTTTAATAATTTTATCAGGATTTAAACCATATTCCTTGGCTATTTCTTTTATTGATCTGCCTGGAACATAAGGATTAAGTGTTTTAACCAATTTCCGAATTTTTACCATTGTAAATCAACATTAATAGTATTATTTTTTATAAAAAATTATTATAGATGAATTATTTTAATTAATTTATTTCGTCGATATTTGCCATATCCGAATATTTAATGCTATTATCCTTTATGGCTTCTATTTCATTAGTTCCCAGTTTTCGAATGATTTTAGCGGGGACACCTATTATAAGACTTTTTTCAGGAAATTCTTTACCCTCGGTTACTACCGCACCAGCACCGACTATACTGTTTTTTTTAATAGTGGAACCGTTTAGAATGGTGGAATTCATTCCAATGAGACAATTGTCCTCTATTGTGGCTCCGTGTACTATTGCACCATGTCCAATTGAAACATAGGATCCTATTTTAAGTGGATAGTTTTTAGAAGAGTGTAAAACGCAGTTATCTTGAATGTTGGAATATCTTCCAATAGTAATTTTCTCAACATCTCCTCTGATAACTGCATTGAACCATACGGATGATTGTTCAGCTATATTAACTTTTCCAGTTATGTGGGAACCTTTGAATATTTTGACTGTTGGATGTATCATTTTACCATCAACTTTGAAAATAATTTTTTTTATTAGAATAAAAACTTTGCAGATTCAGTTTTAATAATTTTAATAAATTAAAAAAAAACATGTATATTTGTTAAAAATATTTTTTTTTATATAATTTTTATATTTTATAGATCTAGAATTAATTGTAGTTGTTTAGGTAGAACTAGCTTGTTTGATGGGATATCTTTACTGATTATTGCTCCAGCACCTATCTTTGAGTTTAAACCCACCTTGACACCGGGATTGAAACTAGAGTTTATTCCAGTTTTAACATTATCTGCAAAGATCACTCCTAATTTCCTTCTTCCAGAGTCTATTCTATCTTTTTTTACAGTTAATTTCACATTTCCATCATCGAAGCGCAGGTTAGCTATGTTGGTACCTGCGGCTATATTACAATTAGCCCCTATAATAGAATCTCCTACATAGGATAGATGATTAACGTTAGTATCATCCATTATAATGGAGTTTTTTATTTCTACTGCGTTTCCAATCTTAACTCTGTTACCGATGCAGGTGCATTTTCTTAGAAAAGTGTTAGGACCTATATCACAATCATTCCCAATGTAGACGGGTCCCATAATATATGATCCGGATCTGATTATACTATTTTCACCTACAAAAACTGGGCCGTGGATGGTGACTCCGTCTTCAATTTCACCATAGATTTCGGATTTTTCCATTCCTTCTAAATATTGCTCATTAACATTTAGGAGTTCCCAGGGCTTTCCAACATCAATCCATTTATCAGTGTATAGCATGCCTAAAACTTTTTCTTTTCTCTCCATCTGAATCTTAATGGAATCAGTTATTTCATATTCACCACGTAATGATTTTGGAGTATTATTTATCGCATTGAATATATCCTCATCAAAAAGGTAAATACCAGCATTAATCCAATTACTGGAGGTTTCTCCGGGGGCTGGTTTTTCTATTAGATTAGTTATTTTATCACCATCAAGTTCCACCACTCCAAATGATGAAGGATCATTTACTTGTGTTAAAGTAAGTATGGATTTAGCACCAGTGGATCGATATTTATCAATTAGGTCTCGTATTAATTGGGATTCAATTATTATATCTCCATTTAAAATTATAAAAGCTCCTTCCAAGACATTGGCAATGGTACCAATAGCATGAGCTGTCCCTAATCGTTCTTCCTGAGTCACATAATTTATATTAACTCCTAAAGAAGATCCATCCTTAAAATGGTTTTTAATGACTTCTTGATGATAACCTACAATCAAGGTTATTTCAGATACACCAGCATCTCTTAAAGCCTCTACATTATACTGCAGTATAGGTTTACAGCCAATTGGCACCATGGTTTTCGGACGGGTTAGCGTAAGAGGCCGCATTCTAGTGCCTTCGCCTGCAGTTAATATAACTCCCTTCACATTAAACCTCCAAGAAATCCCTTGCAACGTTCCATCATTTGCTGTGCTTCTTGTATGGTTTTACCACCTAATGTAATTCTTAAGTATGGTTCAGTGCCAGAGGGACGTATTAAAATCCAATTTCCATCCTTCATAGATATTCTAACTCCATCAATTAAATCTACTTTAATTACATCTTCAAAAAGATTGGGGAGCTTTTTTTTAACTTTCTCCATTACCAAATCTTTTTGGGATTCCTCACAATCTATTCTTTCCCTTAGCGTAGGAAAACTGGGCACATCTTTAAGAAGTTGAGATAATGGTCCTTTCTTCTGCACCAAATCTATGACTCTTAGAGCGGATAATAATCCATCAGGACACATACAGAAGTCTGGATGTATCCATGTTCCCGAGGGTTCTCCACCAAAAGAGGCTTTATGTTCTTCTATTGCTTCAGCCACGTGGACATCACCTACTTCAGTCCTTATAACTTGACCATCTTTTTTATCCATGCACAAGTCTATGGTACTGGATGCATCTACAGTGGTAACTACACGACCTCCTATTTCAGATGCCACCAGACTTAGTAATTTATCAAATTCAGCCATATTACCTTTCTCATCAACAGCTACCATCCTATCAGCATCTCCATCATGAGCTATTCCTAGATCTGCCTCGGAGGCTTTAACCATTTCCTTGAGTTCACCTAAATTTTCATCTGATGGCTCAGGCATTCTACCAGGGAAAAAACCGTCTGGCTGAGAATTCAATGTTATTACTTTACATCCGGCTTTTCTAAGTAGTAAAGGTGATATATAAGATGCTGCTCCATTGGCACAATCCACCACTACTTTTAAACCCGGTTTTATATCTATAAAATTCAGTAAATCAGTTATGTAATGAGAAGATAGACGGCTTATATCCTCCACTCTTCCAATATTTTCCCAAGAGGTATTTGTAAATGTTTTATAATGAATTACTTTTTCTAAAGCCCTTTCCTGATGAGCTCGGTAGGCCATACCATTACGATTCCATATTTTGAGACCATTATCCTGCGGTGGATTATGAGATGCAGTGATCATTACTCCTGCATCAGCCCCTATTTTCATTGTAGCGTACCCTACAAGGGGAGTTGGTGCCAATCCAAGACTTAAAACGTTACATCCACCCTCCAAAATACCTGCAGTTAAAGCTTTCTCCAACATCTCATTAGAGGTTCTACTGTCATATCCTACCACAATACAGTGTCCTTCACCAAGCAACGTGGAAAGAGAGCGTCCAATGCCGAGTGCGAGTTCGGGTGTTACTTCAATACCAACCTTACCACGAATACCAGAAGTACCGAAGAGCTTGGGAGCTTCGGAGTTATTTTTACTAGAATTCATTCTATGCCCCGAATTTAGTTGATTTATTCATCAAATCTCTTAAAATATTCATAATATCTGATCCTCTAATCCTGCATAAGCCCCCTTTGTAAGTGGATCTTTCGTTAAAACTTACAACATCATCCACTCGAATCTCGGGACCGTTAATTACTAGGGGAACAGGGTCTCCAGTATGATCCATTACAGATATAGGTGTGGAATGATCAGCAGTGAGGATGAAATAAATGTCTTGTATTTGTGAAATGTTTTTGATAACTTCATCTACCTTCTCTATAAATTCTACCTTTTCAGTTAGATTTCCATCATGTCCGGCTTCATCTGCACCATCTATGTTGATTAAGAGAAAATCATAAGTTTTTATAGATTCAAGGATGCTATTAGTTATATTATGAAGATTAGTATCCACTCCACCTGTAGCTCCTTCAACATTTATGATGTCCATGCCAGTCATTTTTCCAATTCCCTTAATAAGTCCAGTTTCAGCTATGCAAGCTGCGTTCAAACCATATTTTTCAGAAAATGGTTGGACGTGAGGCACAGCACCTGCACCACGGGGTAATATTATGTTAGCTGGATTTTCACCATCTTCTATTCTTTTAAGGTTAATGGGATGATTTTTCAGAAGTTTATAGGATTCTTCAACTACTCTATTCAATATATGGGCTGTTTTAATAGATTCAGGCTTATTGTCAGTTGATTGGATTTTTTTCCATTTTTTTCCATCAAGTTTAGGATCAGCGTCACTTACCTGATCTGATAATCCACTACCCCTTAAAACTAGAACGGATCTGTGGCCAGTTGACTCCTTGAATATTACCTCTACATTTTCATTTAAATCTATAGAGTTTATAAGTTGAGCTATTTCCTTAGTGCCTTCTCTAATTCTCCCAGCTCGACGATCAATAATGATTCTATCATCATCTGCAGTGGAAAAATTACATCGAAAGGCTATATCTCCTTCTATTACCTTTATACCAACGCCTGCAGCTTCAAATGGTCCTCTACCAGTATAAACTTCATAAGGGTCGTAACCTAATATTGATATATGTGAAGTGTCACTTCCAGCCCTTATACCTGGCTTTATGGGATCCATGATTCCACAAATCCCATTTTCTGCCATTTTATCCATATTCGGCGTTTCTGCCGCTTCAAGTGTTGTTTTATATCCTAATTCAGCTAAAGGACGGCCTGCCATTCCATCTATTATTAATATGATTCCTTTCACTATTATCACCCCGCTAGAATGATACCTACGAAAGCTCCGCATACGGTTGCTATGAGATTCACATGTTCATTGGTGAGGTACTTTTTTGATTCAAGCACAGCTCCCAGCACGCTGTCTGTAAAACATCCCACTGTACCAGATATAACTGCAATTTCTAATGTTTTAGTTAAAACTGGATATATACCTAGAATATAAGCGGCTACACCTATCAAACCAGCACCCGCGATTCCGGCGGCTGTCCCTAAAATGGATATTCCTCCATCAGTTCCGGGTGCAACTTTCCTTAGAGTGGTTATCAGTCGTGGTGTATTAACTACTCCCACTTCACTAGCCATAGTATCTGCAGTTGCTGTAGCTATGGATCCGATGAATCCGCCATAATTTCCGAATGCAGCCATTACAAAAGGCACTACCCCATTAGATACTACATTTCTAATTGTTCTAGTGCCTTCATATATTCCTTTATCCTTTTTATACTGGTGTTTGTATTTTGTGAATATTAATCCCAATATTAAAAATACGAAAATTAAAAAAAGCCAGTTAACACCTGCTACGAAGATGATTATGACACCCATTATGATCATGAAGATGGATCCCAGCAGATCAATAGCTTTTCTAGCGTACACTAAAGCTCCTATAACCACCAGCAGAACTACATATTCCAAGTTATAAAACATTTCTTTTTCACAGATTATGTTTTGTCTTGGATCACGCGGGTTTTAACAATTTCAACTCTCTTGAGAGGGTAAATCTTTTTAGTCTCGTGATAAATGGTTGATGCTAATTTACCGGTTACTATGTCTTCTACCAAGTCACGGAAACTCCTCTCAGTTGCTGTTTCTATTACTATTCTTTCCATAGTCTCTCGAATAAATTTTTGCTGTGAAGATTTTGCTCTTTTTATTGTGATTGCTAGTACATGAACCTTCATTTTCTTATTATCTTGAGTTGTAACTGGGGTAATAGCATCTATACGACTAGTTCCCCGCCTAATCATACTTCTAACATAATCTGAGGTCACTTGATGACCTACAAAGTCGGTATTCGCGGTTTCTCCTGCAACATCCTTTATCTGGAAGAATAGTTTTATGTATTGTTTGCTGAAGTCTCCGGAAAGCTCCCTCATGGAGGATTCCACTGTTCTTTTTAGGAGCATACTAGAATCCCGGGCAGGAGTGGTGCCGATATCTGCATCACCAAACTCCTTAGGAGTCACTATTTTATACCACTGCTTATCTTTCCATGTATCTTTTACTCTTCTACGTCTTGCTTTAGCCATATTATATCACCTTAAATGCATGATTTTTTATAAAAGAACCCTATGTCCTAGATGAATATCAAAAATCCTTTTTCGAGTTCTTTAATAGGATGAAATCTTTTAGTTTATAACTCTAATTAATGCATTATAAATATTTGTTGTAAATAAAAGATCAATTTAAAACAGAATTTGAAGTTAAAAAAGTTTATTTTTCAGAACCCGCCAGATTTATTGATAAAAATTAATTAGATTTCATCTTATATTAGTGTTTAGGTTTCCTTATCCTAAAAAATATTTAGTTCCTCTTTATAAATTATTTTAACAAAAAAATTTTAAATTTCAAACTTATAATTCAAACCTTCAGCAAACAATTTAGCTTTTTTAAGGTCATCTTCATTGGGTCTTCCTTTATTAATACCGCCAACTATTTTATGTAAACCATAAGTGTCAAAACCTTTGCAAGTGAATTCTCCAACAACTTCAAAGTTTTTTTCACGCAATAATTGTTTTAAGTAATAATTATAACTCGCTTTACCCTGACCACTAGTGGTGAAAACAAATGCCTTTTTGTTTTCAATGTTTTTTAACTCATTGATAAATTCAATAAGTTCCTTACCTGGCTCTCCATGATATATACCTGACCCAAATCCAATTAATTGATATTTGGAAATGTTATCAGGGTCTACAAACTCGTAGTTAAGTACATCCGCCCCAATACTATCTGCCATGACTTCAGCAACTTTCTGGGTGTTTCCATGATGCATAGAGTAATAAATTATCAAAGTTTCCATTCTCGTCACCAAATAAGATTATACATTTTATTAAAAGATAGGTTTATCTATGAACTTCTGATGATTGATGAATCTTTGAAGAACATCTTCTACTGATCCATCATCTTCCACGATTTTTTTACCCATTTGTTTCAACGCTGGTTTAGCTCTTAAACCAATCTGCAGACATATAACTACATCACAATCCTCTAGTACATTTAAAGATTTACCCCACTGATGTTTCTCACCTGGTATTTTCAGAGACTTTCTTTTCTCCATAAATCTTAGTTCATAATGATTAAATTCATATATCATAAATTCTTGGGCTTTTCCAAAGTGTTCAGTAAATTTTTCATCATCTGAGACTGCTACTGCTATTTTCATAATTTAAACCCTTAACTATTAATTTTGAAATTTAAAAAATATGTTTTTATTTAATTATTAAGTAAAAGCAAAAATATTTTATTAACCATAAATAGCTAATCGAACTATTTAACTCCCACGAAAACAGGTCGATCACCTGATCTAGCATCCCACGTTTCAGAAGTAAATTCAGCATAGATGAAGTTTTTGAAGCCAACATCTTCCATTAATTCAATTACATTTTCAATTCCAAAAACACCTAGTTCATGTTGATCAATATCGAAATCAAGCTTACCATTTTCTTTAATTAAAAATACAAAGTCAGCGTTAAATACTCCATTATCTAAATGTGATTGACATATTATCGCTATTTTTAAATTTTCATCAACTACCGTATCAACACTTATCAATCCTTCAATCCAGTTTTCTATATTAAGACCTAAATCAAAAATTAAAATTCCACCATTCTTTAAATAATTATAAAAGTTTTCGAATGTTGTTTTTAACTCTTCAAATGTAGTGTTATAATTAACTGCACTAAACATGCATATTACAACATCAAATTTTTCTTCAATATTTAATTTTTTCATATCACCTTTCATAAATTTGACTTCGGGGATTTTTAATCGGGCGATCTTTAACATTTCCGGGTTTATATCTACTCCAAGAATCTTGTAATAATCTTTCAGGAATTCAATGTGTCTACCAGTTCCACAAGCCACGTCAAGAAGATAATTACCTTCACTCAGTTTATGTTTATCTACAGCCCAATTTATGAACTCAGACTCTTTTTTTTGGTCGAATTTATCATGAATTTTATCGTAATACTTAGCATATTTTTTATAAAGCTGCTGTTTTACCATAGATTATCCCAAACAATAAATTAGATTGAAAGAATTCAAATTTGGCGGATTCTAAGTGTTTATATAATTAATATGAATAAATTTAGGTTCAATTTATTCATTTTGTTTTATTTTCTTTATTAAAGTAGCCACATTATAGCCAAACTTTCGAATGGTTTCCATTCCTTCAGTATCATTCTGTACTTCTCCGGGAGTCCATCCAAAAACCATATTCCAGTAAGTAGAGCCTGGAATAATCATGTCATTGATAAAGAAGAACATTAGCATTTCCTGTAAAGTAGCGGTGTGACCTCCTCTACGTGCAACAGCTATGGGTCCGCCTACTTTCCATGATAAGAAGTTACCGTTTGATCTGGAAACCATTCCTATTCTTTGTAAGGCAGACATTATATCTCCACGGGCAGTTCCAAAATAAACGGGAGATCCAACTATGAATCCATCAGCTTCCTTAATTTTTATTATAATATCATTTAATCCATCATTAAGGCTGCATTCGCTTAATTCACCACATTTTCCACATGCTATACAAGATCTAATATCTTTACCAACGAATGAGATTATTTCAACCTCTAAACCTTCATCCTCTATAACAGTTGCACATTCCTCCAGAACTTGATAAGTATTACCACTTGGTCGGGGACTGGCACATAATAAAAGAACTTTTTCCATTTTTCTTTACCTCCTTAGACTTTATTAAGGAATAAAAAATTAATAAATGTTTCACAAATATTTATTTCAATGTTCTACACTAAATAATTAATAAAAAAAGATTTTAAAGGAAACAATGTATAAGTGGAATGCAGAAGACTACCAGAATAGTTTTAATGAGCAGCAGAAATGGGTCAGAGAGTTTATAGTTAAACTTGAACTTAAAGGAGATGAAAGAGTAATTGATATCGGATGTGGAGATGGAATGATAACTGCCGAGATTGTATCATATCTTATGGTTGTGTTTAGGTATTGACAGTTCTCAGGAGATGATTGAACTATCCCAAAAAAAGTTTCCAAATAAAGATTACTCAAATATATACTTTCAAATAAAAGATGTTAAAGAACTGAAATATTAAAAGAAATTTGATCTGGTTTTCTCTAATGCATTACACTGGATAAAAGATCTATGAATGGTTTTAAAGAGAATTCAACGGAGTATTAAGATAGGAGGACGAGTATTAATACAATTGGGTGGCAATGGTAATGTTCGAGAAATTTTAAAGGTAGCTGATGAAATTAATAACGAAAAAAATGGTGTAAACTATTTTTTTAGATTTCGAATTTCCATATGGATTTTACGGGCCTGATGAATACCGTGAATGGCTTAAAGAAGCCAATCTCCAGCCTTTAAGAGTGGAACTCATATCAAAGGTTATGATTCAAAAAGGAAGAAATGGCTTAAAAGCATGGATACGAACTACATGGCTTCCTTATACTACAGAAGGATCCCGAAAGAATTACAAGAAGATTTATCAATGAAATAGCTGGCAGATACCTTAAAGACCATCCCTTAGATGATGAAGGATTAGTTCATGTGGATATGATGGATTAGAGGTTGAAGCAGTAAAAAAGTTGAAAATCATAATTTAAAAAAAGTGATTATGGTAATTTGTCACTATAGGATTTTTTATTACAGGAATTATCTCTATTGACTTCAACCTTTTTCTCAAGTTTTACTCCCATTTTCTCGAGCACGGCTTTGTAATCGACTTTAGTGTTAACACATCCATCCCGCAGAAGTGGTACACCTTGGCAGGAAAATTTATTCAGCTTCATCATTGCTAGATTGAGATCCTGATAACAAGCTACACCTAATACTGCTTTGAAATCATTTTCTTCGATTATCTTTTTCAGAAAAGTCGATCCGGGTATAATAAAGACCTGATAACCTAAATCTTCTCCTTTATCTTTTAGAACACCTATCACGCATCGATTACAGTTTTTACAAACCAATCCCGCTGTTTCAAGGTTAGCTTCACAGTCAGAATGCCTTAAACAATGGGGTAGTACCAAAATTTTATCATTTGTAGTTATTTTTTTGAAGTGTTTTTCATTTACTTTATTTCTAACTTCTACACCAATTTGATCCACTATTTTACCATCAACACCTAAATTCTCTGAGAATTTCTTTAGAAAACTGTAGAAAACATCTAAAGTGAAGAGAAGTACTTTAGGGAAAATGAGTTTATTTTCTCTAATTAGTATTCCACCTAAAATTAGGGTTATTGAAAGTAAACTTAGGATTGATATGACTATAATAATAACTACTTGCCCGAATATCTGATAAAAATCGTAAATTAACATAATTTTTAAGCTCGTAATTTTTTCTAAAAATGAAATTTTTAATTAATTTATATTATTAGTTAACTTTTTTGAAATATAGATAAAATGATTATGTAATAGATATGTATAAGAATTCAGAAATAAGTTTCTATAATTTATTTTTCAGTGGTCTAACTTTTCTAACTTAAAATTCTGTAAACGTCCTTCAATCTCCACTCCACCATTGATGGCATAAATATCTAAACCTGATAGTTCTTCACATGCACATATTATATCCTGTTCGGGATGAGTACCGGGTTGTATATCACAATTAAGATGTATACTCTCTCCACAAGAAACAACCATCTTAAGTCTTTTAGAAGTGGGATGATTTTCTGGAAGAACAATTATTGGTGAAGCTAATTCTCTTAATAGGTAAATCATAGATTTTATACCTTTTTCAGCTTTATCACCAACATCGAATGCAGAAACAGCTATTAAATCCTCAGACTGAAGGAATAATACTATTTCTTCTTTATCTGGAGTTCCTATGAATAATTCCATATTTTTAGCGGCCTTTACAATGCCCAACTCTCCAGATTCTCCAATTAAAAACAAAAGTTCATCAGAACCCATCATAATTCTTCGACGTTCTCTGACTGACATGATGGACATACAACTCTTCGTCCAATACCTTTAAATTCATTTTTACAATCCAGGCATCGGTATCTTTTTGTTTTGAGCTTTTTCAATTTAATGTCAGCCATAGGGCCTCCTACAGTGCACATAGATTAATCACCTATTTTTACTATGTAACTGATATTATTTATTATTTATGATAAAAAAAAATTTAAATTTATATTGAACAAAAATTACATATTAAAATAATATAAAACAAATTTAGATCAAATTTTTATAAAGATAATACAAAAAATTTACTTATTTATTTATAAAGGTGAGACACGTGAAAAACCTTATTTTCCCATTTTCCGCTGTAGTTGGGCAGGAAAATATTAAAAAAGCATTGGTACTAAACGCTATAAACCCGAGTATTGGTGGTGTTCTAATTAAAGGAGATAAAGGAACAGGCAAAACCACCGCTGTCAGAGCACTAGCGGATCTGTTACCCACAATAAAAATAGTTAAAGGATGCTCATTCAACTGCGACCCTGATGACACTGAATCTCTATGCCAAGAATGCAGTATAGGTGATATAAAAGTCACAGAAAAGAAAATGAAGGTCGTTGAACTACCCCTTGGATCCACAGAAGATCGAGTTCTAGGATCAATAAACATAGAAAAAGCTTTAAAAGAAGGATTAAAAGCCCTTGAACCAGGAATACTCGCAGATGCTAATCGGAACATATTATACGTTGATGAAATCAATTTACTAGACGATAACTTAGTGGATGTTTTACTGGACGCAGCGGCATATGGGGTGAATATTGTAGAAAGAGAAGGCATCTCTCTAACCCACCCCGCCAACTTTATATTAGTAGGAACTATGAACCCTGCAGAGGGTGAACTCAGACCTCAACTCTCTGACAGGATAGGACTTCACATTTCAGTGCATAGCATCATGGAACTGGAAGATCGTGTTGAAATCATGAAAAGACGCGAAGAATTCGAATCAAACCCCTCAGCATTCAGAGATAAATTTAAAAATGAACAAGATGAAATTCAGCATAAAATCATAAAAGCTCGCAGGATTCTAAAAGAAGTGAAAGTCCCACTAAATTTACTACAAGTTATAGCCAAAATCTGCATAGATATGAATGTAGATGGACACCGAGCAGACATTGCCATTTTAAAAACATCTAAAACTATAGCAGCCTATAATAATCGGAAGACAGTAAGTAAAGAAGATTTATCAGAAGCAGCACTCCTAGTTTTAGGTGAACGATTCCAAAAAACTTCCTATGATCAAGATAAGATTAAAAATAAAGTAGAAGAAGCTATTTCTGATGTATCCAAGGATAAACAGGAAAAACAAAAAAAAACACCAATTCCAGAGACGGGTGATGTAAAAAAAAGAGGCATGAAACTTAAAACTTTGGAAAAAGAAGATGAATTGGTTGAAGCTGATGAAGAGGAGGCTGATATAAAAAAGCTCCTTAAAATGAAGGGAAAAAAGAAGAGGAGACTTTATGGTAAAAGAGTAAATTCACAAACCCAGAAGGGTCGTTATATAAAAAGTAAAATTCCAGGAGATAATTCTACGGATATAGCAATAGATGCCACTATAAGGGCGGCTGCTTTAGGATCAAAGGGTAATATAAAAGTTGAAAGTGATGATATACGTTTAAAAGTAAGGAAACATGGTGCAAAAGCCTCAATAGCATTAGTTGTGGATATTAGTGGTTCAATGCTTTCTGAAAAGAAAACTAATCGTGTTAAAGGAATTTTAAACCGGATAATTGAGGATACTAATCGTCATCATGATAAACTGAGTGTCATTGGGTTTAAAGGAGAGGAAGCAGAAATTATAATCCCCACAACTCGCCGGGCATTATCTTTTCAAGAACAAGTGGATAATATTCGTGTTGGCGGAACTACACCTCTGGCTTCAGGTCTTAAAAAAGGGTTTGAAATTTTAAAAAAAGAGAAGGCACGTGATGAATATGTTCCTATGATGATTGTACTCACTGATGGCATGCCTAATGTAGGATTAGATAAAGGACCGGTTCAAGATGCTATTAAAATTGCTGAGAATTTGAAGGATTTTGAAATACTTACCCTTACAGTGAATTTTGAAAAAGCTGTTAAATTTGGACATGAATTCAACATGGATTTGGCGTTAGCCTCTGGTGGGCGTTACTATGATGTGGAAGATTTAAAAAACCCAGGAATTGCTATTTCCAAGATATTGGATTATGAACGCTCTCAATTGTAAAAAATATTTAATTTGAATAGATTAATTATAAATAAATATAATTTGTTTTTTTTAAATTTCTTCTTCAAAATAATAGAATTTTATTAGTTTTAAGTTAAAACAAAATTAGACGTGATATGAAGGAGTTATCTTATTATTTTTTTACTGCATTAATTTATAATAATTTAATTGAAAACTTTAAAAATTTTTTTTATTAATAATATTCATAACTATTAATAATGTAAACGGTTGATTTACTGTTGATATGATTTATTTCTTTAAAAAAATTTGATTATAAAAAAAAATGAGTGCTCTAGAAACAATCCTTTCTATAATTATTCTAATAATAATCGGATACTTAACTAAGCAAATCGGACTTTTAAAAACTGATGATTCTTTACTGTTAAACAAGATTGTTTTGAATATAGCGCTTCCAGCTCTTATTTTTTCTGCTCTTTATTCTGCAGATTTATCTAATATAACCAGCCTTATTGGCATAACTTTTATATGTTTGTTAACTGGGTTCATTGGAGGTTTTGTTGGTTATGTATTTTCAAGAATTAGGAAACATTCTAAAAAAACTCGTTGGGGCATTACTTCAGCATCAGCATTGTTTAACTCAGGATTTATGGGCTATCCAATTATTTTGGGAGTTTACGGTGCAGTGGGACTTGTAAGAGCAATTTTTTTTGATACAGGTTCCACTATTTTATTCATCCTTTTTGGAATTCTTTTTGCGCTGCTTTTTGGAGGGGAATATTCCGCGATTGCTAAACGTATAATGACATTTCCACCCATATATGCCATTATCTTAGGAATAGTTTTGAATCTCCTACATCTAAACATAGGTTCTATAGCACCACAAATTCTTACATATCTTAGTGGAGCTGCAGTACCATTAATAATGATATCGTTAGGACTTTCATTGGAAGCAAGTAGTTTAAAGAATTATTTTAAAGAAGCTGTAGTGGTTTCATCAATTAAACTTATTTTAGCTCCTCTAATCGCATTGGTAATTGTAGTAATTCTTGGAATCAGCGGTCTTAACGGTAAAGTAATTATTGCAGAGGCCGCTATGCCCGCTGCAATGCTCAGTTTAGTGCTCGCGATAACTTATGAGCTAGATATTAAAGCAGTGAGTGCATGTATCTTTTTAAGTACAGTATTAAGTATGATAACCCTCCCCATAATAATAACATTGTTATAAAAAAATGAACATCTCATAAAAAAATTATAAATTCGTTATCCATGTATTCTATTTATTACACAATTTTTTATGATTAATTAACACTGTTATGCAGTTGTTCGATTAATAGTAAACAATGGAAAGAAAATTTAATCTAAAATAAAACCTATATAAAGAATCAAATAATTCATTTTTTTATGGAATATTTGATGATGATTACAAAAAAAAAGAAAGTTGAAGAGATGTTAAATATTCCAAACTCTAAAATTAGGGTGATAAAATGCGATCTCTTGCCTATAGATTAGTAAAAATGATCGCTGATAAAAAGGCTGTAGATGCATTGATTCCTATTCTCAAAGAAGAAGATGATACAACGCGTTTTTATGCAGCACAGGCTTTGGGGAAAATTGGCAGTCAAAGGGCTGTAAAAGCACTTTCTGAGGCTTTATATGACAAAGATTACTCCGTACAATATATGGTGGCGAAAGCTTTGATAAATATAGGTGGTACACCAGCGATTGATGCCTTGATTGATGCTTTAAAAAATGGTGATGAATCCACACGTGAAATTGCAGCCAATAGTTTAGGTGATTCAGGGGATAAAAATGTAATATCTTTGCTGTTAACTGCTGAAAAAGACAGTTGTGAAGCAGTGAGAAAAGCAGCCCGAAAATCATTGGAAAAGATGAAATCAATAGAATAGAGTATTTATACTATGAAATAAACGAACTATCAATATAATCTGATTCAAGGAGTTATTCGTTCCATATTACACTTTTATAATGTAATTTTAAGTATAATTTCAAAAATAGGAGATTTCTATAGGTAATTATTTTATTTATTATTTAGGAATTTGAATGGGAAAAATAGATATTCTAGAAAACACAACGGAATATTTACAAGAAATTTGTTATTAACTTTTTTTTAAGTAAGAGGATTATTTTATGAAAGTCACCATATACCACGCCGAACAATGTGATCGCAGGAAATGTACCACTATTCGTATGGCTAAAGGAGGTAATATTAAAGTAGTGAATAAACTAAACATGTTACCTGTAGGAGCTATAATTTTGGATCCTTTTGCTGAAAAAGCAGTGTCACCAGAAGATTGTGAAGCTGTGGAGGAAAACGGAATTGCAGCGTTAGACTGCTCTTGGAAAAAAATCGATAATTCATCTGGTTTGTTTAAGGGTAAGAAAAACCACCGTTCTCTTCCATTTTTGGTTGCAGCTAATCCTACCAATTATGGTAAGCCCTGCATACTTTCAACTGCAGAGGCTATTTCCGCAACCTTTTATATAGTGGGACTTAAAAATAATGCTATCCATATTATGTCCCAGTTCAAATGGGGACCTCATTTTTTAAAGCTTAATGAAGAGCTTTTAGAAGCTTATTCTCATGCTAAAACCAGTATGGAAGTTGTAAACATACAAAATGAATTTATAGGAGGATAACGAATGGCTAAATTTGAAGAAGCAGAAAATAGATTATTCAAGGTCAAAATTTGTCTTAAATGTAACGCGAGAAACCCACCAACTGCTAAAACCTGCAGGAAATGTGGTTATAAAGGTTTAAGGTACAAGGCTAAAGAACCAAGGGGATAGATTTCTTTCCCAACATTTTTTTTTAACTTATTTAAAAGAAAATCTCAATTTATATTAAATATAAAATTCTAATTTTCACCATATAAAAAAAGGGAAATTTTTTAATCAGTGTTTTATATTTAACAATTTTCAAGTGGTTTATGATGAACATAGAAGACTATATCAGGGAAGTACTCAAAAACAGGATAATGCATCTCACGCTTATAGATCCTGAGGAACAAAAACCTGATGAAGCAGTTCAAACAGCTCAAAATGCGGTGCTCGGTGGTACTGACGGTATAATGCTGGGTGGATCAACAACAAATTCCAGTGAACTGGATGCTACTGCAAAAGCGCTTCAAGAGAATGTGGATGTTCCTATAATATTATTTCCGGGTAATATAAGTGGCGTAAGCAAATATGCTGATGCCATATTCTTTATGAGTTTATTAAATTCTACCAATCCTTATTGGATTACAGGAGCACAGGCTTTGGGTGCTCCAATCATTAAAAAGTTAGGTATTGAAACCATTTCTATGGGTTATCTAGTGGTTGAACCTGGAGGAACCGTTGGATGGGTGGGTGATGCTAAATTAATACCTCGATCTAAGCCAGATATTGCAGTGGCTTATGCTATGGCTGCAGAGTTTCTGGGTATGAAATTATTTTATCTAGAAGCGGGTTCCGGAGCTAATCAACATATCCCTCAGGAAATGATTGCTAAAATAAAAAAATTTACAGATTTAATAGTGATTGTTGGTGGTGGAATAAGAGATGGAGCAACTGCTGCTGAGATAGCGAAGGCTGGTGCGGACATTATAGTAACGGGTACAGTAGTTGAACATAGTTCTAAAGTTGAAGATAAAATAAAAGAACTAGTTACAGGTATCAGATCAATTTAAAATTAGATTTCAAACTTTTTTACTAACTATTTACATTCTATAACAATTGTGCATAGATTTAATTTGTTTTTTTGATTGAGTTCCCTAAATATAATTAAATAATTTAAGATACATAATTAAACAGGTGAAACAGCATGGCAGAAAGTAAATGTGATGTGCATGAATATATCATGGTTTCTCAAAAGATTAAAGAGAAATTAGGATTAACTAAATCTCCAGTTGCTATCAAATTCGTTTTAAGAGAAGAAGATATCCCTAAAGGCATTAAAAAGATAGATAAAGTCATCCGGCACTGTGAAATGGTTCAAAAAGCAGCTATGGGTGAAACATTCTATGCAACTGTNNAACTGTTGAAGAACAATCTTGTAAAGGTGGAGCAGCTGCTCTTGGGCTTATGGAAGCTCCTGAAAAAGTTAAAACTGGTGAAATGTATCAGAGTTTAGGAAGATTTTCTAGTTTAGGATCCGCTAAACGGACCATAGATGATATACCCAAGATTGAACCTATGATGTATGCATTAATATATGCTCCATTAGAAGAGGCTAATTTTGATCCTGATGTAATTGTAGTGATCAGCAATCCTGCACAAGCCATGCAACTTGCGCAAGCTATGGTTTACACATTAGGTGGTAGAGTAGAAGCTGATTTTTCAGGTATTCAGTCTGTCTGTGCTGATGCTGTGGCCGGTCCCTTCACACGGAAAAGACCTAACTTTACCATGGGATGTAGTGGTTCTAGAAAATTTGCTGGCATAAAGCCTGAAGAAGTGATTGTGGGTATGACTGGTGAAAATATTGGTTGTATAGTTAATGCTTTAGAAAGTATGGGGTGATTTATTATGAGTGAAACAAAGATATATGAAATATTAGATGAAGCCAAAGAATTATCTGAAAAAATGATGGAGTATAAAGGACAGGCAGATAAGGATTTAATGCTTGTTTGGATGTATAACACACTGGGATTAATTATGAAGCTTGGTAAAGCAGTTGAAGAGCTTGATGATAGATTTGAGTTGATGGAAGATAGTTTAAAAGAATAAGACTATTTTTTTTTATACCATTTTTTTTGAATAAATTTTATATGTTCACAGGGTTATGATTTATTTTCATCAAATGATTTAAAATTTGAATTATTGAAAAAAAGGTAAGAATTGATGCCTTTCTTATGATTATTGTATGTTTTGCTCTTCTTTTAATTCTTTAATTCTTAAGAGTGTTGAATCAATAATGGAAATTGTTTCAGTAAATTTTTTTTCCATTGCTTTATCCCTTATAATTTGGAGTGATTCATTCACTTGATTCAGTAATTTAGGTAGAACTGTGGAATTTAATTCACTCCATACAGCTATTCTTCCTATTTCTCCTAAGTAATTCACTGCATTATTTGTAATTTCATTAAGATTTTCTTCTAATGTGGTTAAACCTAATTCTTTAAGATAATTAATGATTCTAATAGTAGTTTTGGGTAGATCATTCCTTGCAGTGTATTTTCCCATGTCTCCTATAGAATTTACAGCATAAAAAACTGATTGGTTTAATCCATATTTTATTGCTAATTTGCCTATTTCTTGGATGGAACCAGCCATCCAAACTGTTTCTTCCAATCCCTGTAAGGCATGTTTAGAAGAGTCCTTTCCAATTATTCCCAATGAGTTAACGCTTACACTTGTTACGAAATCAAGCTTTCTTTTAGCTGAGTTTCTTCCAATTTCTGCAATGAGATCAGTTATAATCATCTCGACATCTTCCATTTCTCGCTTTATAGCTGATCTACCTATGTTTTTTATGGAATTCACTGCTTCACCAGCTAAATTTTCAATTTCATGTTCAACCGCTGATTTACCAATCATAAATATCACAGTTACTACTTCTTCTACTGAATCCTCATCATCACGGCTGGCTGCTAATTTTCCCACTCTTTCAATATGATTTAGTATATGTTTGGTAATTATTCCTTCATCCTTACTGAATTCATTATTCTTTAATATATCAACCACATAATTTTCTAATACTTTCAAACCATATCTCATAGTTCCGTAATCATATTTCATCATGGAACTATGTATAATATCAATAATAGGTTGGATAGGATCTGCATCAATTTCAATTACTGGTTTAAGTATATCTGAATATATGTATGAATAGTTTAAGGATGTTGAATCATTGTCCACAATTTTTTCATTCTCGGATACACCGGATAGGATGTTTTCACTGGTTATTCTTTTTGCAAAGCTATTTATCACTGTTGATGATTTCATAATATCCAGTGCATTTATAAGATAAAGTATCAAAGCTCCGAATGCGAATATAGCGAGAAGATAAGCAATCCAAATACTAGTCTCGAAATTTGAGATTCCATTGGCCGCTATAAGATCTATGAACTTAAGAATAGTCAGTCCATAGGTGATGGCTGATACGTAGGTTCCTACAGTAATCCAAATAATTGGAGATTCTTTAAATATATCTATAACCCTGGTGGAATATGTAGAAGCTGTGAGTTGAATCACTACTAAACTCAATGTTATAACTATTGCTATTACTGTGGCTTCACTTTGAATCAATGATGATAAAAAAAATTTAACACTATCTATTTGGGCGTAAGCAAATGCTGGAGTGAATATATATATAATCACAGAGGAAAAGGCTATGAAAACCGCGAAAAAACCAAAGTAAATCGTTAATGCCAAGGGTAATTTATTTGAGGAGAACAATTTAAACACGCTAATTAATTATTTGAGGTTAATTATTAATATAATATTCCGTGAATCTACTTTTTCGTTTATATGGGGTAGTGTGACGTAAAATTTCAAAAAAAATTAAAATTTATAAAATTTGATGATACTCCAAAAAAGCTTTCATCTGATTGTAAGAAACGTTTACACTTTCCTTTGATGCTACACCATCTGGTGATGTCACTTCACATATTACAGATGGAATTTTATGAGAATTACATAACACTATTAACATTCCAGAATACTGGATCAACGCTAATAAAGTAGAATTAGTTCTCTTATTTATATAAACAGCTATCTTGGAGCTAGCAATTTTTGGATAATAAATAATAGAATTCTTCGCGGGATCAGTACTTGTGCTATGACAATCAGCCATTGCGACAATATTCAATCTCTGAATAGTTTTGAACACCACATTAGCGGGATTTCCAGGGATATTACCCATCAAATTTAAGTTTTTACCATTAAAAAGTTTATTATTCTCTGCACTAGCCTCAGGGGCTACAAATGGAATAATGTAAACTGTTCCATTGATTTTTTTACTATATAATTCATTTATGAGTATTAATGCAGCTATTTGTGGAGCTAATTCATCTCCATGCATACCTGCTGTAATCATCACACGGGGTTTAGATCCATCTCCAAGAGTTATTAATGGAGTACCATTTTTTGCAGCTTTGAATATATCATCATTTAAAGGGTTATTTGGTAGATGTTTCATTATTGCATCGTTTTTAGTTACATCCCCGCCAGTAGCATTGCTTATTATATCTAATTTAAAAGTATTTTTATTGTTAATTTGATTACTAATTTCAACATGGTTTTCCATTGAGTGTATAATATTGTTAAGCCAATAATAAATATAACCCATTATAACGTAAAAATAGATTTCCCTACTTCTTGGTATGGTACCGTCTTTGGATAAATTTATTTTTTTCATAGAAATCGTAATTACTTTTATTTGAGAATTTATAAAATTAATCCTTACGAGTTCCCTTTAAAACAGCAATATAATCATTCCATCTATTAATATTCACTTCTTCCAATGAATTATAAGGATTAACACCATAAAAAATCACTTCATTCTCTAACATATTATTTAATATTGGGTTTAAATTATCTTGTTTATCAGGCAAATATTTTTTTAAAAGCTTTGAGTGGCATACAAATGGCATTCCTAAACCTTCCGTTGAGTCAAGATATCCGGTCTTTTCCCTAGCCAATATTGTAATCATATTCTTTTTAGAATCAAGAGCTTTAATTAGTTTATTAAGGGTATATGTTGAAACAGTAGGTTGATCTGCAGCTGCACATAAACATAATCCAGATTTAACATTTCTAACACCATTTAAAAGAGTCTCTGATAATTCAACATTTAAATCTTGGTTAAATATTATTTTAATTTCTCTTTCATGATAATCAGATAGCACTGCTTCTATTTCATGGCTGAAATTTCCTAGTACAATAACTAATTCTTCAACTCCAGTATTTTTAATATTCTCCAGAGTTTTGATTATCACAGGTTTCCCATGCAGTTCAAGGAGAAGTTTATGTTGAATATTTAATCCACGAGCATTTTGATCTTCAGTCATTCGTCTATTTTTACCCGCGGCGGTTATGATGGCTGAAACCATTATTGAATCACATTACCTTAAAATGTTAAATCTAAATAATTATATTTAAAAATAAGTAAATTTAAAAAAAAAGTTTTATGGTAATAACTCAGTGATTTGACAATAGATAGGCGCGTCTTCACCAGTTCCATTCATCCAGATTGTTATTTTCACTGGATAATTAAGGGTATTGTAAACGGTTATTCCATCTGTTAAACTCGCAGTATCACTTATAACATTTTCATAATCCATAGTCATACCGGTGGGTAATGGAAATCCTGCAGCTAACGAGGCATCTCTTATAGCCCTTCCAGGTGGACAAGTACCATGATCTGCCCATCCAGTTCCTTGAGTGGGATCTGGATCGTATACTGAAACATATGATACATTTTCAGTTCCATAACCTGTGGTTTGTGGTGGAATTATTGTATTATTCCAAGCTTGAATAAACGCCTGAGCATTCTCTACCCGGGCATTATTATCCATATCCCCGTAAAAGTTCATAATAGTTTGATCACTGCCTACAACTACTTCATTATTTGTGTCATTATAAACTAATATTGACTCGTTAGTAGGTTCACGTGATGTTATATAATTTAAAACATCATCTCCAAAGTATGTTTTTATTTCATCGGGGGGAACCATGTTTCTACCGTCACTAAAATTACTTAAACCATAATCCAAAGTTATATTATCCCCTATATTGCTATTGTTATACCAAGTTTCAAAGTCACTGAGATCGATATATTGATTAGGAATGGTATCATTGCTGAAATCCTGAGTAGAAACTGTTTTTATAGTTTTATTATTTTGTATTAGTTCTACACTACCGTTAGTTTTCACTGCTATTGTGTATGGTGTTACATATCCATATATAAATTGGTTAGGAGGATTCACTGTTAATTTGTTTCCTTGAACAGTTAATGTCCCAGGTCCTGTAAATCCTTCTGCTGCTCCACTGTCCGATATATCACTATTAACAACAGCTTTAACGGGAGTTGGTACAGCTCCTGTTACTAAACTTGTGAAAAGTCCTACATAATTCTGTTCTAAAGCATTTTGCACCAAATATTCTGGATGATATAATATTGGAACTTTATGGAGGTTATTATCGTTAACTACGGTAGTTCCATTCAAAACAGTAGATCCAATGGGAAGGGCCGCAATTTCTTCAGGACTCTGAGTTGGAATATGAACTCCCATAGCATTTCCAAATGGATACATTACAACAGCAACTAAAATTAATACTATCAATATTAATAATGGATTTTTCACTAAATTTGGCAGAACATCACTCTCCTACTGTAAATCTGATATATGTTTGTTTATTGTTATTTTTCAGGTCGTTAGATAATATAATCAAAAAAAATTCAGATAAAACTAAAAAATATAGATAATCAATATAAAATTCTTGGCTATTTACATATTTTCGTTTAAATGTTAGAGTATTTATCAATACATTTCGTATTATTCATCCCATTTATATATTTTTTGATTACTATGCAAATTATTCTTGTCCATAATCGATTGAACATCCTCACAGTAACTATTCTCTAAAATTTTTTTTATCTCCATTATTTTATCCTGACCATTACCACCAATAAAGATAGTGGAATCCTTTTTAATCCAATCTATCGTAAAATTTACTACTTCTTCTATGTTATTTAAAATTTTAATGGGTCCAGTATAACCCTTTTTTATTAGAAATTCTTCAGCTTGAGTAGTAGTGTTATCCAAACCGGGAAATAAACCTATTAACTTAGGAGTTGTTTTAGATGCTTCTTCGATTAGGTCATATCTCCAGTATTCATTTTGCCGGGGGGTTCCTAATATAACCACATCAAATTTTTCTTCTGTAAGTACAGCAGTGGTTGCAGAAATGTTATCAGTTTTCCCGATCACAATCTTATTTTTTCCAATATTTAACTCATCTATTCTTCCAGGTACAGGCGTAAAAGACTCTAAAGATTTATTTATATTTTCTTCGGGTATATTTAATATTTTAGCAACTTCTGCTGCTGCTGCTGCGTTCTGACGGTTGAATTTTCCGAATAAATTTAGCTTTCCATAGTAATAATCAAAAAAGAAGGTTTCCTTAGCATAATTCTCCATACCGGATAATAGTTCATCATTGATATTTAAAACAGCTTTTTTATCTTTCAAAATTTTTTGCAGTGATTTTTGATAATTCTGGATTGATTGATGCACATCCAGATGGTCCTGTCCAAGATTAGTTACCACTAGTAAATTGAAATCAAAATTATGGGCGCAGAAATCTAAGGTCATATCGCAGACTTCTACAATTAAAATATCATAATTTTTTTCTGATGATTCTAGAATGAGTTCTGTGTATCCGTCAAATCCTCCTCCAGCATTTCCGCCTATGAGAATTTTAAAGCCGTAATTTTCTAGTATTTGCTTGATCATGAGGCAAGTGGTGGTTTTACCATTAGTTCCAGTTACCCCTATAGTGAAAATAGATTTATGGTTGTTTATTACATCCGTGAAAAGTTTATCATTTGATTTGAATTCTTTAAAGGCTTCAATGCTCCATAAACTGGGGCTTAAAATAACTGCATCTGCTGAGTTTATTTTATCCCAATCATGGTTTCCGAGTTCAAGTTCAAAATCATGATCGCTTTCTATGGTTAGTTTCTCATTCATATCAGATGCATAAACTTGGTGTCCATGGTTTAAAAGAGAATGTAAAGCTTTTTTACCTTCAACTCCTAATCCTATTACTGCAACTTTCATATTAACTACCAAATTAGTGTAATTCTAGAGTTCTTCAGAAATAATGTATTCGATATTTTAAAATAATTTTTGAACGGTTTATAATGTGCTTAAACGTAACTAAAAGTAAATAAAATCTTTTAATCATTACTCTCAACATTAACATTAAATTTTTGAAAAACTTTAATTTCATAATTTTTTAAATAATTTAAAAATTGATTATTTTTTAATATTTACTATATATCATGAAATCAAAATTTTTAATTATACTATTTTTAATATCTCTATTTACATATATAATATAATAATCTAATCAAAAATTCAATGTTTAACGTAGGAGTACAAAAATTTAAAATCAAATGTTAATGGTGTCCAGTTATGAAAAATCTAACCAGAGAAATAGTGAAACGTATAGAAAATATTTCCAGACCAGTTAAAATAATGCACGTCTGTGGATCGCATGAACATACAATAATGCAAAATGGAATAAGGTCTCTCATACCAGAAGAGGTAGAAGTAGTTGCTGGACCGGGCTGCCCAGTATGCTGCGTTCCCTCACGGGAAGTGGATGAATGCCTCCAATTAGCCCGGCAGGGAGTTACCATCACTACATTTGGGGACATGCTCCGAGTACCTGGGGCTACTGGAACTTTAGCCGATGCTAAAGCAGATGGGGCCGATGTAAGGGTGGTATATGGAGTTAGTAATGCAGTTGAAATAGCCGAAAAAGTAAATAACGAAGTGGCTTTTATGGCAGCAGGATTTGAGACTACAGCACCTACTACTGCTTCTGAAATAGTATCTGGACCTCCAGAGAACTTTTCAGTTCTCTCCTGTCACAGGTTAATACCGCCAGCTTTAAAATTCCTCATAGAATCTGGAGAGGTTAATCTTAACGCTCTTATAGAACCCGGGCATGTTTCAACTATAATTGGAACCCATCCATATGAAATATTCTCACAGCAGTATGGAATACCCCAAGTAGTAGCTGGTTTCAACCCATTTGATGTACTAATCGCTATTTATCTTATTTTAAAGCAAATTAAAGAAGGTAAGGCGGAAGTTCAAAATGAATATAAACGAGCAGTAAAAGAGGTAGGTAACTTAAAAGCACAACAATTAATGAATGAAGTTTTCCACGTTAAAAGCAGAGAATGGAGGGGATTTCCTGAGATTCCGGATTCTTTTTATGAGATAAGAAATAAATATTCTCAGTTCAATGCCAGAGTAAAATTTGATGTTCATGTTGAGAAAACTCAGGATGTGGTGACTGGCTGCATATGTGGTCCAATACTACGTGGTGTTTCACGTCCCGAAGAATGTAAATTATTCCGAAAAGAATGCAACCCTGTAAATCCCATAGGTGCTTGTATGGTTAGTAAAGAAGGTACCTGTAATATAGCCTATCGTTATAGTACTTTCTAAAACATTTTATTTTTATGAAAATTTTAAATATTTTTTTTAACGTGGTGAAATGTATAGTGGAATATAAATTAAAGGCTATAGCACTTGATGTAATGGTACTATAACTGATGAACAAGAAGAGTATGTGTTAATGNNAATGGAGGAGTTCCAATAATATTTGTAACGGGTAATGTTATGTGCGCTGCCAAAATTATAGCCATATTGTTGGGCAATACGGGTGGTTTGGTGGCTGAAAATGGTGTTGTAATTGAATCACAAGGTAGAATAAAGATTTTAGGTAATATAACGGAATGTCAAAAAGCTTATGAATTTCTTAAATCAAAATTTGAGGTTATGAAAGTGGAATTATCTGATCAAAGAGTTTCTGAAGTAGCTATAGAAAGAACGATAACTGAAGAACTAGTTAAAGAAACAATTAATGATTTTAATGTGGTTGTCTACGATACTAAATTCGCCATACAATTGACGGATCCATCAGTAAATAAAGGATCATCTTTGAAGATGATAACTACTGATTTGGGTATAAAAACGGATGAAAATCTAGCGATTGGGGACAGTGAGAATGATATCGAATTTTTAAGAGTATCAGATGTTAAAGTGGCTGTTAATAATGCTGCTGATGAACTTAAAGATATAGCAGATTATATAACTGAGAAATCTTATGATGATGGAGTGGCAGAAGCAATTGAGAGGTTTATANNTATGATGGAAATGATGGATGAAATAGCTCAAGAAACACTGGAAATGGCACTTAAATATGTAAAGGAAGCTGAAATTTATCTTGAAAGAGAAGAAAAAGTTGATGTAGATATACAGAATGATCAGGTGGATTTTGCCAAAGAAGTTTCATCATATGGGTTAGGAATAAGGATAATTCAGGATAATAAGATGGGATTTGCGTACACAACAGATTTAACTAAACTAGAGCAAACAGTTAAAAATGCAGTTTTCAATGCTAAATTTAATGTAATGGATGAAAACTTTGGTTTCGCTTCTAAATCCACATATCCTAGTGTTAAGGAGATTTATGATCCTAAGATTAAAGACTTGGATGTGAAGGATACTGTAACGTTTGCTAAAAACATGATTCAAACTAGTCTCAATGAAAAATGCCAACCCACATCTGGAGGTGTATCTGCAGGTTCAATAAATACTGTCATTGTAAATTCTGATGGAGTGCTTTCTAAGGATTCATCCACATTCTTTTCAGGATTTATATCAGTTAATATTCCGGATGGGACTGGTGTATCCACAGCCAATGAATCTGATTCATCACGATATTTGGATATAGATGCTGAGACAATTGCCCTGAAGGCTTGTGAAGTTGCTCGTGATTCAAGAAACGGTAAAACTGTAGAAACAGGAGATATGGAGGTTATACTTGATTATAATGCTGCAGCCGCATTAATTTACACGTTTTCTAGTGCTTTAAACGCAGATAATGTACAGAGAGGTAGATCAGTTTATGCTGATAAATTGGGTGAAGAAGTTTTATCATCATCACTTAACGTATATGACGACGGCAAACTTAAGAAAGGACTTAACAGTGCTCCAAGTGATGGTGAAGGTGTTCCTAGTCAAAAAACAACTTTAGTGCAGAATGGAGTTCTTAAAAATTTTATATATGATTTATACACTTCCAAGAGGGGAGGTGTTCAGAGCACTGGAAATGGCGTCAGATCCTCCTTTGCGGATGTGCCTTCAGTAGGTTTCAGTAACTTAATACTTGATTTTGAAGAGTTGAATGAGATTTCCAATGTAAGAAATGGATTAATTNNTTAAGGATTTATTGGGAGCTCACACTGCTAATCCCATATCCGGTGATTTCTCAGTGGAAACTATGAATGCTTTCTATATTAAGGATGGAGAAATTGCATATCCTGTGAAGAATGCTATGTTATCTGGTAATGTTTTCAATGCTCTTAAACATGCTAGAGCATCTACAATGAAAAATAGACAGATAGGACCCTTCATACTACCTCCAATAATAGTTTCTGAATTGAGAGTTGTGGGTTAAGGAGATTAAATTTCTCTCCATATTTATTTTCTAAATAATTTAGAAT
>PMWA01000091.1 GCA_003166335.1 Methanobacterium sp. | reverse complement strand
GGAGATCCACGTTACATTCTAAGAAGAGCCCTAACAAAAATGGAGAAAATGGGCTTCGACCACTTCTATGTCGGACCTGAACTCGAATACTTCTACTTCGCCTCACCAAAATGCCCTGAACCCATAGATCAAGGCGGATACTTCGACCTCACACCATTAGACATGGCCTCCGACCTAAGAAGAGAAACAGTAATATCACTTAAACAAATGGGAATAGGTGTAGAATACTCCCACCACGAAGTAGCACCATCCCAACATGAAATTGATATGAGATACGATGATGCACTCAAAATGGCCGACAACATGGTAACCTACAGATTAACCGTTAAAGAAGTCGCCACTAAATACGGATTATACGCAACCTTCATGCCCAAACCACTATTTGGAGAAAACGGGTCCGGAATGCACGTCCACCAATCACTATTTAAAGGAAAAAATAACGCTTTCTTCAATGCAGAAGATGAGTACAATCTCTCTGACGATGCAAAAGCCTACATTGGAGGAATTTTAAAATATTCACCTGAAATAGTCTCCCTACTAGCACCCTGGGTTAACTCTTTCAAACGACTAGTACCAGGATTCGAAGCACCAGTATACATCGCATGGTCACGAAGAAATCGTTCCGCACTAATCCGTGTACCACTTTACCAACCAGGAAAAGAAGTTGCAACTAGAATGGAATTAAGATGTCCCGACCCATCAGGTAACCCTTATCTACAATTAGCCGTCATGCTCACAGCCGGACTTAAAGGAATAGAAGAAGGTAATGAAATGCCCAACCCCATGGAATTAAACCTCTACGACTTGAATGAAGAACAGAGGAAAGCCAAAGGAGTTGATGCTTTACCAGGTTCCTTAGAAGAAGCAATAGCCCGGACAGAAAAATCCGAACTAGTTAAAGAAACACTCGGTTCACACAGCTTCGAAAGATTCATCGCCCTTAAGAAAAAGGAATGCGAAGAATACAAACTACAAGTAACCCCCTGGGAACTCGAGAAATATTATCACATCCTATAAAGATATAAAAAAAATCAGTTATGGGACACCAAATAAAAATTTTGTGTTCCACTACCATTATTTATTTATTTTTCAACTTTAAAAATAACCCTTTAATCCATAAAAAAAATTAATATTTTATTCAGAAAATTATTTTTTCTAAGGTGAATAAATGCCTGAAGAAACCGATCGTAAAATGATTGAGATTTTGAGAATTCTAGCCGACCGTGAAGAAATTCTCGGAGCCAAAACCATTGCCGAAGAACTCAAAAGGAAAGGTTACGACCTCGGAGAAAGAGCCGTAAGATACCATATGCGTATCCTAGATGAAAAAGGCTTCACCGAACGCCAAGGATATGCAGGTAGGGAAATAACCGAAAAAGGATTAAAAGAATTAGATAAAGGCCTCATTTATGATCAAGTTGACTTCATATTCAGCAAATTTGAGGATATGATCTATAAAACCACCCTCAACCCTCAAAACGCCAAAGGAAACGTAGTAGTCAACTCATCCACTTTCCCTTACAATGTAGAAATCATAGACATCATCAAAGAAGTTTTCGGGCATGGTATAGCTGTAAGTCCCTATGTAAGAATCAATACTCCACAGGGTGAAAACAAAGAACAGGACTATGTGAAATTAGATACCATCTGCGGAACCACCATAGATGGAATGTTACTCAAACAAGGAATACCGGTTATTCCACAGTATGGTGGATTAGTGGAAATTGAAGAATATACTCCCATCAGATTCACGGAGCTTATAGCTTATAAAAAAACGTCTATTACACCTTTAGAAGCATTCACTGATAGAGAAATGACTTCAGTACTCCAAGTAGTGCGTGAAGGAAATGGACTTATACCCGCAAACTTCCGTTTAATCCCCCAAAGCGCTCGATTAAAAGCTATAGCAACCTTCCAGGATATGAATAAAATCGGTGTATCAGGCTTGATTAAAATAGGTGAAAGTGGAGAATCCGTATTGGGAATTCCAGTCGCCGATGATATGGTAGGTATCGCTGTTATAGGTGGCATCAGTCCACTTTGCGCTGCAAAAGAAGCTGGATTTCAAGTAAATATAAAGTTAGCCGAGAATACGGTAGAATTCTCAACTATGAAAAGCATCACTCAACCACAACCTATATTAAAAACAACAGGCCCTGAAACTACAGCTAAAGTTAAATTTTTTCTCTCAAAAGCGTGGAATCTCATCTATAAAGTGGATTTCGATCTGGAAACCCATCAAGGTAAAGTTATCACTAATATCTCCCATGTAAAAACTGAAGATTTGGAAGATGCATTAAATATTTTCAGCCAAGTAATGAATTCTAAACCAGAATACAGTATAAGTAAATATTATCAAACCATACCCCACCTTGAAGAAGGTAAAACCAGCATCGTCACTGTTTGCAGTTTAACCATAGATGGCATATTAAATAAAAATAGTATACCCGCCGCACCCCAATATGGAGGAATTCTGGAAACCGACATCAAAACACCCCGATTTATAGAACTCACCGCTTATAGTGGATCTTCATTAGATCCTCATGAAATATATTTATCTAAAGGCATGACTTCCGTCTTAGATGCATTAAAAACTAAAGGAAGAATATTAGCTAGTTTAAAGGAAATACCATACATCGCACGACCCGATGCATTAGATATATTAAAAAAAATCGAGGAAGCAGGATTCTCAATTCTAAAAGTAGGTAAACCCAGCGAATTTATTTATAATGCCATAGTAGAGCGATATCACGCAGGCATAGTAACTCCAGGAGGCTTAAATCCCATCGCAGCAATTAGAGAGGCGGATATTCATGTGGAAGCTAAAGCAGTGGAAACACTGATGGATTTAAACCAAATGGAAGAATTCTAAAAATTTAATTATCAAAAAATTTATTTTTTTTTAATTTGAATATCTATTATCTGACTTTTTATTAACCGCTTCATGATACTTATCCTCAAACCACCCGATACATAGTTCTTCACCCTCATCTTTATCAAAATGAGGAATATACGGTTTTATATCAAGTAAAGGTGTATCATCCACAATATCAACATTTGAAATATGTAATACATTACCCTCCACTTTTATAAGACGAACCACTGATAATCCTATAGGATTAGGGCGTTTTGGAGCCCTAGTTGCAAACACACCATGCATCTTATTATCCTAAAAAGGTTTAACACTTAAGGAATATCCTCTTGACAAGTGAAGATGGTAAATGAGCATTATATGGGAAAATTCCTCTAGATCAGTAAGTCCCTCCTTATACTCGTCTTCAATATGTATTTCTCCAGTAACACCGCAAGCACCGATTGGTTGTATAGGCATGCCTTCTAAGTTTTTAAATGGGGATTTTATAATCCCGATTGGTTTGTACTTAATTAAATCCAATTTTTTCACCTTTAAAATATTTTCAAATATTAAATATTCGATCTGTAATTAAGAACATGACATGATCAAAATGTTTTAATGAAATTAATTACATATAAATTAAATATTAAAACGAGGTGATATAGTTGAAAATTAGTGCTAGAAATATGTTAGAAGGTACAATTGAAAACGTTGAATTAGGAGCGGTTATGGCCAGCATTAAAATAAAAGTAGAATCACCAGGACTTATAACTGCATTAATCACCAAAGAATCCGCACAAAATCTAGGTCTAAAAAAAGGTGACAAAGCCACCGCAATAATAAAATCAACTGAAATAATGGTTGGAAAAGAATAAAACTGATTATTATTTCTTCTCCAAAATTATTTTATTGAATTTTTTTTAAATATTTTTCTACTTATTTTTAAATAATTATAATTCTAAATAACAAATTAAAACTTCTTTTGAACTAATTTATTAATCTTTGAGCTAAAAAAAAATCCTTTTTATAGACTTTGAAACGATAAACATTTTATGCAACATGCAATTACTCATTTTCCAGAACATTATATTATACAGTTTTAACTAGGCTTATAACAGATTATATTTTGTATATCCAAAAAGGATTGCATATTTACAATTTTATTTTATTCTTTATTAGTGAAATCATGCTATCTGCTATCAATTCTTCGTTTATGACCTTGTAAATATCTTTTTAGTCGAATACTTTGTTTATAGTCCTAAAAATTAAATCGATATGTTTATATATCCATATCGTATATGGGGTTATTATACTCAAATAAATTTTCAAAATGTGATAAACGATGCCAATAGTAATAGACATGGAAAAATGTGGAAAAATCAGAGACTACCCCGAGAAGGATTATGCATAAAGGTATGTGAACAAGGAGCATTAATAGAAGAAGACGATGAAATAGTATTAGTCCCAGAAAACTGTGATGATTGCGATATATGTATTCAAAGCTGTCCAAACCAGGCAATATCCAAGAAAACATAAAAAGTGGAAGTGATAAAAAATGTCTGAGGTAAAACCCACCGTAGAAAGAGAAGGAAGCCAAAAACGCTCTCTTAGCTACAAAAAAGAAAAATGTGTAGGATGTGGCATATGTACAGACATTTGCCCAACCGAAGCATTGAAATTAGGTCCCCTAGTACCCATAGCTAGAGGCTTACTAGACATGGATTACGTGAAAGTAGATAAAGAAAAATGCGCATTATGTGGATTATGCGCAGCTTCATGTCCATTTGAAGCTATGGAATTCAAGATAGATGACGTAAACATTAAAGAACTCGAAGCCTATCCAAAATGGGAGCAGAAAGCAAACATCGACGAAGAAACCTGCATATACTGTAAAGCATGCGAAACTGCATGCCCCACAGAAGCCATAACCGTCACTAGAAAACTACCAGAAAGAACTAAACTGGTTTCTGGTGAAATAGATATAAATAAAGATACTTGCATATACTGTGGAATCTGTGAAGAAATGTGCCCCGCAGAAGCAATAACCATGAACAAAGAAAATCCTGAAGAACCTGAAATCACGGTTGATGAAGATAAATGTGTTTATTGTCTCATATGCAAACGCAGTTGCCCAGTTAAAGCAATAAAAGCCGCGTGCAGATCATGCTCCTACGGAGCGTATGAAATACATCCTGAAGACGCTGAAATTACTGGAAACGCTTTCATCGATGAAGAAACATGTATAAACTGTGGATGGTGCCAAGAAGTCTGCCCCGTAGATGCAACAACCGTTACCAAACCATTTGAAGGGGAAATAATCTTCAAAGAAGATTTCGAATGTAAAGGAGATTCCTGCCATGCCTGTGTTGATATTTGCCCCTGCAATGCAGTATCCATCGTCGATGGTAAATCCGTAGTTGATGAGAGATTCTGCATTCTCTGCGGAGCATGTGCTAAAGCCTGCCCTCAAAAAGGCATAATCGTAAAAAGAGAAAAAATTAACCTCGAAAATGTACGCAGCGCATCCTGGCAAAAACAAATGAACAAACTAGTTGAAGCCACATCCAAATAAAATTAACTTATTTATTATTTTTTAAAATTTTTTTGAATTACTTACAGGAAAATATATTTAAAAATGGATGCATTTTACCTAAAAAGGGCTTACACCCAAAAGAATTTATCTCCTTAATGATCAGTTAGATCACCAAACCAATTGGGAAATTAAAAAAAGGGGATATTCTAAGATAAGTGTGAGCCCTAGCATCCACATTAAAAAAAATTAGTTTCTAGTAAAAAATAAACCAAACTTAAAATTATACTGTAAATTGATTTCATAAACTATACTATAATACTAAACTCAAAACTTGTTCATAAATATTTTACGATGAAATAGACTCCTACTTTTACTAAAAGTTTTTAATTTCATTATACAATTTATCGGAAAATTAAAAAAACCTCTTTACTTAATATTTAACGATTTTAATTGGGTGTAAAAATAATGGATGAAATTATAGAAAAAATAGATGACCCCGATTTACGGGAAGAAATAGAGAAAATTATCCCCTTTCACGGATACCTGAGTACTGGAGCATTCATAGGTCTGCAAATGCTCAACCTAGCCAGAAGATTACTGGACATAAAAGAGGGTGATCGAATTTTCGTAACCTGCGAAACCCAGAATTGCCTTCCAGACACATTCCAAATACTATGCAGCAGTACCATAGGAAATAAAGGCTTGAAAATTATAGATCATGGAAAGATGGCTGTAACTATAAACAAAGCAGCCCCACCGGGAGAAGAAACTGTTAAAAGTGTCAGAATCGTTCTAGACCCTGAAAAAACCGTTGATTATCCCATATTCCACGCATGGTATATGAACGAAGCTAAAGTTTCCCATGAAGATGGTATAAACGAACTCATAAAAGCAGATGCAGATGTTTATAGCTGGTACTTAATCGATCTACCCCTTCCCATAAAACATAAAAAGAAAGTGACAATATGCAACATTTGCGGTGAATCCTTTGTACAAGATGAAAACGAAACCATCTGCAAATGGTGTATAAACCCAGAAAATGAATAACTATTTACCAAAATTATTATTTTTGAAAAAATTATGCTAATAAATTCTGTAGAGGAATTCCCAAAAATGGATAAACAAATAACCATGAAAATACCTGAAGAAATGTACCAGGATTTAAAGGAAATCTCAGCGAAAAAAGGGAATAAACCTATTGGTAATCTAATTAGAAGATCCATAAACGATTATATTAGAAAAAATAAATTGAAAGGAATACTATAATATTATTAGTTATTTTCTATTTTCAACTAGAAGTATTTGAAATAACTTTTTTTGCATTCATTAAAAAATTTTCAAGATTCCTTTGGGTTTAGGTTAATTGAAAAAATATTATATCCAATTATTATTAGATATGTTAAAATAAACATTTTCGAATAAAATTTTATGATAGTTCTGATAGGGATAGTAATATAAACAATACAATCTCAAAAATTGAGGATATTGACTGGAATGAAATGTGGAACAATATCCGATCAATTTGATAAAGAAGTAGCTGAATACATGGAGGTTGAATATCATCAACACCCCAATTTCATCTACGCCTTAAACATGCTCTATCAAATAGATATATACGCTAATGTGGAAATGTTTAAAAATCAGACCCCTCCAGTGTATAATAACATTGAAGATGCCATGACACGTTACCTATGGAAAAACGGCTGGAATGTAAATGAAATTAAAAAAGAAGATAAAATAAAACTCGAAAATTTTCTTAGAAAGAATTTAATCAAAAAAGACAATGAAACACTAAAACACCCTACCACTAACCCCCGATGGGTCTTACTATGGAGGAAAAAATAATATATTGAAAAAAATATGATAATTTAGCAAAGGAATAGTTGTCAGTTATAATGACTTCTCATTTCCCAGATCATACATTCATATCTCATCCAATCAGATAATTATCCTAATAATGGTACTATCATGGCTAAAGGAGTACCAGAGGAAGTTATGACTTAGGAAAATGAGGAAAGCCTATGGAATAGATGTTAAGATTTTAGATGGAGAAACTCATCTTAAAGCGGTTATTCCCTTAGAGAAAAAAAGATTTATTTAATATTAATAAATAATTGAATTAAATTAATAATATTCATGAACAGATTTTTGTCTTTTTATAAAATTAATTTTTTTTGAATAAATTTTAGGAAAAAAATAAACAATATAAAATTAAAGAATTAACTGGAAAAAAGTAATTATTTTTTGATATTAATAATGGGAGGTTTTGGTTTTATGAAAATTAGAGGGGATTTTGTAACTAATAGTAGTTCAACCAGTTTCATTTTAACAGCTAAGGAAGATATTTTTAAGGCAAATATTGAGCACTTCCAGAAAACTGGTGAAAAGGGGATAGTACAGTTACTAGCATTTTTGAGAGATGAACTTGAAACAGAAGGTAATAAAACTAAGATTGGTAGTGATGAAGTATTATTTACTGTGAAAAAATTTAAAATTGGTAAATCCATCATGTTAGATGATATTAATCCAGATGATATTGCCAGCATGGATTTAAGTAAATTGTCGGATGAGGAGATGTGGAATTTAATTAATTGGATAGTGGTTAAAGGTAAAGGTCGAGATCTTTATGGCGTAGGTGCTACCCAAACTATTGACCCTAAATGTACCTGCGATTAAAACTTCTTAAATTAAAAATTTTTTAGAATTATGTACTCTAAATTATTTTTTTTAATATAATCATGATTAGAAAGCATTTTAATGGATATAATTTTGTGGGTATTCCTGAAACTGGTGTAACCTTCAGGTGGGGTGATAGTTTTTCTGAAAATCCCTATTCAGCACCTTGGCCAGAGATTGCGGATATATCTATATCTAATTACTGCACTAATGGATGTGAACACTGTTACAGGTCGAGTGATGAAAATGGAGATTTCATGTCCGTTGAAGATTATAGATATGTTCTAAACGAATTGAGCAGTACAAACTATGGAAAAGTATTCCAGGTGGCATTGGGTGGTGGTGAACCGTTACTCCACCCAGAATTTAACAATATACTTCAGATAACACGGGAAGAATTTGGAATAATACCTAATTACACTACCTGCGGTAGATTTTTCAACAGGGAGAACCTAGATGCAACTAGGAAGTATTGTGGTGCCGTCGCCATATCCTGGGATCCCCATCGGGAGAGTTTATCATTGGAAGAGCTTTCAACACTTGGATCAAGTCTTTTAAATGAAAAAATTCGCACTAATATTCATTATGTTGTTTCAGAGAAAACATTACCCCAATCAATTGAAATTTTAAGTGGGAAATATGATGAATACTTAAAATCTTTCAATTCTATCATATTTTTAACTTATAAACCCACTGGACGTGCTGTAAATGGTGATGTTATTAAATCCACTGATAAATTGAAATTATTTCTAGACTTGGTTCAAAATCCGTTTACATGTTTAAATATAGGTTTTGATGCTTGTTTTGTTCCGGTTTTAATGAAAAATACTAAGTTGGATAAGGAGTTTTTGGATAGTTGTGAATGTGGATTTTTCAGTGTATATATAGATGAGAAGATGAATGTAAAGCCCTGCTCCTTTTGTAATAGTAATGTGTACAGTTATAATTTAAAACAATTTAATTTTGAATATGTATGGCATGATTTATTTGCCAATTATCGGAGTAATATATATGCGAATTGTAAATCAGAGTGCAGGGGATGTACAGTAATCTCTGAATGTAGGGGAAGATGTCCATTTTTTGATGAATTGTTTTTATGCAAGTTTATATAAATTTTTTTATTGATAGATTAATATCCCTTAAATGTGAATTTTAATTCCTTATAACTTATTATTAAATATTTATCAATCGTATATAATAAATTATCGATGCGTATAAATATGTAATTCACTATAGTAATTGTTGTTAAAAATTAAATTTTTAGGAGGAAAAAATATATGAAAAGGACAATGATCGCATTATTAGTTATCATAGCGATTATCATTGTAGGAATCGGCGTATACGGATATAGTGCCTATAGTGGTTCTTCACAGAATGGTACTCTAGTTATATACGCTGCTGATAGTTTAGCGACACCCATAAATCAAACTAATGCTCAATTCAACTCTAAATACCCCCATGTAAACATTCAACCAACTTACCAGGGAAGCTCAGCTTTAATTAGCCAGATAACCCAACTTAACAAGACCCCTGATATTATGATATCAGCTAATGCAGTTCTCATCAACACGAAGTTAATACCTAATTACAGTAGTTATAACATACAGTACGCTGCTAACGAATTAGTAGTCGCCTATACTAATAAAAGTAAAAATGCTAGGCAGATTAATAGTAACAACTGGTATCAAATATTATCACAACCCGGCGTAAAATATGCTGTCAGTGATCCTAATTCTGATCCAGCAGGAGCCTACTCTGTGATGATGTTACAACTTGCAAACTCATACTACAATAATAGCACCATCTTCAGTAATCTCATCGCCAATAACTCTGCAATCACATCTGTTGCAAACGGCACAAACTTCACAATAAATGTTCCAACCAACGAGAATCCTCATGGTAACTTAACGATTGGAGCAGACGCTGCAGCATTAACACCTCTTGTACAAACCGACTCCATCGACTATCTTATCACATATAAAAGTTTAGCCCAGTCAGCAAATCTTACCTATGTAACACTCCCCGAGGAATTAGCACTAACTAACGCAACATATCAATCAAATTATAACACTATACAATTAAAACAATTCAGCGATGCTAATAACAGCTCAGTAGTGAAAATGGCGCCAATAATATATGGTATCACCATACTTAACAACGCTCCAGATAAACAAATAGCAGAAGAGTACGTACAACTAATGTTAAGTTCTACTGGAATAAATATAACTCAAAGTAATTATCTTATTCCAATAACACCAGCAATATTAACCAACATTTCCACAAACGTTCCCAGCATACTACAATCATACGTCGTTAACAGTTCCGCCACTAACTTACCATAGATTATATAGTAAATAAAAATTAAAATTCCACTTTTTTCTATTTTTTTTAAATACTGGATATCAAACTTTTACTAAAACTTTAAACAATTAGAAATCTAAAAGATTCTTCAATATATAATAGATTCATTATAACTCGGGATTATCCAAAATGAGAAAATTAGATCATACTACTATCTTCTTTGTTTTTATGGGGTCTTTCCTGGTTTTGTTCATTCTAATCCCCATAGCCAACCTAATGGTATCGTCGAATCTTAATTCCATCATTTCAAATCTTCAAAATAGTGCAGTACTTGGCGCTATATGGGTTAGTGTATATTCTGCTCTAATTGCAACTATTCTAGCAGTTATATTTGGAGTGCCTCTGGCATATATCCTGGCAAGACATGATTTCGCTGGAAAGGGATTTATAGAATCAATAATTGATGTGCCGATTGTTATACCCCATACTGTGAGTGGTATTGCTTTACTACTGGTCTTCACTTCCAGTGGTATACTGGGAGCACCATTTAATAATTTGGGCATCACTTTTGTAAATGCGCTCCCCGGAGTGGTTATATGCATGCTATTTGTAAGTTCTTCTTTTGTTGTAAACTCTGCCCGGGAAGGATTTGAAAATGTTGATCCTCGTATGGAAAAGGTTGCTAGAACACTGGGTTCTGGTTCAATGAGAACTTTTTTCGTTATATCACTACCTTTATCTTTACGGAGCATTGTGGTGGGATCCATAATGTGCTGGGCAAGAGCGATAAGTGAATTTGGATCAATTGTAATTTTAGCTTATTATCCCTTGGCTGCACCCACCATTATTTACCAGCAATTCGAGAATTTTAGTTTATCCGGTGCAACATCGATTTCCGTTATACTAATATCTTTATGTTTAGCTCTTTTTGTAGTGGTTAGATTGCTTATAAGGGGATGGGGTGTCTATGATACGGATTGAAAACATTTCCAGGGATTGGAAAGAATTTAAATTAATGAACATCAACCTAGAAGTGGAAGATGATGAGTACTTCGTTATTTTAGGCCCCAGTGGGTCTGGTAAAACCATGCTTCTGGAGTTAATTGCCGGAATTTGGTATCCTGATTCTGGTAAAATCTATATGAATGACAAGGAAGTTACTTTACTTCCGCCAGAACAGAGAGGAGTGGGTTTTGTTTACCAAAATTATATGCTATTTCCGCATAAAAACGTTTTTGAGAATATAGCCTTCGGATTGAGCATAAGAAAACGGAAGAAAGAGGAGATAAAAACCGAAGTCGAAGGAATTATGGATCTCTTCGGCATATCTCATCTGGCTAATCGCATGCCTCGAACTTTAAGCGGTGGTGAACAGCAGAGAACAGCTTTAGCACGTGCTCTTATTATATATCCTAAGCTTCTACTTATGGATGAACCTTTGAGTGCGTTGGATAGGATTACCAGAGAAGAGTTAATAATAGAAATGAAAGGAATAAATAAAAAATTTGATACAACCATTATACATGTAACCCATAACTTTGATGAAGCCTTAGCTCTTGCAGATCGCATCGCTATATTGAGACATGGTGAGATATCACAGGTGGGTGATACCACTGAAATCTTCAGACATCCCAAGGATAAATTCGTAGCCGATTTTGTGGGAGTTGAGAATATAATTGCAGGTACTGCACGGGAAGGTGGTGAGAAGCTGACGGTGATAAACACGGGGAATATATTGATTTACTCCGTTGAACAGAAGGAAGGTAACGTTCATATGACAGTGAGGCCTGAAGACATCACTTTATCAATGGAAAAAGTTACCACCAGCGCTCGAAACGTGTTCAAGGGTCAGGTTAAAGAAATAATTGATCAGGGTGCTTTAATTAAATTAAATATCGATGTAGGAGAACCGTTAGTGGTTTTCTTAACTCGTCAGTCATTCTTAGACATGGAATTGAATATAGGGAAGATGGTTTGGACTTATTTCAAGGCTACTGCGGTGCACTTATTTTAAAATAAAAATAATATTAAAATTAAAAAAAATTTATTCCAGTTCTGATTCACATTTTTCTATAACAATAGTGGTGGGGTATTCTTCACCTGTGGGTAGATGTCTGATTTCAATTAAATCATCCTTTATTGATTCTAAGTCAACCTCCACGCTTTGACCCACATTTTCTCCTTGAATTTGTACTATGACTCGACAGCTTTTCCGGTCTTCATCGCAGTCATATTCTTCAATATTGATAACTTCACCGGGAGTGAAAACTCTATGGTAAGATAATTCTAGATTATCATAAATTTTCACATTTTTCCGGATATAGTCTATGGCCTCATCACAATCCATTGTTAACATTTTCTCCATAATATCAAACCTTCAGGGGATAAGCATTACATAAATAAGTTCTTTTTTTGTAATAATAGATTATGATGTTTATAATATATTAAATTTATTAATTAAATGAAAAATACAATAGGTTTTTTGTTTACTGAATTCTTTTTAAGCATCTACTACAATTAGAATAGACTTATCATCTTTTATGTGTCTTATTTCCAGTATATCGTCTTTTATACGTACCAAGTCTATTTGAACTGTGTCGTTAACTAATTCACCATTCATTTGAATTAAAAGTTTTAAACTTTCTTCTTCATCCGCATCTATATCTAATACTTCTCCTGGAACAAATATTCTGTTAAAGGATATCTCTAAGGTATCATAATTTTCAACGTTATTTTTGATATAATCTAGGGCTTCATCGCTTTTCAGATTTAGTTCTTTTTCCATGTGTATCAACTAAACTTTTGTTTAATCTTTATTTAATTCAATTTTTCATTAAATTTTAAGTATTATTTAGAATGCATCCTATTAAAAAAAATTTATTTCCAATGTCTAAAAAAAAAATTTAGAAATCTTTATAAGTTCAACGTTTTTAGAGTAAACTTCTGTTTTTCTCTGCGTTGAGCAATAAAGTTCCTTTTCCGTTAACACCGATGTCCCCTTTGTATTTAATGTATCTACCAGTTAACTGTCTTCCATCAACTTCAGGGTCGGCTACAATTCCTTCAGATTCAAAACCTTCTAGGAGTCTGCCGAGTTTTCCGTTGATAACTATAGTGCCGTTTTTCATCTGGCCGCCAGGCCAGCGAGTGACGTCACCATCTATCTGAATGTATCCTTTTGTCATATGGATACCGGCCAGTATGTCACAGTTTCCTTTAACGTAGATTTCACCACCGGACATGGCATCGGCAAGTTGTTTACCGGCATTTCCGTGGATATTTATAACTCCTCCACTCATACCTCTCCACTCACCAATATAAGATGTTCCAGCGTATTCTTTAACATTACCCTTTATGGTTAATTCTCCGCCCCTCATTTCTCTACCCGCGTAGCTTTCAGCGTTACCATTTATAGTTAAAGAACCTCCGGTCATCTCTGCACCGGCTTGGAGATCTGCGTCGCCGTTAACAATTATTTCTCCGGCACTCATTTTACATCCGATATATTTTACTCTGCCTGCGTCTCCATCTATAACCATTTTAACATCTTCAGGTCCTTGAGCGGAACCTTTTACCTCTATGTTAAAATAGTCATTGAGTGGGAAACGAGAGTTTCCAATAGGCACCATATACTTATCGAAGTCTGCTTTATCCCAGTTGTATATTTCATCTAGAATAAGTTCATCAAATTCCAGGGCAATGCTGGAAAACTTTTTTGGAGTTAAGGTTATTTGTTTCACAGTTAACACCCCTATTTACTTGCATTAATTTTATATTCACATGATGGTTCTGCGTAGTGGTCATGTACTTTGTAGTTCTCGAATTTGACCGTATAGTATTTATTGAACATGGGCATGATCTGCTCGATTACTCTTTTCTCTTCGTCTTCAAAGCCCTGTACATTAGACCAAACATGTCTACTAGATACTACTTTAACGATTTCACCATCTTTAACCAGTACTTCACCATCTTTGATGGTGTACAAAGCATTTCCAAAGGCTTGTTCCACTGCCGCTGCGTTTATTGAAGGATCGAAGTTGTTTGGTTCCAGATCGTAAACTGCAATATCTGCCAGCGCTCCTACACCCAAGTGACCTCTATCTTCAAATCCGTAGATTTTAGATGGTCCAGCTCTAGTGATGGTTGCAATATCGTAGAAATCATAATCTCTGTCAAGAGTTGCTAAAGATGATTTTCTCGCTGCCCAAGAGTGAACTTCCTTGTTATCCATCATTTCCATTCTTCTCTGGTTACTCATCAACCAAGAGATGACTCTTGGATATCTGATAAATGGACCAGCGTTGGGACTGTCAGTGGTTAAGGCAACTTTCCATGTGTCTTTAATCGTAAGAGCTAATTCCAGTCCAATAGCCCATTGGAGGGAGTGAACCGGGTTTCTTCCAGAGTAAATGAAAGGAACAAGCCCAGATGCTGTTTCCAATTCAATATCCTTGTTAGCCCATTTCAAACCAGTGAGCTCATATAGATCGTACTCCATAGGTCCATCAGCAGTCATAGTGGTGGTTTCATCAAGAGTTACCTGCCCCATATCCATGGTTACATGATCATGCTTGTTTATGTAATCTGCAACTGGTTCGACACCGGAAGTAACATCCCTCCAACTAGTACCATCATAACAGTGAAACTGTGCGTGCGTTAAATGGATGGTCTGATTTCTGTATTCACTGTTCTTTTTAATATCCTTCATGCAATCAATAGTATTTAAGGTAGTAGGGAAGTTTCCTGGATGACCCAAGTCGTTAGGATGGACATGTATAGAATGTGGTAATCCCAACATCTCATTTGCCTCAGCCAATCCTCTTATTACTTCTCTGGCTGTTACATCCCAATATGGTGCGGGATCATCTATTCCATGCACATTCATACCCCAACCCCATGCTTCACTTCCACAGGGGTTAACAAGTTTTACACCGTATCCCTTGGTTATCTTTAACCATGCCGATACAAATGCAGCTAAATCCTCTATATTACCTTCTTTAACGAATTGCAATACAAACCAGTTATTTCCAAACAGTGGTAGTGTTGGAATGTCGATATTAGGGATAGCAATTATCTCCTCATGAGTATGTTTTGCTTCTAATGGAGGTACCGCAGCTTCCACTACAGTCCCGTAGCCCATTCTAGAGTACCTATATCCTGTGGCAGGACAACTTGGTATGGAAAATCCTGTTTCTGCCCTGGTAATATCAGTTTTAGGTTTTACTCCTCTTCTTTCATCTTCTGGTCTGTATAATCTTCCCAAACAAAGTTTTGGACCGGCAAGGTGACAATGCACGTCTACTCCCGCAGGCATCACTAACTTGTCAGTAACGTCTAGTACTTTAGCACTGTCTGATACATTGTCAACTATTTTTCCATCCTTGAACATTACGTCCTTTTTTTCTCCGTTTACTTCATTGATAGGATCGTATACAATACCATTTTTTAATATGTATTCCATTGAAAATCACCTATTTACTAGCTTCTTTTATCTTTTTAACCCTGTTAAGTAATTCGGTTACGATCCATTCATCTTCTCTACAGGTTTCAGGTGGATCTATAGCCTTTTTCATGTTAAGTGGGACTGAATCCATTCGGTAGCTGGTTCCTGCAGTTTCCACACCAATGAATGTTCCAGGTAGAACAATATCCGCCAGTTCAGTGGTGGGTCCCCAATGTATATCGATCTGGATTACGGGAATGTCTACCAGGTGCATGTTGGCTCCGCTTGGGAAGTGTGCACCAGGATCTGCTGCAATTACCAGGAATACATCAGCTTCTTTTCTGTTTAAAAGATCTATAGTGGTTGTTTCTCCAATCATGTATCGAGGGTATCCTCTGCAGAAATCAACACCATAAGGGAATCCCATTTCATAGGACATGAAAATGTTAAAACCATTAACGTTGAAGTGGCCCCTCATTGGTAGAAGCACCCATTTAGTGTATTTATTAAGGTCTTGTACAAGTTGAATAGCTATGTCAATGTTTCTCTGTTTAGATAAAGTGTGAGTTAAACCAAGTCCGAAGAAGAGAGCACCAAATTGAGTGTTCTTCATTTTTTCGGTTAATTCATAAATATCTTCTGTAGGAATGCCGGCTATAACATCTTTTTTAAGTTTTTTACCCTTTAAAACAGCTCTTATTGCATTTACAAATTCATAATCACCGTTTTCTTCGAAAGGTATCCAGATATCTGAGAGTTTAGCAGTGTCACTGTATTTAGGATCCCAAGTAACCAATGTTCTATCATATCTTCCCCTTTTCCTGAACCAACCTTTAGGGAAAGTAGTGTAACGAGATAAGTGTCGGGGGTGAGCATTCATAGGGTTACTTCCAGTATAAACCACCATATCCGCCCTGTTTTTTACTTCACCGAGAGTCATGAGGGGATAACCCACGTTTTGAACGGCCTGGACAGTTGGTCCGTGACAAATGGTGGCCTGGTTGTCTATAACTGCTCCCACCAGTTCTGTAAGTTCAAGACCTGGTTTCATGGCTTCTATGGATGTTTCACTCCAACCATAGAATAATGGTCTTACAGAGTTAGCAATGAGTTCAGCTGCTGCATCCAAAGCTGTTTCCCATTCTACTTCCACCAGTTCACCGTTTTCATTTCGCATCATAGGGACCTTAAGTCTCTGGTCTTCATCTTCCATGATTTTACTAGCACCGAGTCGGCAGGCATGTCTTACTGCAACAACATGATTGTCTTTGACGAGACAATCTAAATCATCACAGTTACTCCCGCAAAATGCGCAGGTACAGTTTTCAACGATTTTATCATAGTCAGTTACCGGTTCTTCGTATCCCACCTTAATCCACCTCCTTAACTTTCTTGGTATATTTTTGGTACACTTCTTTCATTAAATCAGCCATTAATAGTACTTCTTTATCCGATTTTTCTACTGTGGCTTCAATTCCTTTGTAAGTGGGGTCACTGCAACAGTATGTTTCATTACTAACAATTACATTAGCCCAGGGGCCTTTTGGAATGAATATCATTCCTTCATGGGGAGCGTCCCTTGAATGGGCTGAGTAAACTACTACTGCACCCCAATCAGATTTTACTAATACACTGTCCCAATTACCTACACCTAATTTAGCCATGTCTTTAGGATCCATATAGGCTACACCGGCTACTTTCCGGTACTCGTCTTTTAGAGTAGATCCTCTTTTTTTACAAGCTCCCTGGTAGATATCGGTTCCTGTATTGAGCATTACCTTTAATTGATCAACCTTAGCCACGTTGAGTTCATCAAATTTTATAACATTTGAAATACTGGGTTTGTCTATATAAGTCATGAATAACACCTCATTCCAGATATATCGCATCGGTTGGACAGAAAAGTGGGCAGGTTCCACACTGAGTACATTTATCCACATTAAATAGTTTAACTAACCCGTTTTCCACCATCATTATTACTTCTTCTGTTTTAGGTCCGTGTCCGCCAGCTGATTCAGGGCTGATTGCTCCGTTTACAGGGCATGAAACCACACAATTACCGCATCCCAGACATTTATCCTGATCTACTTTTAATTCTACCATAATTGTCCACCTCGATTCTAGGTTTTAAGTGATTCCATCTTTTTCTCCCATGATTTAGATTTGGTGGGAGTATGTTTAACTGCTGTACGTTTAACTTCTATAGCTTCTACTGGACATGCTTTTTCACATGCTCCGCAGTATATGCAGTATTTTTCTTCTGCTCTAACATTTTCAGCGCCTTGTTTTCCAAACTCTTCTTTAGGGAATGATAGGACATTGCAAGGGCAGATTTCAAGGCAGGCTCCGCATGCTTCACATTTTTCTTGATCTATTAAAAGTTCACCTTCAAATGCTTTTTCAACGTGGGCTGCATCTACAGGGCAGATTTCTTGACACCATCCACAGTCTACGCAGGCTTCTTCATCTATGAATGAACTTCCTTTAATTTCAGTGTCTTCTGGGTTGAGGTCGTATTCTCCGTAAGAGCAGCTTCTACATACGGCTTTTATAGCATCTACTGGACAAGATTTTTTACAAATTAGACAGTACACACATTTTTCCTTATCCACATTAATATCGGTGGATACGGTGGGTTCTGCGGATGTTGGTTCATGATGTTCCATAGTTATAGCATCTGCTGGGCACATTTCTTCACAAATACCACAACTTACGCAGGTTTCTTTGTCAATTTCGATTTCACCAGTCACGAGTTTAGATCTATCTGGCAGTACTCTGGCTATGGTTATGGCGTCACGGGGGCAGGCTGTTTCACATGCTTTACAGTAAATACAGTCTTCATCGCTGATTTCTGCAGATTTGATTAGTTTTGGATATCCTTCTATTTCTTTTATGGATTTTTCGTCTATATCAAATTCTAAAGCATCTACTGGGCATACTGAACTGCACATACCGCAAAGTACACATTTAGTTTCGTCTATTGATATTTTAGACTCTTCTACGCCTGTTCTTTCTATCGCATTGATAGGGCCTAGCTCTATTGCTTGTACTGGGCAGATTTTTTCACATATGCCACAGCCAACGCAGATTTCATCTTTAAAGGAGAGTTCTCGCTTTTCTTCTGGTGAAGCGCGTTTTACAGTAACTTCTTTAGCTTTAACTTCCTTAACATTAGCTACCATTTTTTTCCTCCGAAATTTTTATTGAGTTAGTGGGACAAACATCCCCACACATTAGACATCCACAGCACCATTCAGCATCAATCTCTGCTTTTAGATCATCTAGTATGATAGCGTTCATCAGACAAGTATCTGCGCAAAGTCCACAGCCTATGCATGAATCTTCAACTTTTGCCTGATATTTTTTTTTTGAACAAGTTTTTATTATGATTCTTGTCTTTTCAGAATCATTTAAAAGGGCGTAAGTCAAAGTTAGGAAATCTCTAGAGCAAAAATTGGTTATGATTTCTGCTACTTCTATGGAGTTCCATGACAGGTTTCTACCATTCAAGTAGTGTGAAACGGTTGATCTATCCATTTCAAGTATATTAGCCACATCTTTTTGACTGAATCCGTCTCTTATTAGCTCCACTGCTGTCAGATACTTTAATCCTGAAACTATATGTTTTGGCATTTGGACACCATGTGTGTTGATTACACTTAACTTCTTATTTAATATATATATTTCTAATAAAACTTAACCAAAAAATATAAATACTGATGTGTATTTAACACACTAATTAATTATCATATATAAGACTCCTGTTCATCATTTAAATCTTTAGCAAATGATATCAGAGTATAATTAATAATTAAAGGATGTTAAATTATAAAATACTTGTGATTATTCTATCCTCCAGTTTTAAAGGTTAAGTAATAAAAATAAAAAATTAAAAAAAATTAGAATTTACAAACTCATTTCATTAACTAAAGTCAGAATAAAAATTTACCAATTCTAATAAATTATACTTAAACTGAGAATTCCTTCAAAATATTATACATTATTATTATATGATCCACATAGATAATTGTAGGAGGAGCTTTTATGAAGATAATAGGAGTTGCAGGTACTAAAAACACGGGTAAAACCACATTAGTCACTTTAATAGTCAGTGAACTGGTTAGAAGAGGTTACCGTGTAGGAACCGTCAAGCATACTCATCACGATTTAGACTTGGAAGGTAAAGACACTTGGAAGCATCGCGAAGCAGGATCTGAGTTAGTGGTAGGATCTGGAGAGACTACTTTTTTTCTAATTAAAGATGAATTAAAATTGGATAAAATCCTTAAAATAATCAACAGCATGAAAGAACTTGATTATCTTATCATAGAAGGATTTAAATTCGCTAATTATCCTAAAATATCAACCGATGATGTTAAAGACGAGTTTACTATAACTAATATAAATGTGTTTCAAATACATGAGGAAGATATACCTCCACTGGTGGATTTATTGGAAGAAAGAACTTACGGTATAATTCCTTATGGAAATTGCGGAGAGTGTGGTTTCGATAACTGTCTGGATATGGCTCGGGCCATTATTAGGGGCGAAACATCTGAAAAAGAATGTAAAATGAAAAAAATAATGGAAGTGGAACTTTACATTGGAGATGAACCCATTCATTTAAATCCATTTGTCCAGGATTTTATAAAAAAAAGCGTTTTGGGTATGATAAATTCACTCAAAACCCATGGTAAAGAACCTATTCAAGAAAATGTGGAGTTGATTATAAGAAATGGTGAAAACTGATAATTTCCAGCGGCCGGTACTATCACTCCGCATCTCCATAACAAATCGCTGTAATATCCGATGTTTTTACTGCCATCATGACGGTATTATTCNNCCTCAAGAATATGAAATGACACCTGAGGAAATAGAGAAGATAGCAAGAGTGGCTAAAAATATTGGAATAAAAAAAATAAGGTTATCTGGTGGAGAACCTCTGATAAGAGAGGACATAATAGATATAATTAGCAGAATATCTGCTTTAAAATTCAAAGATGTTGCATTAACCACTAATGGAACTTTATTGGAAAAATATGCTCAATCATTGAAAGATGCTGGACTTAACAGGGTTAATGTGAGTTTTGATACGTTGAACCCTGAAACTTATCTTTTCATAACTAAAAGCAGTTATATTGATCAGGTGAAAAAGGGAATTAAAGAGGCTGCTTTGGTAGGACTTTATCCCGTAAAGGTGAATATGGTGGTGATGCGTGATTTGAATCATCAGGAGATCTGGGATATGTTCGAGTTCTGTAAAGAGAATGGAGCAGTGTTACAACTCATTGAATTGTTGAAAGCTGAAAGTTGTTCTGATACTGATTTTTTTGATGATTACCATTATGATATAAGCATCATCGAGGAGAAATTGATGGAAAGAGCCACTGAAATTAAAACTAGAGCCTTCATGCAAGATCGAAAGAAGTATTTCTTGGATGGAGGGGAAATTGAGGTAGTTCGACCTATGGATAATACTGAATTCTGTAAAAACTGCACTCGTCTAAGAATAACACCAGATGGGAAGTTAAAACCCTGTTTACTTAGAAACGATAATTTATTAGACTTAATGGAACCTCTTCAGCTTAAATATTCAGATAAAGAATTAGAAAAACTATTTTTAGAATCCATATCCAATCGCGAACCGTATTATAATCCGTGTGGGATCAGATAACTTAAAAAAAA
>PMWA01000044.1 GCA_003166335.1 Methanobacterium sp. | reverse complement strand
ACCGAATTTTAAACTGTTTTTCCATACATTAACCTTATTCTGGTCCTTAAAATTCAATTTTATCTATTATTTTAAAAGGTGAAAATTAGTCGTGTAACAGTTTTTCATCTTGCAAATTTCTGATTCAGAGTCAAATTGACTCTACTCATGAAAAGAAGAATGCCCTTATTACGGGAAATACGCTCATGAATGGTTTTATATGTGTTAATCCAATAAACCCAAACTTACCCCATTTTTTTCATCTAAAATTTGAGCTGCTATATATGGATAACATAACCATCACACTCAGCAGAGATGATGAAACCAATTTTTTATGGATTTAGTTGATAAATCTCCTATAACGCTAGTAACATGCTAACAAATGTTGTAGATATATTTAAAACATAATAATAGAATTTAAATCATTCGAGAGAACCATTGATTTAAGAAGGAGCAACCACTTGAAAAAATATTTTTTCTTCATAACCAAAGATGACAATTATTATCTTTAAATTTGAAGATTAGTTTTTTATATCCTGATTAAATAAAATTCAAATAGAAAATAGATCTAAATTCTTTGTAGGTGATTATTATAAAAATAAATTCTAATAGTATGAAGAAAATAGTTTTAGGACTACCCAAGGGTAGTTTAAATAATATTAATAGAGGAAATACCCATCAATTATTTGTGGATGCAGGTTACGAAGTTAAAGGATACGAACCCGGAAATGAGTCATATGAAATCATTATAAGCAACGACCCCGAGATCAAAGCATATTTAACCCGACCTCAAAGCTCTCCTGTTGAATTAAACCGAGGAATGATTGACATAGCTATTATAGGGGAAGATTGGGTTAAAGAGGAATCCACAGCAAACCAGGATAAATCAATTAAAAAAATTGGTGATTTAAATTACGGCCAAACCAAATTAGTAGTAGCAGTACCCACTAAAGCTCCCTATGATTCACTCACCGAATTCTTCAAAAATAACCAAACTAGAGAAACACCCATATTATGCTTCACCGAATATCCAAACTTAACCAGGCAACAATTCATGAATAATGAAGGTTACAAAGAAGTTTATGGTGACAGTGCTCCACTAGTTCAGGTAAGGGGATTAATTAATGGTGATAATCAGAAAGTCCAGATAATTAATTCTGATGGTGCAACGGAAGTATATATTGCTAAGGGAGCTGATCTTATTGTGGATAATACGCAAACTGGAAATAGTCTTAAAAAAGCCGGTTTAAAAGTATTAGAAACCATAATGGAATCCAGCGCAGGCTTATATGCCGGTCCTAATTGCATTGGTTTGAAACTGGAGAAAGCGGAAATGATATTTGAACAGTTATTTGGAGCGGTTAATGCTAGAAAATATTTTGATGTGAAATTTAATATCTCCAATAAAACCATGGAAATTGTTAAAGATTTTCTCTTATCCGGTGGATTCTGTTCTGATGAACCTACCATTGTGGAAGGTAATAGTTTTTCTCAAGTTAATGTTTTAATACCTAAAAATAAATTCCCTGAAATGTTAAAAGGTATAAAAAGTTACGGTGCTTCTGCAATAATCAGAGAAAACGTGAAGCAGTACGTTAAATAAAGATTCATATTCTCTATTTCCATATTTTTTTTATATTGGAATAAAAAGTATAGTATTTAACCTTTTTTTATAATAGCTTCATATAATCCTTTAAAGCCTGTTTATAACTTCTTAATTTAGGGTATCCTTCCATTTTCCAGTTGTAATTTTCCATTACAGAGTATTTTGGTCTAGGAGCTGGTCGAGGGAATTCTTCTGTAGTTACAGGCTTTAAATCTATGTTAACTCCTGCATTATGGAAGATTTGTTTTGCATATTCATACCATGAACAGTAATCACTGTTAGTAACGTGATATATACCATAAGCAGGTTTCTTAATTAATTCTCCAATAGCAGCTGCTAAATCCACAGTGTATGTGGGAGAACCTATCTGATCATTAACAACAGAAATAGTATCATTACTTTCAGCTAAATTAAGCATAGTAGTGACGAAATTAGGACCGTGAAATCCATATAACCATGATGTTCTCACAATATAAAATTTATTTAAAGTATCACGGATATAAACTTCACCGGCAAGCTTCGTTTTACCATAAACACTTAAAGGATTAGTTTGATCATATTCATAATAAGAACTACCCTTAGTACCATCAAAAACATAATCTGTGCATATGTAAACCATGGCACAATCCGCTTCATGGCAGGCCACAGCAACATTCCTAGTTCCCAAGGCATTAACTTTATATGCTAAATCACTGTTAGATTCGCTACCATCGACATCAGTATAAGCCGCGGCATGCACTAACACATCCGGTTTCATTTCTTTAACAGTTTGGATTGTTTTATCTATATCTGTAATATCTAAAGTGTCGATTGTGGTAGTGTTAACTTCATTTTCAATAGATAAAGCATCCACTAAATCATGACCTAACATTCCCTCTGAACCAATGATCAATATTCTCATATCTTTTTACACCTCAAAGTTAGATGATATTTATAACTCGCATAAAAATAGTATATTATTAATGGGTTTAAATTTATTTAAATTATAAAAAAATTAATATTTTTTTTAATATAATTTTTTTTATAATAGTTAACGATTTGAACGCTTCTGTTTTACTGATTGGAATGTAATAATAATTACTATATTTGTTAATAACTAATATACAATCGAATCTTGTGATAACCAAATATTATCTAGGAAGTTGGATAATTTAAAATGAAGTTATAAAAAATGCATTTTTGCAGTGATTACAGCGTTAAACTTAACAAAGTTTCAAACGAAATGATACAGTTTATTATATCAAGATTTAAAGTGGTTTAAAAAAAAATCTGATAAACTTTTATAAAGTTATAAACTACAACCATATTAATCCTTTAAATTATCTGAATCAATCCCCTTTAAAGCTTTAGTTTTATTAGGAATGTATAAGGTTATATAGTAGAAACTTGAGATTATGAATTGCATGTAACGATTATACAAGGAGGTGATAATGTGAACAAAAACATGCATAAAAAAATCGCATTACTATCAATTACATTCGCGTTCGCGATACTATTCTTCTCAGGTGCAGCAGCAGCAGCAAGCCCAAATACGGCTATAGCTGTCAGCGCTAATAACACCAACCTTTATGCGAATACGACATTCAACTACACCACAACAGTCACTAACCCTGCCACCCCTTCTCCCGGTGTTATTGCTACACAAGTAAATGTGAAAGAGAATATACCTACTGGTTTTAACACCAACAGTTATTCCGCATCTACTGGTACCTACAATACTACTAGCAATATATGGACAATAGGAAATCTCAATATCGGTAATACCGACACTTTGAATTTGATGTTAACTCCTACAACAGCTGATGACTTCCAGACTTTCTCTGCGACCTTGTCTCAGGCTCAAACTCCTTATCAGGTAAAATCTAACAACCAAGTAGTATTCGTTAACCAAGCTAACGTGACTTTAAGTCCAATATTTGTAAGTACAACCACAGCTAACGTAGGTAGTTACTTCTACAAACTATTGACAGTCACAAACAATGGACCTGAAGCAGCTTTAAATCTTAATATCGCTGATCCTGTACCTAGTACTTTAACTGTCATTAACGCCTTCTCATCTACTGGATTCTATACTATCACTGGAAACCTTGTTACCGGATATACATATCACTGGAATATACCATTCCTTGCAAGTGGTAAAAGTGCAACTTTACAATTAGGTTTAGCACCTAACGCATTTGCAGCAGGTACAACCGTGATTAACACCGCAACATTAACTAACACAGGACAAACAGTAACTGCTCCTGGTGTATATGTGCCTTTAACTAATGTTAAATTTACAAAAACCGTGAGTAACACCTCACCTGTAGCGACTACACCATTCACTTACACAATAACCGCAGCTAACAGCGGTCCAGATGCAGCTACTACTGTAGTTGTGCAAGATGCTCTTAACTCAGGTTTAACCTACATCAGTAATGCTGTAAGTCAAGGTACCACTGCTCTTGTTGGAAACACTCTAACTTGGACAGTAGGAACTATCGCTAGCGGCGCTAGTGCATGGTTAAATATAACTGTTTCAGCACCTATAGCTCAACTTGGAAATCTGATTCCTAACAAAGCAACAGAATCTCAGGACCAATGGAATGCAATAACAAATTCTAACACAGCATCTGCTACTGCAAATGTAAGAATTGTTCCAACCAATTTGTCTTTAACAAAAACTGTCAGCAACACTACACCTACTGTAACAACTCCTTTCAGTTACACTACAACCGTGACTGATAACGGTGCACAGCCAGTTACTAATGTTAAAGTGTATGACCCAAGTTACCTTGCTGGTTCTACCGGTAAAGTATCATATACTGGTTACACAGCAAGTGCAGGAACAACCTATAATCATATTACTGGATTATGGACTATACCAAATCTTGCAGTCGGTGCCAGTGATTGGTTAACTCTAGATTACACTCCAACAGATGATGCAAGTGGTTTCAACTTTACAGACACTGCATCATTAACTCAAGCAACTGTAGGAACCACAACATTTAACTATCTGCTTAAAGCAAGCGCAACTACGTCTGTCGTACCTGTACCTCCTAAACCTGTAGCTCCATTTGTTATAAGCACAGGTCCAGCAAACGGTGCAAGAGGCGTTTCATTAAATCCACCGATCTCAATTAACTTCAACGAACTTATTGCACTTGGAACTGGCAATATAGAAGTCAAAACTACAAACGCTCCTGGAACAGAAGTTCCATACACTTTAAACATAAATGGCAGTATTCTAACTTTAACACTTAGCACTCCATTAGCAGCAAATACTATGTACACTGTAATTTTACACTCTGGTAGTGTAACTAATGTCGGAGGTACAGCTGGATTAGCAGTACCATACTCCTTCAGATTTACAACAACTTAACTGTGTGGATGTAAAGAGTTAATTTAGACAATTTTTTATTTTTTTCCCCCATTTTTTTTTTAATATGATTATTATTCCTTGGCTTGGCTATCGAACTTTAATATCAAATTTTACTTTCAATTTTTAAACTGGAAACATGAAAAATTGCTATAAACCTTTTCTTCTCTAATTTTTAGAGTTGTGATTATTCGCACATTAATTCCATGAAATTTTATTTTATTGTGATGATAATCTAATGTAGGGGTGTAATTTAATAATGTCTAGAGTAATTAGTATAGCTTCTGGGAAAGGGGGAGTTGGGAAAACAACCATCTCTGCGAATCTAGGTATAGCTCTTTCTAATTTAGGGTGGGATGTTTTAGTAATGGATATGGATATAAATATGGCCAACCTTGAACTAATCCTAGGTTTGGAAGGTAAACCCGTTACATTACAGGAAGTACTTTCAGGAAAAGAAGATATATATAATGCTATATATGAAGGTCCTGGGGGTGTTAAGATAGTGCCAGCGGGTCTTTCATTACCTAATCTCAAATATATTAAAAGAGAACGATTGGAAGAAGTTTTTGATGATCTTATGGGAAATGTGGAGATATTATTATTAGATTCACCTGCTGGTTTAGAAAGGGATGCTCTGGATGCCATGTCACTTGCTGATGAGATGATATTAGTAACTACTTCAGAAGTCACATCTATCAGTGACACTTTGAAAACTAAGTTGGTTGCTGATAAAATGGGTATAGATATATTAGGTGTTGTAATTAATCGTGAAAAATCATATGATGAGTTTCTTAGCATTGAAGAAATTGAGGCTATTTTAGAGGTTCCCATTATTAGTATAATACCTGAAAATCCTAAATTAATAAGTTGTTTCTCTTCAGGGGACCCTATTATGATGAAGGAACCTGGATCTAAAACTTCTAGTAGTTTCAATCAATTGGCATCTTATCTTATGGGTCAACCATATCAAATTAATAATAGAGGTTTTGTGTCTCGATTTATTGATAGTCTTCTTGGAAATATCTCTATTAAATCTAAGAGACAATAAATTTTAAAATAAATATTTTTACTATTTCTAGTTGATTTTTTTTTTATTCGTAATATTATCGCATTATTAAAAATGTTATTTTAAATATCATGTTATGTGATATTAGTTACACTTGAAGTGTAGGTCATCAATGTTTTTATAAAAATTAATTACAAAACTTTTATTTCATTGATGAGTATTCAAAAAAAATGGTATTAGTTCATTAAATTGTTTTGCTATTTTTTTTTTAATCTAAAAAAAAATTAATCCTTAAATTTGTTTCAATAACATCTATAGAATAATTGCAAAGTATTTAATGAAGACTAAAATAATAAACAATTTATGGATTTAAAAGGCAACCAAAAAATTCTTTTATTACTATTCATCGGTGTTTTCATGGGCTCCCTTGATATAGGGATTGTAGGACCTGCACTTCCCTCAATTCAAGTATATTTCGGAGTTAATGAAAGAATACTGAGTTGGGTTTTCACCATATACATCTTATTTTACATGATCGGAACACCTTTAATGGCTAAACTATCCGATATTTATGGTAGAAAACCCATCTATATATTAGATATTTTATTATTTGCTATAGGCTCATTTATAACTATAACATCTTTTTCAATTGATATGTTGATATTAGGTAGAGCCATCCAAGGGATGGGGGCTGGAGGAATATTCCCGGTTGCTAATGCATTCATAGGCGATATTTTCCCACCTGAAAAAAGAGGGGGAGCACTTGGAATCTTAAGCTCAATCTGGGGTATATCCTTCGTATTAGGACCTATACTGGGAGGTTTACTCTTAAACCACGGGTGGCAATGGCTTTTCATAATTAACATACCCATAGCAGTAATAGTTATCGTGGCAAGCCTTTATATACTCCCACAAACCGGGAGGAACCGGGATATAAACTTTGATTGGTATGGTATAGTCACTTTAGGTGTAATGGTGTCTTCTCTAGCTTATGGTATAAATCAGATAAACACTAATAATTTCTTAGCTAGTATAACATCCTTAAATGTTTGGCCATTCTTAATTCTCGCTGCCATATTGTTACCAATCTTATGGAAGGTAGAGGAAGCAGCTCAAGATCCTCTAATACAGGTGGATCTTTTCAAGAGTAAAGAAGTTAAACTTATCACTAGTATAATGGTAGGCACTGGTCTCGTTCAAGCTTCCACAATATTTGTACCTGCTTTTGTAATTGTAGCTTTATCCTTCAGCATAACTAACGCTAGTTTAATGTTATTACCAATTGTATTGACCATGGCTATTGGGGGGCCTATTATAGGAAGACTTCTTGACAGATATGGTTCAAGGAATATAATGATTATTGGAACATTTGCCATGATAATAGGCCTCTTTATATTGACCATATTCTCTAAATCCTTCTATTTATTTATAATTGGCGGAATTCTCGTAGGGGTAGGTATGAGCACTGCGATTGGATCACCACCACGTTACATCATGTTAATTGAAAGCCCACCCAATGAGAGAGCATCTGGTCAAGCATTAATTAATATCATAACTAGTGGTGGTCAACTTATCGGCGGAGCTTTAATTGGAGCGGTCATTGGATCGTATGCGGGAAACCTTACAGGGTACCAATTTGCTTACCTATTAATTGCATTGGTAGCGATCATTATGACTATTCTTACCCTTGGACTTAAGAGTAAAAAAGAACAACAGAAAACCTTTAAAACAGTCGCTTAAAAAATTTTATATAAAAATAATATAGGTTAATTTAAATAAATTTTCTAATTTTAGACTAAATATTTTTTATAGGTTTTCAGTAACCAAGCTTATTTGAAAAATAAAATAAAGTATTAATACGGGTTTAGTTATAAATTGTTTTTTATGGGTTATTTAAACTGTGAGAAATGTAATGGTTATTATGAACTTAAGGAGGGGGAGTCTCCTAAAGATTTTGATAAATGTCAATGCGGGGGAGAGTTAAGATATGTGGAAACAGCCGATGTAAATTCAGATTCTTTAAAAAAAATTAATTCATCTTCAAATAATATTATTAGAATAGCCGGAGTTCTTTTCGGCGCTTCAATTATGTTAATACCTTATTATCTATACTCTCCATTTCCCACATCATCCTCACTTGTTTTTATTAATATTGATTCTTTTTTATTATGGGGTGTTGGCGGTTTGGCGGCAGCTTTTATTGGTGGTGAGAAACTAAGTGATGGTGCAGCTGATGGCTTTTACTCTGCAATGATCTCTGGTTTAATAGTGATAATTATTTTCTATGTATTATTAGCTCATAGCTTTAGTAATTCTTCTCTTATAAATAATATCGCTTTTTTCGCTATTTTGATCCTTTTTTACAGTTTAATACCGGGAATATTTAGTATTATAGGTGGATTAATTGGAATAGTTATTAGAACTACTGTAAATTTGTTAATAAAAAATTTAACTCATTCTTAAGTAATTATAAAATATTTTAGAAGAAATATAAAAATTTATAGAGTGGATATTTCAATTAAGAGATTTTATTTTTTTTTATTAGGACTTTCGTAGGTGGCTATATTTTTGAGGATAATAACTTTCCGATAAGGTGCTTTAGAATTTGTGGCATCATATTTAATGATGATTTTATCCTTCAATACTTTTATATAGTCAATACTTTTATCATGTATACTGAAAGTTTCTATTTTACCCTGTAAATCTTTTACAGTCACCCATTCAACATCAGTCATTTATTTTATAACTCCCCAAATTTTTTTTTATATTGATTCAAGTCTTTTAAGACAGGCTTTGATGAATAATGGAATGTCTTGTGGTCCTCGGCTGGAGATTATATTATCATCTTCTACTACTGGTTGGTTTACAAATTCTGCACCGGCATTTTTAATGTCTTGAATTATAGATCTCCAACCAGTAATTCTGCGACCTTCAATTAATTGAGCGGTAATTAGGATTTGTGGAGCATGACATATTGCAAATAATGGTTTACCAGTATTAAAATAATCTTTTACAAAATCTACTGGTTCTTTATAGCTCCGTAAATGGTCAGGTGAACATCCACCGGGAATTAATAGTGCATCGAAATCATTTACGGAAACATTTTTCACGGCATTATCTATTTTAACTAAAGTTCCTTTTTTCTTTCCTTTAACAGGTTTTCCTTCTTTTAATCCTATATTAATTATTTTATACCCTGCTTTTTTGAATGCTTCCACGGGTGAAGTGTATTCTACATCTTCAAACATATCATCAATTAATACTCCAATAGTAGCCATAAATTTATACCTCCTAAAATTTTAGTTTAACGTATATATTTATATTGGAAAAACATTAAAAACTTATTTAGGATAAATGATTTTTTTCAAGATTTGAAATGTTTAGTTATAAAAAAAATCATAAAATTTATAAATTATGAAAATGAATTAAAATGTAATAGAGTGTAATAAATTGTATAAATGAAAAAATTTTTTTGGGTGTTTATAATAAAAAAAGTTTTTTTAATGGTGGGCGTAAATGATGATGGAAGAATTAGAATTAAGCGAAGAATGGGTTGAAGATACTTGGAAAGAGTTGGAACAAGCCAGGGGAGAGAAACTTATTAAGGGTAGTAAGAAACGTTCTAAAAAATCTGATGAAATTCAAGAAATTATTTTAACTTTTGAGGATACTGATGGTTTAGATTTAGATGATACATATATGATTAGTATAAAAGCTAATAGTATAGTCATTGGCAAGCAAGAGAATAAGAAAGGTACTATTAAATCAGTTGGATTAGCTCAACTTAAAGAAAAACGATTCCTTGAATACATTGCTTGGGATGATGATAATTATGATGAATCTATTTTTCGATTAACAATGGCTTTTGAAAAAGGTTATTCAATAGAAATAGCAGGATCAATTGTAATACAGGAGATCAAACCGAAATAATATAAATTTATAATTTTTTTTTAAACTGGTTATTTTGCAATCATTTCATCTATTTCTTTTTTTTTATCAGCCTTATTTTTCACGTAAATTCTTAATATCATCAGGTAAATGATTCTTTAATTTATCCCAGCGACTAATCGTGACATCATCACATACATCTTTTTCTTTATCTAAAACTTTAATATCACCCTTTAATTTGCTGATTTCTGCTCTAGAATCATTAAGCAATACCTCTAATTTAGCATACTCAATCTTAAACTTATTATAATCATTTTTGAGCTTATCATAACATTTAAATTGTTCATTATTCTTTATAGCCTCTAATTCACTGGTTAAAGTTTTAATCAATTTTTTCTGCTGATCTAATTTAGTGATAAGCTTTCTGTTAGTATTTTTTAATTGAATAGATTTAATTTCCAAAGCCAGATAATCCTCTTCACTACCAGTAACTGGGTTATCCTTATCTTTTTTAGAAAATTTTATTTGATTACCCATAATCTTAAAATTCCATCCTTTAAAATGTTTTAAATAATATTCTTTAATTCCTTAAAAAAAAGTAAATTATACTTTCATTATATTAAGTTATCTTTAGGTTTAATAAAAATATTAAGTAAAGAAAAAAAATTCGATGAGCATTTATTATTAAAAAATTATACCTCACTGATATAATTAATTAGAAATAAAAGTGCTCATTTAGAGACTTTACTATAGTAAATATTTTGAATATTTTCTATTCATATTTATCGTAACATATTATTTCTTCTTTATTTTTCCGAGGTCTTGGAGCCGGTTTTTCATCCGCATAACCTAAAGTAAACATACCTACAACTCTGATTTCATCGGATATATATAGAATCTTTTTAACCATATCTTCATTAAAGGCACCTAACCAGCAGGTTCCTAATTCCTGTTCTGTAGCTTCCAGTATCATAAATGATATGGCTATTGATAAATCAACTGTATAAGCGTATTGACCACAGGGCATTATAGACTCTGATTCTGTGGAGCAGGCTACAATTAAAACCGGTGCTTCAGCCACCATTTCCTGTCCGTGAGCTGCATCAACTAATCTTTCTTTGGTATTCTTATCTTTGACTATGATAAACTTCCATTGCTGACGATTAGCAGCGGATGGTGCAAGTCTAGCTGCTTCCATAATTTTATTGATTTTCTCTTCTTCTATTCCAGTGTCTTTATACTTTCTAATACTTCGCCTGTTAGTTATTGCGTTAAAAACATCCATAGGTAATTCTCCTTTAATTACTTATATTTTTATTATTGAATCATATCCATTTTAGTATTCTCTAATTCTGTTTCAACATCATATTTCTTCTTTGATCGGGGCTTCTTCAAGGATATTTTACAGGTTGTTATGGGAAAGCTTCCATCATTTTGATATAAAGTGAATAATTCTTTTTCATTTTTCTTCTTCTTTTCCGGGGTCATGAATATCAAACTACCAGAAATACAAGTTTGCTCTTTTTTATGAATATAATTCAAAATTTTTTTTAAGATTATGTTAAAATTTTAATTTGATCTTTTATACTTTATTTTTATTTTATAGTTAATATAAAATTAATTAAAAAAAAAATGTTTTTGTTATATTAATATAACAGAAAGAGTAAATAAATTAATAAAACCAAGAATTCATAATATTAATTATAAAATCATTTTCAGGACATGAAATTTCAATGATAAAAGATGCTTTAGAGTTTTCAGAGAAAATTAAAACATTACCAGGTATACAATCCATTATTTTAATGGATTATACGGGTTGGGGAGAATTAATTAAGGATTCAAATGTCACTTTAGTTATAATTTATCGGAAAAAGGATAAACAAACTGTTGAGAAGATAGATTCTCAACTTCCTGAAAAATTTCATGTAACACACCTTAATATAAAAGAGTTAAAGACTGACTCTAAATTTTTGGATATCCTATCGGATGGATTAATCCTGTATGGCCAGCCAGTGACAGTAGAAGCAGAGGATATATACTTAAAAGCTAAGATGATCATCAGTTATGATACCTCAAAATTGAATCAGAGTGAAAGAAGTCGATTAAACAGAGCCCTTTACGGTGGAATATCCACTTATCAAAAGAATGGTAAGCGAATCATAAAACAATATCCAGGTTTGGTGGAACAAATAGACGCCCAAAAGATAGGAAAAGCAGTTTTAATTGTAAACAGACTTAACGCATCACAGATCACTCAAACATTGGAACGTTATACTGCCACTTATACGAAAATTCCGATATGGGGTTACTAATAAAAAAAAAATTTATTTCTAAAAAAAAATAACCAACCAAGATTTTTGTAAATATAAATAAAAAAAGTTAGGGTACTTAAATCATTTTTGAGGTAAAAAAAAATAAAGAAAAAGAGTTTAAACTCTAAAAATAAACTCTTTCATTCATCAAATTTTTACTACTTTTATGGGGTAATGCTGCTTGGCAGAGTACCATGGTTTAGATAGTAAGTCAATACCATTGAGAACATGTGAATCAATGAACTAAATGATACTTGACCTAATGGAGTAGTAGCGTAGTTAGGTGCCCGTCCATTAGTTGCAATGAAACTATTAACACTCTTTGCCACTGTTAAATACTCTGTTTTCGTTAAAGTACCCGCTTTAAAAGTCCCTGAAGGTTTCGCAGCTGAATTAACATTTTTCACTGGAATAGACGTTGATGATCCACTATTTGCATCAAGAACTCCCGTTGTTAAGATGTTAAGGAATTCGGGCATAGTAATTTGCTGATTATTTATAGTCACATAATTGGGTAACCTGTTGTTGGTGTTAATGAAGTTATTAACGGTGTTAGCGGCATTATCAACTTGGCTCAGGGTTACTGTACCAGCACTGGTTGTAGTAGTTGATATATTAGCTGCCCATGTAACCATTTCAGCTATTAACTTAGGATATTGAGGTGTTAATTCTGGATGGGATCCCATCAGAACTGATCTTCCTTTACCATAGTAATCACCTACGATATCCGCGTAGCCTTCATAACCGGTATGGTCATCAGCATAGGTTGCTAATATAATGGCATTTCCACCGGTAACATACATTGCTGGTCCATTGTAATGTGATATGGTTATTGTACCACTGCTTCCTAGTATCTGTTGGGCTGCGGAAGTGAATTTCATGGTTAAATTTCCCACGTAACCTACTGGTTTAGCGTCAACATCAGGAGCTACTCCCCAACCGTAATAGTCACCAGACACGTAATTAGCGCCTGCGTATGCGCCTGCGCAGATTCCTAGGTAGCCTCCGCCATTAGCTACAAAGTTTTTGATAGCAGTTCCACTGATGCTGCTGCTTCCAAGATAAAGTGAACCTCCATCTCCACCCGGCATGATTAATACATTGTATCCTGCGAGGGTTGCTGAGTTAATCACTGTAGAAGTGGCGTATGTGAAACTGACTCCAGGTATTGCATTGTTAGCGTTGTCGTATTTTAATGCGGTTTCTAATCCAGTTACACAATCTTCAGCAGTATAAACTCCACTGTAGATTAATACTTTAATGGTTTTAGTTACTGTGCTGGTCGTTGTAGGTGATCCGGCTGCAATATCCTTAGTACTGCTGGTGGTATTGTTTACAGTAGTGGTTGATGCTGTAGTATTTGTGACTTTAACTGTCGATACTGTATTATTGGCTACTTTAGCAGTTGATAGTGTACTAATATTTTGTGTAGTTGCATTATTGCTTACTGTGGTGTTGTTTGGTGTTGGTGTGCTGTTTGTTGTGTTAGTTTGATTTCCAGTTGTTGCAAAAGCTAGGTTTGCATTTAATGGCAATGTTAAAGTTAAAATTATTAACATTCCATATATTATATTTCTATTAATTTTACCGCCTCCGTATCCTAATAACTTTCTTTTAGGGAAATTAGGGAATTATATTAGGATTAATCATAGATCAAATCATAGCCTTATAAAGGTTTTGGTTTTTTTAGTCAAAAAAGAGAGGTAGAGGGTTATTTTACGGATTTAAGACGATTTTTGCACTTATTAGAAGCATGAATTATGTATAAGTTTGCTCCGTTATTGTTTCTAGTAAATAAATTAGATTAAAACTTTATTTGTCATTAAAAAGTTTCTTTAATCTTTAATTATTCTCATATAACATCTTCTAATTAAAGATAAAAAATTTATAGTTAATTATTCACTAATAACTAATCATAGGAGTTTTAATATGCAGTATTCTGGTTTATACATATTACAAAATATATTTAATCAGTTTAGATGTAGTTTAATTGAAATGGGGAATAATTATTTATCCTGTCATAAAAATAATGACGATAATTAATATATTTACTCTAAAAAAAATCAAATTCAATATTACCGTATGATTTTGAATTATTTAAAAAAAAAATTGGGGAAGTTATGGGAATTGTGTGTAAGTACCCTCTAAAATATAGGTGTTGAGGTTCCAGTTGTTAATTACACCTAAGGCGTTTGCTGTACTGATGGTATCTGCATAGTACCATTGACCATTCACGTATAGTTGAGCCCAAACATGGTCATACCATCCATCTGAGAAGTCACAGTATCCCTCTTGATATCTAGCTGGTATTCCTGCTGCACGAGCCAGAGCAACCACTAAATCGGAATGATCAACACAGTTTGCAGTTTTACTCGTTAAAGTTCCGAGAGCACCATATTTAGTGCCGTAATAGAAGGAGTAAGTGATGTTATTTTTTACCCAGTTAAAGATTGCAACCGCCTTGGCATAAGGGGTGGTTAAACCTTTAGTAATGGATGCTGACAGTGCTTCTATGGTAGGATTGGTGGATTGAGCATAAGTACCTGGTTGTAAGTATGGTTGTAGTGAAGTAGGTGTTGATGTTGTAGTAGATGATTGGATTACTCCTGGAGTGACTGAAACATAGTTTGGTAATTTGTTATTTGTGAGGTAGAAGTTCATTATCTTGGAATAATCGTAGATCAAGGATTCATAATTCATTGTTCCTAGGGATGTGGTGACATAGTTGGGTGCTCGTCCATTGGAATTTATGAATGCTAGTATACTGTTAGCGATCTTTAGATACTCTGTTTTAGTTATATCTCCGCTGGTAAAACTCTCTGATGGATTTGGTGGAATACTTACTGATCCCATTGTTACTGAAGTTTTAGAACCAGCATTAGTGTTAATTAAGTCTTCGGTTACTAGTTGAAGGAACTGTGGCATGGTGACTTCCTGATTAGAGATGGTCACATAATTAGGTAATCGCTTGTTAGTGTCAACAAAGCTTTTAACTCTAGTTGTAGCATTGTTAACTTGACTTAAGCTAAAACTAGTTTGGGATACACTTGTTGTATTAGGTGATCCACTGGCTAAGTTTTTATTTGGAGTAATAGAACTAGAATTGGTATTAATTATTTTTGTAGTGGAATTAGTGTGTATTGTTTGATTTACTGTAGTTGCAGATACGGAATTTATACATAGAGGTAATGCTAAACTTAAACTAAAAAATATTAATATAGCATATAATAGTCTACTATTAATTTTACCGCCCTCCATATCCTATAAATTCAAATAAAGAATTTAATAAGACTGTTTAACAATCAAATGCATATCTTATATAAAACTTTTGATATTTTCATGGGAAAAAGACCACTATAAAACTATTTTTATTCGTTTAAACTGAATCAGAAAGTAATTAGAAGAGATAATCCCATATAAAATTCTTCCTTTACTATTTTTAATCGAATAAATTAATTTAAAACATTTTTCATCAACCAATAAATATTCAATACCTCTAAATTATAATAATTAATATTTTAATTGATAAATAGGGTACATCAAAGATAATTAAACAGAAAAACTCTATAATAAAAGATTATTCAATTTTTAAAAAAATTAGTATATAATTAAAAATTTAATTAACTAATCCTAACAACCTATAACAAATAAATAGTAAACCAAACAGATATGCCAGGATAAATAAGAATTTTTATTATATTCATTTATAAAAAAAAGTTTTTTAATTTATTAAATTAATTAAGAATAGAATTCATTCTTAATTAAGTGAATTCACCATTAATTACCTTTAAAAATAATATTAAGATTATATTTATATCTCCATAATTACCCGATGAAATGAAAATAATATTTTTTTAATTATTCTAAAATTTCAAAACCTTCCTTTATTACTTTTTTAAAGATAAAAAGAATAAATATTTATATGCTTCTACTAAAAGTTTTAATTACCAATCAGTCTAATTAAATTCAATTCATATTAATGGGGGGGTAAAAATTAACTGGAAAATGATGTTGGTGTTGATACTTTCATTGTCAATGTCCATGTCTTTAAGTATAGGTGATGTAACAGCAGTATCTGGAAATCAAACCAACACTATAAATAATACTAATACAAATTTCACCTTAAAAGAAGTTGCTAATGCTTCATCAAGAGTCACTAATCTCTCAGAAACCTATAATATAGTACCCAATTACGTGGAGATTTACAGTAATCAAACAGATCATCAAATCACCCTTCCCCAGTATACTCTGCTTTTAACTAGTAGTGTATTGAATGTTAATAATAACATTAAAACACCCATAACTCTTAAAAATGTATCTTTTCCAACAGCAACAGTAAATAACTTTAAAAGCGGTGTAATATACAAGGCAGAATACTTATCAATTGCTCAAAATATTAAAAACTTCATTACAACTAATGGAAGAGTACCTAACTATATAAACACATCTCTAGGATTAATGCGCTATGAATCAGCAGTTCTATTGTACTCAAAAGTAATGAGTTTCTACTATATCAATAATAGGTTACCCAACTATGTATCCATGAGTGCCTGGAATGCTAACAGACCCGTTTATATTACCTCTGATATTATTTATAGTAATACAGTAGATACAGCGAGAGTTAATGCTATAATCAGCGAATTAAAGATGCTAGGTGTTCCTGCTTACGTAGCTGGAATCGGCCCCAGTGCTAGTTTAAACGTTCTTGAAAATAAAACAGTACCTCAAAACGCCCTAGTAGTGGATATTGTTGGCGGTGCTGATGCGGGATGTATAGTTGAACAAGCTGGTAATTGGTATAACAGTATTAAAGGCGGACGTAAAGTCTTCACATTATTGTTAAGTACCTCAAGTGTTAGAATAACTGGTTTAAGCTGGTTAACACGTGCACATGATGACAATTTCGATCCAACATCATTTACAGGAGTAGCCAGACCCGACTTGGTCCTTCTAAATAATGGATATGATTACATCGAAGGAATACTACCCAATGATATTCAATCCATGGTTTACTATATTCTAAAAGAGACAATGACTTGAACCACAAATACTAAAAATTTTTTTTTTAAGATAAATTAAATGTAGATTAATATATATTAACTAATATTACTCAAAGCCTTATTAAATAAAAAGAATGTTAATAAAATTATTTTTATAAATATAAAAAAAAATATGATAAATAGGCTGAAATGTGATAACAATATCCACTTTACTTCTAATTATAGTTGCTATAGCAGTATTCTTTGTTTTTTGGGTTATCTGGACAGATATCATCGGAGCAGGATGGGAACCCACCTCAAAAAAATTAGTTAGAAAAATGTTAGAAATGGTAGAAGTTAACTCAAAGGATCTAGTATACGATTTAGGATCCGGTGATGGAAGAATCATCATAGAAGCAGCTAGAACATATAAAGCAAATGCAATTGGAATCGAAGCAGATCCACTCAGATACTTCTGGTCTAAACTTATGATAATAATTTTTGGCGTAAATCAGAAAGTTAAAGTTATTTGGGGAAACTTTTTTAATCAAAATATTAAAGCAGCAACAGTAGTGACATTATTCCTCTCATCAAAAGCTAATCAAAAACTNNAATAGTAATACTGAAGAAATAGAGTATTAAGGTTATAAAAACTCAGATCTAAGTTACTGGAATCAAAATAATATGTGGTGTAAAATTTATGAGAGTATGGGTAGAACGCAGAGTAGAAGTAAGTGATAAAGAATCTACTAAGGTAATTAATGAATACTTACTAGGAAGAGATTTAGAAATACCAGATATTCTATTTTTAAAGAAAAGCTTTGAAGTTAAAATAGGTTTATCGTTCTACTGGATTGATACAGAACACTGCTTTTACGATGCACAAGAACAAAGAATGCTATGCAGACTAGACGATATAAAAATGTGCGAAGATGAATGGGAATCTACTATTATAATGTATGAAAAATCCGGTTTCGAAATAATGGAAGCAGAAAAATAAAAAAAACTTTATTTTGGGGGGGACTATTAATTATTAATTAGATCAGTAAAACTAATATTCAAATTTAGTATTTCAATTTTTACTAGACATAAATTATCAAATTTTTTTTTAACCATTTATTTAGAAGTTTAAGTTTTTTCTATATAAACTGATTTTTAAAAAAAATGCTTTTTAATGTCATATACAGTGATTGTATCAACTTGACCTTAAGCTACAATGTTATCTCCTGGTACATATGATGTTTCTCCTTTATAATTTAAGAATAGTCAAGTGAAATTTCTATTTGTTCCGGAGTATCTAGTAACATTTCAGTGACTCCATCATTACTCACTGTTAAATTAACGATTTGATCTGTTTCAACAATTTTTTGTTTCCTTATGAATCAGGACTTTGGAACATATCATTTAAAGGAATAGGTATACAGGAAGGTTTAAACGAAGCTACTTCATTACTAGAGAAGGGATTTAAATAAAAATAGGATGAATAATTATCAGAACTCATAGAATCCTTATTCATCCATGATTCATTATTAATAATATAATAAATGTATAGGACCAGTGCAATTTATCAAGATCTGATCTTAACCCAATCTTTCCCGCGGCTGCTGAGATAACCTCCTAAAGCAAGAATGTATAGGACGACTGGATAGACAATGATCCTTTCAGTGCCACCCCCACCAAGATATGGAGTTATGATATTATTACTTCCACCTATAACAACTATTAAAAAGGTTATTAGGGCGATTAATCCAGTTATGATTGATATTATGATCATGGGGACGTTGAGGCCCAGTCGGTAACTGGATAGGACGGTTAAACTTATAAAGATGAATGTTGCCCACGAGAAGGTTAAATGGGTGTTTAAGGTGTATTCGGGAAATAATCCCACACATATTATACAAATAGCTGAAATAGCCAAGCCAGATGAGAAAAAACGACATCCTCCACTTTTCACGATTAAATAAACTGCTGTCAGGAATAAAATTCCCAGGAGGATAATGCTGAGGTTGAAAATAATAGCTGATGGCTCTACTGCTGGTATTGTACCTCCCAGATCGCTGAGAGTATTACCATAAATACTATATCCTGGAAACAGTGTTTCAGCTAAGTTAACAGCCAAAAGAAATTGCAAGCATCCTATTACTAATAAAATTCCTGCAAACTCATAATAATCCTGTTCCGGTCTGAAAATAGTTCCCTGTTGATCTTTCAATAACTTCCCCCCACTATTTATAACAAATATTTTTTTTATAAAAATCATATTATTCTTAAGTAATTGATTTTCATTGAAATCTGTTTTATTATTATTAAATTGAAATTCCACTAGAAAAAGGTTTACTATTTCTACGCTTGCTGGCATTCATTTTAGAAACTTAATTTTTTTTTTAACTATTACTTAAATTGTATTTATTTGAACTTTAAAATGAACTTCATTTATCAAAAATTATCCCCCTTGTCACAATAAGAGTTAGAATAATATGCTATAGATGCCGGGAATAACTAAGGAA